>NZ_CALXEE010000041.1 GCF_944387245.1 uncultured Intestinimonas sp. | reverse complement strand
TAGCGGGATTGTGTAAGGGTAGCACGACAGACTCTGACTCTGTTTGTGAGGGTTCGAATCCTTCTCCCGCTGCCAAAAAAGAGCAAGCGTGTAACGCTTGCTCTTTTTATTTTTTTGTTCTCATGTAGAAAAATAAGAAACGCGGACCCGTTCTCACAGGTCCGCGTTTTCTTTTGAGAGAGAGGAGGAGGTTTTGAATTGTGATCTCTTGATCACATTCTTATTCTACCACCTCCCACCTCGGCAGGAATGGACAGATTTTAAATAGCTTGTAAATAAAATATGAACAGCCGCGCTCACATCATCAGCTCAAAAATATCCTCTTGGACCGAACGAAAGTTTCCCCCGTCCAGCCATCGTTGGACCTGCTCCAGCAAGGAGGGCTGGATCTCCGGATAGGTCAATTCATCTGGAATCGCCTCCATCAGACGCCACTCCGCCATCTCGCTCCCCGATGGGATCTCCGCAGTCTCCCACACGTCGGCAAAGAAGAGGGCGCCGAAGGAAGGGTCCTCCCCCTCCTGAAACACGCCGTAGGCAGCCACGGGCTCCATCTGGCACTCGGTGACGCCGGTCTCCTCCCGGAGCTCCCGGGCTGCGGTCTCGTGGATATCCTCTCCAGGCTCCCGGTGACCGCCAGGCAGCTCCCAGGTCTGCCGCTCCCTGTGGCGGCACAGAAGCCACCGCTCCCCCACCTTGGCGCAGACCACCGCATACTTCAAGTCACTGTCCAGAGCCTGGTCATAAAACTTGATCTTCATTGCGCAGCTCCTTAGTTCAGGAAATCCTTCAGCTTCTTGCTTCTGCTGGGATGGCGCAGCTTTCGCAGCGCCTTGGCTTCGATCTGACGGATGCGCTCACGGGTAACGTTAAACTCTTTACCCACCTCTTCCAGAGTGCGGGTACGGCCATCCTCCAGACCAAAGCGTAGCTTGAGGACCTTCTCCTCCCTCGGGGTGAGGGTGTCCAGCACGTCAATGAGCTGCTCCTTGAGCAGGGTATAGCTGGCGGCCTCAGAGGGCTCGGAGGCATCCTCGTCGGGGATGAAGTCGCCCAGATGGGAGTCCTCCTCCTCGCCGATGGGAGTCTCCAGACTCACAGGCTCCTGGGCGATCTTCAGGATCTCCCGGACCTTGTCTACCGGCATATTCATCTCCTCAGAGATCTCCTCGGGGCTGGGATCATGGCCCAGCTCCTGGAGCAGCTGGCGGGAGACCCGGATGACCTTGTTGATGGTCTCCACCATGTGGACAGGGATACGGATGGTACGGGCCTGGTCAGCGATGGCGCGGGTGATGGCCTGACGGATCCACCAGGTGGCGTAGGTGGAGAACTTATAGCCCTTGGTGTAGTCAAACTTCTCCACGGCCTTGATAAGGCCCAGATTGCCCTCCTGAATGAGATCCAGGAAGAGCATGCCGCGGCCCACATAGCGCTTGGCGATGGAGACCACCAGACGAAGATTGGCCTCAGCCAGCCGCTGCTTGGCGGCCTCACCGCGCTTGATGGCCCGCTTAAGCTCCTTCTCTTCCTCCGGGGTGAGAACGATCTCCTCCCCTTTCTTCTTGGCGTTCTCGATCTCTGCCATGCGCTCCTTGGCGGCATCGCCGGCACCCATGTCCTGGGCCAAACGCACCTCTTCGTCAGGGGTCAGCAGATTTACCTTGCCGATCTCTTTGAGGTACATGCGCACCGGGTCATCAATGCCGAAGGAATCCACCAGGGTATTGGGGTCCACGATCTCCTCTTCAGGAATATCCTCGATCTCCTCCAGGCTGGGGACCTCATCCACCAGCTCAGGCAGATAGTCCTCCCCCGCGGTGTCGATCCCCATGTTCTCCATGGCGTCATAAATCTTATCCAGCTGCTCGCTCTCCAGATCCATTTCTTCCAGGACGTCCATGAGCTCGCTGGAGGACAGTTTGCCCTTCTTCTTGCCCTTATCCAGCAGCTCCGCCAGCTTTTCGGCACCCTGAACGCCCTCGACAACCTTCATCAGCTCCGCCTTGCCGGCCTCGATCTTCTCTCCGCTGGTGACCTGCGACGCCTTCTTGGGAAGCTCAGCAGGCATATCCAGTATTCTCTTTCCACTCATGGACTCATCCTCCATATGCTTTTTTCTCAAGCAGCTTTTTCTGCATGGCCAGCAGTTCCTCGGACTCCCCCGCCAGCCTGCGTTTTTCCGCTTCTGTCTCTATAATCTCTATGTAATCCCTCATGGCGCGTGCGCCGTTCTGGAGAGATTCCGGTTGGGTCAGCACACCGCTCAGGTGGCTCATCTCAGCGGGCTCCAGCTCGCCGGCCAGGGCGGCCAGACTGACGGTAAGACCATTGGTCCAGCGCTCCCGCAGCAGTCCGAATACCTTGCCCAGCAGAGGCGCAGAGAAGTGTTCCGGCTCCAAGGCAGCCGCGCTGCCGAAGAGCTCCGGGTCCAGAATCACCAGCCGCAGGACCCCCTCCTCCGCCCGAGCGGAGCGGATGTTGTCATAGCGGAGGGCTCGTTCCTTGGGCTGGAGCTGGACCGCCGGAGTCAGATCCCGGCGCTCCTGCTGCTTTTTCGCCTTCCAGCTCAGACGGGAGCGCTCCCGCTTGACCTCCTGGGCCACCACCTCGGCGGTGACTCCGGCCATCTCGGCGCATCGTGTGCCGTAGATCTCCCGCTCCGCCGGACTGGGCAGCTGGGCCAGGATGGGAACGACCTCCTTCAAAAACTCCACCCGCTGGGCGTCGTCGGTGAGGTCGTACTTCCTCTTCACCTGGTCGATGCGGTATTCGATATGGTTCTCGCTCTGGTCCAGGAGCTTGGCGAAGGCCTCGGGGCCGTATTTACCGATAAACTCGTCGGGGTCCTTGGCCCCTTTCATCCGCAGCACCCGCACCTTCATCCCCGTCTTTTCCAGCAGTCCGATGGCCCGCTGGGCCGCCGAGACGCCGGCGCCGTCGCCGTCGTAGGCGATGACCACCTCTTTGGTGTACCGGGAGAGGAGCTGGGCGTGGTCGGCCGTCAGGGCGGTGCCCAGGGAGGCCACGGCGCAGTCAAAGCCGGCCTGGTGAAGTGAAAGGGTGTCCATATATCCTTCGGTGAGGATAATCCGGCCCAAACGGGTCTTTTTGGCGATATTCAGGGCAAAGAGGTTACGGCCCTTGTTGAAGACGGGAGTGTCCGGCGAGTTGAGGTACTTGGGTGTGGAGTCATCCAGCACCCGTCCTCCAAAGCCGATCACATCGCCTCTCAGGTCGATGATGGGGAACATGACCCGGTTCCGGAACCGGTCATAGACCCGGCCCTCCTTGCTGCGGACTACCAGTCCGGCCTCCAGCAGGTCACTCTTGTCATAGCCCTTGGCGGCCATGGCGGTGATGAGCTTGTCCCACCCCTCCGGCGCCATGCCCAGACCAAACCGGGTCACCGTCGCCTTGGAGAGCTTCCGCTTGCCGAAGAGGTAAGCCACCCCGGCCTGGCCGGCGGGGCTATGGAGGACACTGTGAAAGTACCGGGCAGCCTCCTTGTTGAGGGCCAGGAGCCGTTCCCGCTTTTTGCGGAAGCTCCCGTCCCCCCTCTCCTCCGGTACCTGCAATCCCGCCCGCTTGGCCAGGAAGCGCACGGCGTCCGGATAGGAGAGGTTCTCCATCTCCATGATGAAGTTGATGACGCCGCCGCCCTTGCCGCAGCCGAAGCACTTGTACATCTGCCGCTCCGGTACCACATGGAAGGACGGGGTGCGCTCGCTGTGGAAAGGGCAGCAGCCCCAGAGGCTGCCCCCCTTCCGGGTCAGGGGAACGTAGTCGGCCACCACGTCCGCGATGTCGCACCGCGCCATCAATTCATCGATGAATTGTGCCGGGATGGCCATTTTTCTCCCCCTTTCAGCCTATTTTTACCGCCGCACAGCGGATTCATACCGTTCGGACCTCACTTTACCCCCCAGGACATGGGGATGAAAGCCGCAGAGTACTTCTCCACCGCGTAGTTGTCAGTCATACCGGCGATGTAGTCGCACACCGCCCGCTCCACACTCTCCCGTTCCCGGATGTCCTGGAACTCCGGGGGAAGCATGTCCGGATCGCGGCAGTAGTATTCAAAAAGCCGCAGGAGCATGCCCTGGGCCTTGGACTCCTCACCCTTGGCCACCGGATTGCGATAGACATGCTCGAACATGAACTCCCGCAAGTTATTCATGGCCTCCCGACAGGTGTCCGACTGCCGAAGGGCGCCGGTGTCAGCGCTCTCCCGGATGATGTCGGTGGTGAGGGTGTCGATGCGCTCGGAGTAGGTAAAGCCCAGCACGTTGGAGATCTCCAGGGGGATGTCCATGGGGTAGATGATCCCGCCCCGCGTAGCGTCGTCGATGTCGGCGTTGATGTAGGCGATCTTGTCCGCCAGCCGCAGCAACTGCCCCTCCAGGGTCTCGGCCCGGTCTGGACCGGTGTGGCACAAAATGCCCCGCCGCACCTCATAGGTGAGGTTCAGGCCATCCCCGTCGTTTTCCAGGCGATCCACCACCCGCAGGGACTGGACGTTGTGCTCAAAGCCGCCGGGCATGATCTCGTTGAGTACCCGCTCTCCGGCGTGGCCGAAGGGGGTATGGCCCAAATCGTGACCGTAAGCGGCCGCCTCGGTCAGGTCCTCGTTGAGCTGAAGCCCCCGGGCCAGGGTGCGGGCGATGCGGACCACCTCGATGGTGTGGGTCATGCGGGTGCGGTAGTGATCGCCCTCCGGGTGCAGAAAGACCTGGGTCTTGTGCATCAACCGCCGGAAGGCCTTGGAGTGGACGATGCGGTCGATGTCCCGCTGAAAGCAGGTCCGCACCGGACAGGGCTCTACCGGCCGGGCCCGGCCCTTGGAATCAGCCGCCAGGCAGGCATAGGGCGAGAGAAACCGCCGTTCCTGAGCCTCCCGCCGTTCTCGTTCCGTCAAGGCGTCTCACCTCCCTAAAAAAGGTCTGTGGTGTTATACGCCGTAGGCAGAAAGAAATCCTGCCTGTCCGGGAAAAATTCATAGATTATTCATGATCGTCCCCGGTCGGAGGATAGGACTTCAGCCCCTCCCCTTCGGCGGGACCAGCGGCGCCGCGCGAAAATCCTGCCCGGTGACGGCGGGCGTCACCGCCCCGGCGGTGAGCTCCACCACCCGGTCCACAAAGGCCCCCTCCTCGCCCTCTGGCAGAAAGACGGTAAGCCCCACGTCGGCGGCGTAGTCGGTCTCCCCCAGGAGGCCTCCAGCCTCCTCCGCCTCAAGCCTGATCCGCTCCAGGAGGTGGTAGGGAAAGCGCAGTTCCAGTTTGGACCACTGGCGGACCGCCGAGGTTCCGGCGGCGTCCAGGGCGTCCTTGGCGCTCTGGGTATAGGCCCGGACCAGCCCACCGGCCCCCAGCAATATACCGCCGAAGTACCGGGTCACCACGCAGACCACATCCACCACGCCCTCCCGCTGAAAGACGTTGAGCATGGGCTGGCCCGCCGTGCCCTGGGGCTCCCCGTCGTCGGAGTAGCGCTCGGTGCCGTCCTTGAGCCGGTAGCACCAGCAGTTGTGGCGGGCGTCATAGTGCTTCTTTTTGGTCTCCTCGATCCGGGCCCTTGCCTCCTCCTCACTCTCCACGTGCCACACATGGCCGATGAAGCGGGAGCGTTTTTCCACCAGCTCGGTCTCGGAGGCGGTTGTGGGGATATGGTATTCTGTCATGGTCATGGCCGGTCCTCATTTCTGTCAGTTGTCTGTCAGGTACTGGCTCAACTGGCCCAGGAGCTTGGGGGTGCACACCGCCGTGACCAGAATGGTCTCGCCGTACTCCACCGACTCCACCTTGGCCTCTTTATATAAGGTGTCCAGCAATCCGCCCTTGTCGTAGGGCAGGGACAGTGTCACACGGTGGGCACCGGCGTCCAGCCGGTCGCCGATCATGCTGCGGAGCCGGTCCAGTCCCTCCCCCGTCTTGGCGGAGACGGTGACGATATCCTCCCCGTGGGGCAGGATGTCACCGCTGTACCGGTCGCATTTATTGAATACATCGATTCGGGGTGTCTCCGAGGCACCCAGCTCATAGATGAGGGATTCCACCACTGCTGCCTGTTCCCGCCACTCCGGATTGGAAGAGTCGATGACGTGGAGGAGCAGGTCGGCGAAGGAGAGCTCCTCCAGAGTGGCCTTGAAGGCCTCCACCAAGTGGTGGGGCAGCTTGGAGATGAAACCCACTGTGTCCGAGATGAGCACCGTGCAGGTGTCCGAGATCTCCAGGGTACGGGTGGTGGTGTCCAGGGTGTCGAAAAGCCGGTTGTTGGCGGGGATGTCGGACCCGGTGAGGGTATTGAGCAGGGTGGATTTTCCTGCGTTGGTGTAGCCCACGATGGCCACCACCGGCACCTCGTTTTTCTCCCGGCGGGTGCGCTGGGTAGTACGGATCCGGCGCACCTGCTCCAGCTCCTCCCGCAGCTTTTGGATTTTTCGGCGGATGTGCCGCCGGTCGGTTTCCAGCTGGGTCTCACCAGGACCTCTGGTGCCGATGGCGCCCTCCTGGCGCTCCAGGTGGGTCCACATGCCCAGCAGCCGGGGGAGCAGATACTGGTACTGGGCCAGCTCCACCTGGAGGCGGCCCTCCTTGGTCCGGGCCCGCTGGGCGAAGATGTCCAGGATGAGGGCGGAACGGTCCAGTACCCCCACCCCCAGCTCGTCGGAGAGCACCCGCTGCTGGGAGGGCGAGAGGGCGTTATCGAAGATGACCATGGTAGCACCGGTCCCCTGGACCAGCTCCTTTACCTCGGCCACCTTGCCCTCGCCGATGAAGGTGCGGGGGTCCGGGGTGTCCTTATTCTGGAGGACTGTGCCCACGCACACCCCTCCCGCCGTCTCCAGCAGGGCCGCGAGCTCCTCCATAGAGGACTCACTGGCGTTCTCCTCCCTACTCAGGCAGCCGGCGTTGAGCCCCACCAGAACGGCCCGGCCGATTTTTTCTTCGGTATGGTCAGTCATAGTACCTCCGGGACTGTGTCCCTCATTTCTTTCGATAGGCCTCCACGATCTTACCGATATACATCCTGTGGTAATCCTTCTCAGGGTACCACTTTTCATCGGTCTCAGGGTCCAGGAAGTGGGTGGGATCTATATCCTGCCAGTACATCTTCCGGCACACCAGCACCAGCTCCGCCTCAGCAAAGTAGGGGGTGTCGCCTTCCCCGGTGCAAATCGTAAAGCCACATTCCTTTACCTTATCCACCTCGCGGCCGCTTTTGGAACCGCAGAGGGCCAGCGCCTTCCGGTACTCCGGCCCAAAGAAGGAGAGGGTAAAATAGTCGCTCCCCTCCACGAACTCATAGGTGTACCGCTGGGGACGGATGTAGCAGGTGGCCACGTCGCTGCCCCATAGCACCCCCAGGCCGCCCCAACTGGCGGTCATGGTGTTGCAGTGCTCCGCCGTCCCCGCGGTGATGAGCATCCACTGCTCTCCGATAAGGGAAAATATGTTTCGGTCCAGGCTCTTCACGTCACATTTTTCCAGCATCGCTGTGCCCTCCCACTTGAGATCTCCGTTTTTCCAAAAGCAGTATATGCGAAAAGACCCGCGCCGAAACCGACGCGGGCCTCTTGAGTATCGTGCTTACTTCTTGTCCAGACCGAACTTCTTGTTGAAGCGGCTCACGCGACCGCCGGTGTCCACCATCTTCTGCTTGCCGGTGAAAAAGGGGTGACACTTGGAGCAAACTTCCACGCGGATGTCCTTTTTGGTAGAACCGGTCTCAATCACATTACCACAGGCACACTTAATGGTGGTCTGCTGATAATTGGGATGAATACCTTCCTTCATTGCTGTTTCACCTCTTTCTCGTTCTGGATGAGACGGCGCAGCAAACCTCCACGCCTTACAAACGCTAGAATATAATAGCACAGGTAATAAGAGAATGCAAGTATTTTTTTCTTATTTTGTCGTAAACTCTCTCCCCTCCCGCTGTCAGAGCTCCACCGCCTTGTCCAGCCGGAAGAACCACAGCACCTTCCGGACCACCTTTCGGCCGGTGACCTCCTCCAGGGCGCGGCTGTACGCCGCAAGTTGGGACCGGTAGGACTCGGCCCGGCCCTGAAGTTCATTCTCTTTGATCCGGTCGGTCTTGAAGTCCACCACCGTAATGCCCTCCAAAGTCTCGAACCAGGCGTCCACCACGCCCTGGAGGAGGACCTGCTCCCTCTCTCCCGCCTGGGGGTAGTAGTCCCGGGCGGGCACCAGGATGGAGAACTTGAACTCTCGCTGGAGGGTGTCTGAGGCCAGCAGCTCCCGGCCCAAAGGGGACGAAAAGAGGGCGGCGATGCGGGCGGGGTCAGCAGCCTCTCCCTGCTGGGGGGTGATGATCTGCTTCTGGACCAGCCGCTGGATCTCAGCTGCCGCCCCCCGCTTGGTGGTAGACTTGTCGAAGTCGATAAACTGCATCACCAAGTGGAGTGCGGTGCCCTTCTGGGCCGCCGTCAGCCCCAGTTCCTCTGCCGCAAAGCGGGGACGAGGGAACTGGATGGGCCGGGGCGGCTGGGGAGCAACCTCCGCTGCCTCCCGGTCCAGGTCCCGGCCCTTGAGCTGGGTAACGGTGAGCTTAGAGGGGATGAGGGTATCGTCCTGATGGGGATACCGCCAGTTGAGGCGCCGGGCCAGGTCCTCCAGGTCCAGCCGCGCGGCCTCCGGCGTCCCTCCCTGCTCTGCCGGTCTGCGGAACGGAGGTGCCGTACCCAGATCGCTGCCGTCCACCCACCGGATGTCCCACGCCGGGCCGCAGTCGGCGGTGGTCAGGGGCACATCCCGCTCCATGACGCGCCGGAGCGCTCCGGCGTCGGGCCGGGCCAGCACTGGCAACAGCACCCACTGGGCCGCCGACTGAGTGGCCAGCAGAGCCTGAGGGTCCACCGGACAGGCGGTGTCCTCCGCCAGTTTGCGCAGGTCCCTGGCCCCGCCGGTGAGGGCACAGGTGAGGACCAACTTCTCCTTGGCCCGGGTCATGGCCACATAGAGGAGCCGCAGCTCCTCCGCCATCATCTCCCGCTCCAGCTGGGCGGCCACTGCCTGCCGAGCCAAGGTGGTATATTCCACCATCCGCTCCGGGTCCAAGCCCTTGGGCCCTATCCCCAGTTTGGGATGGAAGAGTATGGGTTTTTGCATGTCCTCCCGATTGAGCCGCCGGGCCAGGCCGCACAGGAAGACCACCGGGAACTCCAGGCCCTTGGAGCGGTGGATGCTCAGGATGCGCACACCGCTGCCCTCCCCCGCCGGGCTGGGCGAGGACAGTCGTCCGCCAGCGTTCATCACCCGATCCAGATAGGAGAGGAAGCCGTAAAGGCCCTTGTGGCCGGCGGATTCGAACTGCCGGGCGCACTCCGCCAGGGCCAGCAGGTTCCCCCGCCGGGTCTCCCCGTCTCCCATGGCGCTGAAGATGCCCAGCATGCCGAAGCGGTCATAGATCTCCCACAGGAGTTGGTGGCAGCTCATGTCACAGGAGAGATCCCGCAGCCGGTCCAGCTCCTCCAGAAATTCCTTCACATCGGCGCCGCCGTCAGCCAGAAGGGCGCCGTAAAAGTCGGTGTCGGGAGCGGAAGAGCGGATCTGGGAGAGCCGGTCGGCCGAAAAGCCCCACACCGGAGAACGGAGCACCGATATGAGGGGCACATCCTGCCGGGGGTTGTCCACGATCCGCAGGCAGGAGAGGGCCACCGACACCTCGGTGGAGGCGAGGAAGTCCTCCCCGCCCTCTGCCTCCCAGGACAGGTCTTGCTCCCCCAGGGCTCGGGCGTAGTGGCGCAGGACGGTATTGGGGGAGCGCAGCAGGATCACCACGTCCCCCTGCTCCAGGGGGCGGGTGCCCCCCTCCCCGTCGGCCACCTGGAAGCCGCCGTCCAGCAGCGCCCGGATACGCCGGGCGGCAAAGCGTGCCTCCAACAGATCCCGGGGCACCTTCTCTCCCTCTCCCTCCGGCTCCACGGCGGAGAGGTCCAGAGCGTCCAGCTCCACGGCGTAGTCCTCCTGCCGGCCGGGGAATTCCGCCCCGGGATAGAGGGCCTCGTCGGCGGTGTAGTCCATCTCCCCAAAGGGCACGGACATAATGTTACGGAAGAGGAAGTTGGCCCCCTCCAGAACCTGGGGACGGGAACGGAAGTTCCGGGTCAGCAGGATACGGCGGTTTTCCCCCTCCGAAGCCTCTTCCCGGGGTTTGAAGGTGCGGTATTTGCCCAGGAAGATGGTGGGGTCGGCCAGCCGGAAGCGGTAGATGGACTGCTTTACGTCGCCCACCATGAAAAGCCGCCTGCCTCCCCCGGAGATGGCGTCGAAAATGGCGTTCTGCGCCTCGTTGGTGTCCTGGTACTCGTCCACCATGACCTCGATGTACCGGCTGCCCACCAGCTGGGCCAGCTCCGTGGGGGAGCCGTCCCTCTCCCGCAGGAGCCGGATGGCCAGATGCTCCAGGTCAGAAAAGTCCAGCAGACGGCGGCGGCGCTTGAGGGCGGTATAGGCGGCCGAAAAATCCTCCACCAGGGCGAACAGCCCCCGCACCGCCGGTGCCACCGCCCGCAGGTCCTCCAGAAGCTGGCCGCTGCCGTCGGCAAAGCGCTCCGCCAGCTTGCCCAACCGCTTCTTGCAGGCCTCCCGGATAGTCTTGATCCGCTCCTGGGCGGCGGGGTCCTCACAGCCCCGCACCGCGCCCAGTCGGGGGAAGGAGACGGCAGCC
Source organism: uncultured Intestinimonas sp. (assembly GCF_944387245.1). GTDB lineage: Bacteria > Bacillota > Clostridia > Oscillospirales > Oscillospiraceae > Intestinimonas. The sequence continues at coordinate 8,753 of NZ_CALXEE010000041.1, read as the reverse complement.
CGCTCCGCTGCCCGGTCCCAGCCCTGGCCCAGGGCGGTCTCAAAGGCCTCCAGGTCTGCCAGGGTCTCAGCCAGACTGGGGGCGTACCCCCGGCTGAGCTTCTCGTCCCCCTCACACAGGGCCAAGGCCTCTCCCATCCGGGTCCTCCAATAGCCCGCCTGCTCCCTGGCCTGGTCCAGCAGCAGGCGGCCCCAAACGGTTTCCCCCACGTCGGTGACACCCTCCAGGTCAAAGGCCCGTCCCTGGACCTCCAGCCAGGCGTGGGGATCGGGGTGGCTCTGGACCTTGTTATAGATGTCCAGGGCGATCTCCACGAGACGGCTGTCATCCCGCCCGGCGGACATGGTGTCCAACAGACAGGCGAAGTCGCTCCCGGGCTCGATGGCGTCGTACCGTTCCTCCAGCACCTGGTCCATGGCCTGGAGCATCAGCACTCCCGCCTCGCTCTCGTCGCACAGCCGCAGGTCGGCCTCCAGGTCCAGCAGGTGGCCGTGCTCCCGCAGGAGCTGGGCACAGAAGGCATGGATGGTGGAGATTTGGGTCTTGTAGAGCAGCATGGCCTGCCGCCGCAGGTGGCGGTCTCCCGGCGTCTCCGCCAGCCGGACCGACAACTCCTGGGCGATACGGCCCCGCAGCTCCGCCGCCGCCGCCTTGGTGTAGGTGATGACCAGGAAGCGGTCGATATCCGCCCCCTCCTCCTGGACCCGGCGCAGCAGCCGCTCCACCAGCACCCGGGTCTTGCCGGAGCCGGCGGCGGCGGCCACCAGCAACCCGCCGCCCCTGTCCTCCACCACCGCCCGCTGTTCCTCGGTCAGTGGAAAGCCCATGACTTCTCCCCCCTTCTCATCCGGTCACACATCTCCGTCCTCCTCACCGGCTACAGAAGCCCAGAAGGTCTCGCTGTCAATGGTTGGCAAGTATCTCCGCCTGTCAGATCCACGCCCATCCTCAAAGTGGCAGGCGGATGAATAGTCACAATAGAGGCAGGCGTTCTTCTCCGGTCCCCGCCAGTAGGGGTCGGCGTCGATGATGCCGGAAGCCAACTCACCGGCGATCTCGGCCAGGATGTGCTGGGTGTGTGTTTTCAGCTTGCCCAACCGCTCCGCCGTCACCAGAGCCTCTCCGGTGATCGTGCCTGTACGGCTGGATACCTTTACAGGTAAAAAACGGGGTCCTCCCTCGTTCATGGCCTCCATGGCCTCCAGCACCTCGGGGTCGTCCAGGAGGAGGCCGTGGCGCCGCAGCTCGGCGTCGGTCTGCTTCTGCCGCTCCGCCTCCGTCATGCCCCGGCTGCCCTTGGCCACCGCCGCCCGGGCGGGCAGGTAGAGGACACCGGCCGGTGTGATGGCATAGTTGTAAAGTGATTCTCCTTTCTCCTCTAGGGTGAAGAGATAGAGGAGCATCTGGAGCCCCAGGCCGTTCCACACCTCGGTGAGGTCGAAGGATTTGCGGCCCGTCTTGTAGTCCACCACCCGCAGGTAGAGCCGCCCGTCGTGGACCCAGCCGTCCACCCGGTCCACAAAGCCGGAGACGCTGACGGTGACTCCGTCCACCGTCAGCTCCACCGGGGGCAGATCCCCCCGGTCGCCGAAGCCCAGCTCGAAGGAGATGGGCTGGAAGCTGGAGACGGAGAGCTCCTCCAGCACGTTCTCCACCACCTGAGTCACTGGCCGGACAAGCCGGTTGAAGAGGTAGACGAACCGCGGAGTCTTGTTCTCCAGTCCACCCAGCTCCTGGGCAATGTAGGTCTCCATGATGAACTTGATCCGCTTTCGGACTACTCCCCTGTCCCAGGTCCAGCCCCCGTTGCCGTCCTCCACCTTCCAGTCAGTGTCCTTGAGGATATGCTCCAGCACATAGTGGACGAAGGTGCCGTACTCCGGCGCCTGGAAGCCGGCGGTCTGCCGGGGCTTGGCCTTCAGCCCAAATTGCATGAAGTAGGAGAAGTGGCAGGATCGGTACTTATCCATTCGGGAGGCCGACATGGGCACCTTCCGGCCGTAGAGCCGGGCCACGGAGTCCGGGCAGAGACGTCCCCGCTCCAGGCCCGCCCCCCGCTCCAGCCGCCGGGCCAGGGACGCCAGCTCCTCCTGGTCCCGGATCAGCCCCAGGACCTCCGGGTGCTCCCCCGCCAGCTCCAGGGCGGGCCGGGGCGCCGCCAGGCGGAAGGCATCTCCCAGGGCCTGTTCCCGAATTGGGAGGACGTCTGGAAAGAGCCGCCGCAGCCGTTCCCACAGGAAGGACGGCCGCCGCTCCTCCCCCTGGGGTCCCAGGGCGGCCCAGCTTACCGTCATATGGCGGTCGGGACGAGCGCAGGCGGCGTAGACAATGGTCATCTCTCGGTCCAGCTTATCGGTGAGCTGTGGGGAGAGCTCCAGGCCCATGGAGGCAAGCAGGCTGCGGTCGTCGTCGGTGAAGAGCCCCGGCGCCGGCGCCACCTGGGGCAGTGCACCGTCATCGGCTCCCAGGAAGAAAAGAGCAGCGCACTGCCGGTCCCCCTGCCGGGCGGCGTCTCCTGCCGTCACCCGGTCCAGGGAGACGGGAATGGCGCCTACGTCGTACTGGGAGAGCACCAGCTTGAGCAGCTGGGCAAACTCCTCCAGGCCCAGGGGCACCCGGCCCAGGATGGCGGCGCACTGCTCCAGGCCGCCGCAGAGGATCTCCCACAGCTGGCCGTACTCCTCCGCCCGCTTGAGCTCGCCCCTCTCTCGGAGCACCTGGGCCCGCTCCTCCAGCCGCTGGGGTAGCCGGATCTGCTCCAGAAATTGATACAGTACCACGGCCTGCCCCACACCGGTCTCGTCGGTGTTGCGCCGAAGCATCTCCAGCGGCTCGGTAATCTGCCGCCGCACCTCATTCAGGCGGTCCAGCAGGGCCTGGTCCTCCTCTGTCATGGGGAAGCCATACCCCCGGGGGTGCATATCCCAGGCAGCCGACGCCGTCCATCGGTTCCCCTTTAGGTCCCATTTCAGCACGTAGTTCTCTAGCAGGTCACAGTCCGACCGGGTAACACCGGTGAGTCCCGTTTTCAGGTAGCGGAATATGTCACCGCTGTCGTAATCCCCCGCCACCACATCCAGTGCCCCCGTAACCACAGCAAAGACCGGCTTTTGGAGGATGTCGGTCATGCTGTCCAGGAAAACCGGTATGCCATATCGCCCAAAAACCTCCTCGATGAGAGGGCCATAGGCGTCAAAACCCCGAGCCACCACGCCGATCTCCCGGTAGCGGAGCCCCTCCTCCCGGACCAGGCGTAGGATCTCGGCGGCCGTCCACTCCACCTCGGACCGGGGGGTGACTGCCGTGAACAGCCGCACCCCCTCCGCCAGACCTTTCCATGGCTGGACTTCCTCAGAAAATAAGTATTTCTCAATATAAGAAAGTTCTTTTGCTTTACAGTTATTTTCCCCGTGGAAGGTCTCGATCTCCACCTCCACGCGGTCGGCTCTGGCCGCCCGGCTCAGTTGGGCGACGGTCCGCCGGGCCGGGGCAAAGATGCCGGTCTGTCCCTCCTCCTCCGGCGCGCAGGTGAGGACTACCATGACCTCTCTGGCCTGTTTCCAAAGCTGGCGCAGCACCTGAATCTGTTGGGGGGTAAAGTCTGTAAAGCCATCTACATAGACAGATATTCCATTGGCCCATTCGCTCTCCGCCAGGCCCTCAGCCAGGCGGGTGAGCCGGTCTCGAGGATCGGCGGCCACCCGAGCCGTTAGCGCGTCATAGGCGCCAAAGATGAGACCCAGATCCCGGAGCTTCTCCCCTTCCTGTCCCTCCAGCTCCTCCCCCGCCTTGGTCAGATCTTCCGGGGAGACACAGTACTGCTTACACTCATCCAGAGTGGCCAGCAGGCCGGAGAGGAAGGCCGGCTTCTGGGAGGGCCGGGCGTAGACCGTTAGGGCGCTGGAGACCGCCTTCCGGGCGGCACACATGAGTAGCACCCGTCCACCCGGGTCCAGGGCCGGTGCCGCAAGTCCCCCCGATTGAGCCAGCACCCGACTGGTCAGTCGGGTGAAGGAGAGAACTTCGGCGTAGAGAGAGACCTGATTGCCTGCGACAGCACATAGCCGGCGCTCCGTCTCATGGGAGGCCTGCTCGGGTACAATGAGCAGTTGCCGCCTCCCGCCTCCAGCGGCGATCCGCTTCAAAACTTCGGCTGTCTTTCCTGTCCCGGCCCGTCCCAGCAGGAGCTTGAGCACGGCGATCCCTCCTTTGTTTGTGAGGAAAAAAGGCCCGCGCCGACGGCGCGGGCCTTTTCTGGTCGTTACTGGGGATTGACGGTGTAGTTGGGAGCCTCTCTGGTGATATAGATATCATGGGGATGGCTCTCCTTGAGGCCGGCGCTGGTGATCTGAATGAACTGGCCCTTGGTGCGCAGATCCTCAATGGTGCCGCAGCCGCAGTAGCCCATACCGGCTCGCAGGCCGCCCATCATCTGGTAGATGGTCTCGCCCAGGCCTCCCTTGTAGGGAACACGGCCTTCTACGCCCTCGGGCACCAGCTTCTTGTTGTTCTCCTGGAAGTAGCGGTCCTTGGAGCCCTTGGCCATAGCGCCCAGGGAGCCCATGCCGCGGTACACCTTGAACTGACGGCCCTGATAGACCTCGGTATCCCCGGGGGACTCCTCGCAGCCCGCCAACAGGGAGCCCAGCATGACTACGTTGCCGCCGGCGGCAATGGCCTTGACAATGTCGCCGGAGTACTTGATGCCGCCATCGGCGATGATGGGAATGCCATACTCAGCGGCGACGCAGGCGGCGTCATAGACGGCGGTGATCTGGGGCACGCCGATACCGGCCACCACGCGGGTGGTGCAGATGGAGCCGGGACCGATACCGATCTTCACGCAGTCGGCGCCGGCCTCAATGAGGGCCCGGGTACCTTCGGCGGTGGCCACATTGCCGGCGATGAGCTGCACGTCGGGATAGAGGGCCTTGATGCGCTTGACACACTCCAGGATGTTGTGGGAATGACCGTGGGCGGAGTCCAGACACAGCACATCGGCACCGGCCTCCACTAGAGCGGCCACACGATCCATCACATCGGAGGTGACACCGATGGCAGCGCCTACCAGGAGTCGGCCCTTTTCATCACGGGCGGAGTTGGGGTAGACCTCAGCCTTTTCGATATCCTTGATGGTGATGAGACCCTTGAGATGGAACTCGTCGTCCACAATGGGCAGCTTCTCAATCTTATGCTTGCGGAGGATCTGCTTCGCCTCCTCCAGGGTGGTGCCCTCCTTGGCGGTGACCAGGTGGTCCTTGGTCATCACGTTGTCGATGAGCTGGTCCATGTCCTCTTCAAACTTCATATCACGGTTGGTGATGATGCCGATGAGCTTTCCGTGGTCGCAGATGGGGACACCGGAGATGCGGTATTTGGCCATGAGCTCGTCGGCCTCGGCCAGGGTGTGGCCGGGGGCCAGCCAGAAGGGGTTGGTGATGACGCCGTTCTCGCTGCGCTTCACCATGTCCACCTGCTCGGCCTGCTGGCCGATGGACATGTTCTTATGGATGATGCCGATGCCGCCCTCACGGGCGATAGCGATGGCCATACGGTATTCGGTGACCGTATCCATAGCGGCACTCATCACAGGGATATTCAGGCGGATCTTCTTGGTGAGCTGGGTGTGCAGATCGATGTCAGCGGGCAGGACGTTGCTCTCGGCGGGGATCAGCAGTACGTCATCAAAAGTCAGGCCCTGCCGCACGAACTTGCTGGCGGCATCCGTATTGAACATGGACTCCACTCCTTCATTTTATTTCATCGTATCCAACGCGGGAAAACATATTTGATATATTCTATGCCCCAAGGTGGGGGTTGTCAAGAGGGGACAGGGTCAAAGCCGCATCGAATCTGGGCTTTCCCTCATCACCGTCTCCCTGGACATAGAAGGTATCGTCCTGACGGCCCGCGGACAGGCGAATGGTCTCCCCCGCCCGGCACTCCTTCAGGTAGCCGATCTGGACCTGGGAGACAAACTGTCCCCGGCCAACCTCCTCCAGCCCGATGGCATCACAGGCATAGTCTGCGTAGTGGACATTATTGACGTGACCATTCACATCGCAGTCGCTATACCAGAGCCGCCGCTCTCCCACCGATTCCAGGGGGACCGGCATGCGGAGCTTGGGCAGCATCCGGCTTTTGCAGCGGTCGCCGCCAGAGGTTCCATCAAACTCCGGAAGATCGGATACCCGTCGCAGCTTCCGGGTCTCTGCGTCGGCCAGGACCCACAGGCTGACCCCTTCTCCAATGGTTTTACCATCCCGGAAGATATCAAAATCCCGGTACATGGAGGCGCCATGGCCGCTCCCCCGGTGCCAGGTTTGAACAGTGAGCTTGTCATCCCAAAAGACAGGTGTATCCAGACGATACCAGATCCGGGCAAGCATCCAGAAGACGTTGTAGCTTCGAAGCATCTCCTCCCGGGAAACATGGAGCTCCACAGCTGCGCCGGTAGCGGCCTCCTGAAGAAAGTCCATCATGGAGGAGGGGCGGCACTGGTTGAAGGGATCGACATCCCGTGCCCCAACCTGAAACGAGGCCTCATGATACATGAGTTACCCCTCCTTTCCCTTGATGAGAAGGGTATTTTTACAGCACAGATCCTCCAGATCGTCAGCAGTCGCGGCGGGGATACGCAACGCCCGGCCGCAGTGGCCGCAGATAAGGTCCACAGAGCTGAAGTTCACTTGGAGCCTCCACTCCTTGGAGCCGCAGGTGCAGGAGATCCCGCCCCGCTGGGCAATATCCCGCAGCTCAGAGAGAATCTCATGCATGATGATCTCGTCCAGGAAGGTTCCCTTCTCTCCGGCGGCGGCCTCCAGCTTATCCACCGCCTCCTCCAGGCGCTCCATGGCGGCAAAGACCGGCCCCTCTTCTCCCACATAGCAGCAGTCCAGCCCGGAGGCAGCGCAGGCAAAGGCCAGAGCCTTCTCGTGGAGGAAGGCGTGGGTGGAACAGGTCACGGTGTGCTCCTTCTCACAGAAAAGACAGGGCACCGTCAGCTTGACCCGGTCTCCCACGATCTCCGTTTTGAGCGCCGACTTCCCGCAGGGACAGGGAATCTTCCCGGGCGCCGCAGCCAGAGAGAAGACCGTCTTTTCCGCCACCACAGCCTGATGGCAGGCCGGACAGAGGTAGGCGATGGTGCGCTTGGCTTCTTCTACCATATCGATCAAACTCCATCAAGTGAAAAATATATTTTTATTATATCGCATCTTCCCACATTTGACCAGCAGTTCCCCCGCCAAAATGCGTCCTGATATTTTGCTGAAATCTGTTCAAACTAATTCCGTTCAAATACGCTGTGTGCGGATGGGAGGAAGCCTAATGACCGTAAAAAAGCTGGGCCGTCAGACTGTGGCCTTTGCCAATCCACCCACCATTGCCGGGTATGCCAGCGTGGTGGGCAAAAAGGAGGGTGATGGCCCCCTGGCCACTTTCTTCGACCTCATCAATCAGGATGACAGCTTTGGAGAGTCCAGCTGGGAGAAGGCGGAGAGCGCCATGCAGCGGCTGGCCCTCCAGAGCGCCCTGGACAAGGCGGGGCAGGCTCCCTCTTCCCTGGATCTACTCTTTGCCGGCGACCTGCTCAACCAGTGTATCGCCTCCTCCTTTGCCGTTCGTGGCCAGGATGTGCCCTTCCTGGGGCTTTACGGCGCCTGCTCCACCATGGCGGAGGGTCTGGTCATGGCATCTATGACCCTGGACGGCGGCTTCGGCAACTGGGCGGCAGCAGTGGCCTCCTCCCACTTCTGTTCCGCTGAGCGGCAGTACCGCACTCCCCTTGAATATGGTGGTCAGCGCACCCCCACCGCACAGTGGACGGTGACCGGCGCCGGCGCCGCTGTCCTTTCTCGGGAAGGGAACGGCCCCTACGTCACCCACGCCACCATCGGCAAGGTGGTGGACAAAGGCATCAAGGACGCCAACAACATGGGGGCGGCCATGGCCCCCGCGGCGTACAGCAGCCTCACCGCCCACTTTTCCGAAACCGGGCGCAAGCCCTCCTACTATGACCTCATCGTCACCGGCGACCTGGGAGAGCTGGGCAAGTCCATCGTGCTGGACCTCTTCCGCGCCGACGGTGTGGAGCTGGGCAACTATGACGACTGCGGTGTGATGATCTTCGATCTCCCCGCCCAGGACGTCCACTGCGGCGGGTCCGGCTGCGGGTGCTCCGCCGTGGTGCTCAATGGATACCTGCTTCGGGGCATGGCTGAGGGCCGCTGGAAAAACATCCTCTTCTGCGGCACCGGTGCCCTTCTCTCCCCTATTTCCTCTCTCCAGGGAGAGAGTATCCCCGGCATCTGTCACGCTGTGGCCATCTCCACGGAGAAAGGAGTATAAAAATGGATGGATTTCTCCCCTATCTGCGTGCCTTCCTCTGTGGAGGGACCTTTTGTCTCATCGGCCAGATTCTCATTGACCGGACCAAGCTGACCCCCGCCAAGATCCTGGTGCTCTATGTGGTCTCCGGGGTGGTGCTGGGCGGCCTGGGCATCTACCAGCACATTGTGGACTTCGGCGGCGCCGGCGCCACCGTCCCCCTCACGGGTTTCGGCTATCTGCTCTCCAAGGGGGTAAAAGAAGCGGTGGCCGAGGACGGCCTGCTGGGCGCCTTCACCGGCGGGGTCACGGCTGCCGCGGGCGGCATCGCCGCCGCCATCTTCTTCGGCTGCATCGTGGCCCTCCTCTTCAAGCCGAAGCCTAAGGGATGAAAAAGGTCCGGCGTACACATGTACGCCGGACCT
>NZ_CALXEE010000040.1 GCF_944387245.1 uncultured Intestinimonas sp. | reverse complement strand
CGGGCTATCACCTCCGGGCAAAACAAAAAGCCAGCGCCCGACCTTTCCCCGTATTGGGGTCATGTCGGGCACTGGCTTCTGCTCCGGGCTATCACCTTCGGAGAAACAAAAACACCTGAGCAGACACGATCTCCCTCATGGGTTCTGTTCGGCTCAGGCGCTGGTCACTGTGGACGCGGGCTCAGGCGCTTCGATATTCACGATTGTCTCCTGTCCGCAGCGCTTGCACTTGCGGGGCAGGTTTCGGACGGCTGTGTCCGGTCGGGTCAGCAACAGCTTTCCCTTTTCGCACACCGGGCAGATGACCCATCCGTCCTTGATGACCAGTTTATCATGCTTTTTGGTTGTTTGCAATGCCCTCCCCTCACTTTCTACATAGGGTGACGAATTATTAAGACTGGTTTCAAGCCGGAAAATTATTAAGCCGGCTGCCGTCGGCCTCTATTATATGTATACTGTCCTGGCTCCCGCTCCGGGAAAAGGAGATACCGGGCGCCGATGCAGTCGGCAAAGCCGTAGGGGTTGCGCTCACTGAAGGTCTCGTAGTCCACCGCACCCGCCGGCGGCGCCAGAGTGACACTGTCGCTTGGAATGTCAATATATTCCACTTCATACTTTTTGAGATTCTTGGACCCCCGCCAGGTCCGCTCCCCTGGCCTGGGCCTGCCGAACTCCCTGGCCTCCTTCGTGAAGTACTTGGCCAGCTCCCGGTAGTAGTGGACGTCCAGAGGCTCGGCCCGGACGTAGCCTCCCCCCTGCCAGAGGCTGCGGATCTCCTCTAAATCCTCCGGCGACGTGAAGTTGAGCACCACATGGTGGTGGAGCCGTCTATCTTCTAGCTCACCGTCCGCCTCCATCCAGTCATAGGTCCTAAGCTCGTGGAAGCCCTCCGTGTTGTAGACATACCGCAGCTCCTCTCCCCGTTTTCGCCGGGCTGCCCGGTAGCGGCGAACAAACTTCTGGAATATCCTGTCCGCACCCCGCTTGTCCAGCGGAAGGTGGGCATCGTCATAGGTAAAAACCAGCACCCAGTCCTTACTCCCAAAGTTGGCCGCCAGGGTCAGCTCCAACTCCCGCCAGGAGCACTTTAAGTTGTAAAACATCTGCCCAGGCGAGGTGGGACCCTGCCGCCTGCCCCGTGGCCGCTTGCCACTGGTGTCCGGGACCTTGCCCAGCACCTCCAGGTGCAGCAGGCCCGCCGTGATGGATTTGATGCACTTGGCCATTTTGCCCTCCTATCTTTTGTTATTTTCTTCCTTCTGCCCCTTGACAAATGCGCATTTAATGCGTATAATATACTTGTAAGGAGGAGAGACAATGAAACGCAGGGACTTGATAAAACTGCTGAAAGCAAATGGATGGTGGCTCCTCCGAAACGGCACTAACCACGATATCTATACCAACGGCAAAGTATCTGAGACAATCCCCCGACACTCCGAAATCAAAGAACAATTAGCACTCGCCATCATCCGGCGGCAGGGGCTGAAATAAGCCCCTCGCCGCCACCCCAAAAGGAGGTTTTCTATATGAAGCAAGTTTATCCCGTGATCCTCCATCCAGAGCCGGAGGGAGGTTTCTCTGTGTCCGTACCGGACCTGAACATCGGCACCCAAGGAGAGACAATCGCAGAGTGTATCGACATGGCCCGTGACGCCATTGGGCTTTGGGGGATTTGCGAGCAGGACGAGGGGCGTGTGATCCCGGAGCCCTCCGGCCTGATGCCAGAGCATGAGGAGGGAGAGCTGGTCACTCTCGTAGACATCGACTTTGACGCCTACCGCCGCGCCCACGACATGCGGACGATTCGGAAAAACGTGACCATCCCCAGCTATCTCAATGATCTGGCAGAGCGTGCCGGCGTCAACTTCTCCCAAGTCCTCCAGGACGGGCTGAAGCAGCGGCTCGGTGTGCAGTAACAAAATGGTCAGGCTCAGGCCGCCCTATTGGGGCGGCCTGATTTTTTGTCTCTGATAACTTTGGTACTCTCGGGCAAGCTACCGCCGGAGGTGATCGTATGGACGATCGGTATGCCAACTTTGCAGAGGACCCGGTCATGCAGGCCTATTTCTCCCAGCTCCCCACCCCCATCCGGGAGCAGATCCGCGCCCGCAAGCCCCAGCCGGTCACGCTGGAGGAGCTCCAGCGCATGGCCGAGGAGGTCAAGCGCCTGTTTTAAGGCCCCGCAGGAGGAGGCGCCGCCCCGTCGTGGGCGGCGCTTTTTTCTATCCTATGTCCAGCTTCAGCTGCTCGGGCAGCTTCTCCCGGATGGAGACCACCCTGGCATCGCCCAGCTGCTCCAGGGCCATGCCCAAAACCTCCTTCACGCACTCCGCCGCCCCAGGCGGTGCGTTGACCTGGATGGTGACGATCAGCATACCGAAACCTCCCCTAAACTTTCTCCATGCACTAGTCCGCAGCTTTCCACCAACGCCGCTGCTCTTTACTGGCACTGCTCATGACTTTTTCGAGGGCTGCTGCCCGTTTGATTACATGTTCTGGAATGGAAGATAGCCGCTCCTCGTTATACGGTGCAAGCAAAGAGTTATATTCAGACAACGCTGAGGAAAAACGCTCTCCAGCCAGCCTGGCTTTGGCATTGTACTCATCATACCGGTGAAGCATAATATCCGCTTCAAACCGTTTCAGAGAATAAGAAAGGTCAAAGGCATGTCCCTGTATCCACCAAATCAACTCTTCTTTGGTTGCATCCTCCAGCCTCATTCAGTCAGCCCCTTTTTGTACGCCTGGTCAGCCATACCGCCAGGCGAATGTGATGCAGCGGGTGTAGTGCTTGTCCCACGCCCAGCCGCCCGGGCGTTTGCACGCTCCGTGGGCATCGTCATGCCACAGGCAGTTGTGGCAGGTCCGCCGGTAGGCATCCAGCACAATCAGCTCACCCATCGCCGCTCTCCTCCGGGATGCTCCCAGGCCCATAATATCTCGTGCACTTTTGGCAGCGATCCGGTTGGCCGAAGGACGCACACATGTCACAGTCGCCGTTCACCTCACAGAGGGAGCATGCCTCAAAGCAGACCCTGCTCCTGCGGCAGAAGAAACGGTCCCGTATCACCAAACTCTGATTGGCCTCTCTCCTGCTCATCGACTTGTTCACCTCTCCATCCATATCATGCGATTCATCACCGAAAAGGCCGCCACAACGCACGATAAAAGCAACATCAAAAGCAATTTAGCTCTATTTCGGTTCACCGACCACCTCCATCTCAGCCGGTGTTCCAATTGGTCCCAGGCCTTTTCGTTGCGCGGCCGCCCACAATGCGGGCAGTACATACAACCGCCAGATCCGTCCGGAGGATTCAGCATGTTTTCTTTCTGCCGCCAGCCTCGAAAGCCCAGCACTTCATACTGCCCGCACACCCGGCACGGCTCCCACGCCGCACGGTCAATATGTCTTCCCATTTTGCCATCTCCTCACGCCGTCCTGGCCTGGGCAGCCTTTGTGCATATCGGCTTTCCATCGCTGTCCCTGGGCGCTCCGGCCCGGACCCAGCTCAGCCAAAGGTCCTCGAAGGCCCTCACCTCCGGGGTGCGCGGGCAGTTCCGCATTCCACGGTTTTGCTGTACCGTCAGCTTCCGCTCATCAAGCTCCAGGGTATAGAAGGACCTCCCGGGCGCGTTTTTCCTTCGGATGAAGAAGATGGCCGTTTTCCCGTTGGCGTGCTTCTTGCCGTAGGTGCTGACACAGTGGTGGAGGGCGTTGCCCTCATCGGTGAGCTCCTGCTGGCTGGCCGCCGGCCGGATCAGCAGGCCGTCCGCCGAGAAGGCGTACTTACGCAGCACCATCCGCCGTACCCGGAACTTGGATGTCAGGCCTTTCTCCTCCAGCAGGGCCGCCTGGACGGCGGCCTCGTCGTGGGCGGCAAACAGGTTATGAGGGAAGCGCACCCGCTCATTGGTCAGGTCCCAGCCCAGCCGCTCCGCCATGTCCCAGTAGTCGGTGAGGATCTGCACGTCTGGGACCTGGGCGTCCGCCGGCGGGTCCTCGTCCTCCGGCTCCGGAACATACCCCGTCTCGATCTGATCGCACTGCTGGAGCAGATAGCGGATGCTCTTGGCCACCGGACCGCGTCCCACCAGCTGTCCCACATACTCATCCCCCAGAAAGAAGGCGTTTTCGATGTCCTCCCCGGTCAGGAGTTCCCCTGCCGCCTTGCTGTATCGGAACAGGTCCCAGAACAGCTGCCCCCAGTCCTGCTCCCGGGCCAAGTGCAGCTCCTCCTTGTTCAGATGCAGCATCTGGGCGGGGCGGGTCTGGCTCCAGTCCAGTTCGTGGACCTCCATGTCGCCCCGCTTATGCTCCTCCTCGTGGCACTTGGCATAGATGAGATCGTCCAGCACCCGGGGCAGGCCGTGAACCAGCGCCGCTTCCACATTGGGATGGGCCTGATAGAGCCGCAGCCAGGCCACCGGGAAGTGGAACGCACCTGGCCGGTGCTCCATGTATACGTCCAGCTTGCAGTGCGGCAGACAGCTCTCCGCCACAAGCTCCTCGTCGAGGCCAAAGATGTACTCCTCCTGTCCCCACCGCTCCCGCCAATCCATCGGCTGACGCCATTCCCGGGTGTACTGGATGAAGTAGCCAGCCGAGCCGCTGTAGGCGTTGATCCAGCCCATGAGCTGGGCACAGTCCGAAGGGGAGAACACATAGGCCTCCGCCGGGATGGCCTCCAGGCGCTCCCCGCCGCCAAAAAACACCCGCCGCTGGATCACCCAGCCCGTCAAAGCCAGCAGGTTTTCCCTGCCAACCACAGCGGCGCTCATGGCCCTGCCCTCAGCCGAGACAAAATATCCCTTCCGCCTCAGATCTGCCTTCCGGCGGACCTTGACCTGACAGCCACAGCTGGGGCAATAGATCTCGTCTCCATCCTCAAAGACAGATCCACCCTCCTCCTCGGTGAAGCTCTCCGGCAGGATAAATCCATAGCCCTTCTGCCCTCTGCCATAGTGGTAGAGATCCTCGTAGCCACAGCAGGAGCACTTCACCCGGACCATCTTCCGCTTCCGGGGTCTGGCCCATTCGTCCATCAGGAAGTCCAGGCCGTAGTCCTCCACCCACTCCAGCTCATAGAGAAAGCCGTGGATGTCCAGCTCATCCTGAAGGATCTCCGCTGCCCAGGTGAGAAAATACTCCGGCGGCAGACGGGGCACCAGCTTCCGCACATCCTCCATATCCTCACCCCCAGAAGTCGGCCAGGTCCAGCCCAAGGAGGCCGGCGCCGCCGGATGCCTGCCGCTGGGGCAGTCCGTAAAACTCCCGGAGGATACGGTCGGACTCCGCTGGGGTGACGCAGGAAAAATTCCCTGTTTTGTGGCTGTCCGCGAAGGCCTTGAGCTTCTTTTCCGCCTCCACGATGGACATGGCCTCCACCTCCAGGTCCTGGGCCAGGAGCTCGGCGCACTCCGGCTCCGCCCGGCACAGATCTATGAGCTGCTCCGCCACCATCCATTGGGGGGATCGCTCCTGCACCTTGCTCTGCTGCTCCTTCAGCTTCCGGATCGCTTCCTGGATCATTCCGCGCACCTCCCGATGGCCTCGGCCAGGGCTTTCATAGCCTTCTCCGCCCCCTGGGCGGCAGTCTGGTCTGGCCGGTTCCGCAGCTTGAGGAGGATGCCGTGCATTTTGTTGGCCGTCTCCTGGGACTGCTGGAAGAGCACCTTGAAGGTGGCCATGTCCTCGTCGGAGGAGAGCACCGCGTTTTTCCGGGCCTGCTCGGCGTCCTTCAGCTGGACCTGAGCCTGCTCCAGGGCGGCCTCGGCCTCCTTTCGCTTTTCCTCGGCCTTGGCTTTGGCTGCCTTGGCCTTGTCCAGCTTGGCCTGCATCTCGGCCACGGCCTCAGCCCTGGCCTTGGCGATGGCTTCCGGGTCCGCCACCGTCTCCACCGCCACGTCCACTGGGCGGCTTCTGAGCTCGGTGAGCTCCCGCTCCAGGCGGGCGGCCTCCTGATCGGCCCGCTCCTTCTCTTCCCGGACTGACTCCAGCGTGGCGTTGACCACCTTCATGTCGGCCTCCATCTTCGCCCGGGCGACTTCCGCTGCTGCGGCGTCGGCCTTGGCTGCCTCGGCGGCCTTCCGTGCCTCATCCCGGTCCTTGATGGCCTGCTCCAGCTGCCGGGCGGACATGTCGATGACGTTGTGCTCCTCCACAAAGCTGTCCCGCTCCTCCGCCGGAACGGCCAGGAGCATCAGGGCCTTGGACGCACCCAAATCCGCCAACGTGTTCGGATTTGACCACTCCCGGGCCAATTTCATGAACTTCTGGGCCGTCCGCTCGGAGAGCTCCACCCGCTCATTGAGCCAGGGTAGCCACTCCCCGTGGGAGAGCATACCCTTGGCCTCGATGAGCCGGGCGCCGATGTCCAGGATGGCCTCCCCGGCCTCCCGTTTCAGGTCCAGGATCTCGCCGGTGACCGTTTCAATGGTCCGCGGCAGGCTCATCCTGGCCTCGTACTCCGCCTCCTCGGCCTCCCGCCACTTGGCCCGGTGACGCTCCTCCTGGTCGTCGATCTCATAGCCCGGCCGAGCGTTTGCGTCATAGTAAGGGCAGTCCAGCTCGTGGCCGACGTGGGCACATTTCTGCTCGCACTCGGCCTGGAGTGGACAGCGGTCATTGGTCTTTCCCATGGTATTCTCCTTTCCCCCAGCACTCCTCCCGGAGCCGCCGGATGATGCTCTGCTGGTGGAGGAGGGCCTCTATGATCTCCTTCACCATAACTCGTCCCAAAGTGATCCTGTTGCCCGGCTGCTCCAGCTGGCGGCGGAGGGTGTCGATGAGCTCCCGCTCCCCCATCACAGTCCGTACTTGGCCACGAACTCGCCGTAGCTCATATGTAAGCTCCTGGCCTTGGCGGCGATCTGCCCCAGAGTCATGGGTTTGGCGACCTCCGACGCTTTAGTCTGCCGCTTCGCCCGGCGCTTTGCCAGACTCTCTTTGTGGGTGGAGCGGATGACCTTCCCCCGGCACTCCGAACAGTAGCGGGAGTTGGGATGCCCCTCGCACTCTTTTCCGCAGATCTCGCAGGTATAGAGCACGCTCATGGCTCCCCCTCCCCTCTCAGCTTGTCCAGGGCCCAGAGGATGGCCTCGGCCACCTCCCGGTGCTCCTTCTCCCGGGCGGGGTCCGCCTGCATCAGGGACAGATGGCGGCGGTGCTCCGCCTCCAGCAGCTGCATTTTACGATTTTCCATGGTTCCCTCCGATCCGGAACTGCTCCGGGGTCTCTTCCTTGGTTTTCCGCCGGTAGGACATGCCGGCGATCTTGCTGGTGGCCAGGGAGAAGGCAAGCTTGCAGCTGCCCACCCCGCCGTGGCGGTTTTTGGCCAGGTCCACGTCCAGGACGGACGGGACGTTGGGGTCCACGGAGTCCCGGTCGGCGTAGTAGTCCTCCCGGTAGAGGAAGATGACGCCGTCGGCGTCCTGCTCCAGAGCGCCGGTGTCCCGGAGATCGGAGAGCTGGGGGCGCTTGTCCTGGCGGGCCTCCACCTCCCGGTTGAGCTGGCACAGGGCCAGGATGGGGATGTGCAGAGTCCGGGCCAGGTTTTTCAAATCCCCGGAAATCTCCGTGGTGTATTCCACTCGCCCATACCGTCTCGCCGCCGGTGGCGGCAGAATCTTGCCGAAGTAGTCTACCACGATGAGCCGGAGGCCGCCGATGCTCCGGGCCAGGACCCCGATATCATCCACTGTCACTGTGGGAGCACTGTTGGACCAGAAGGCCAATTCGGCCAGCTTTCGGGACGACTGAGCCACCCGGTCCTCCTCAGTCTCGTTGAGCGGCTGCATGAGCAGCTTCTGGGTGGGGATGCCGGTCTCCCGGGAGAGGCGCTTGGCGGTGAGCTGCTCCTGGTCCATCTCCAGGGAGACAAAGAGCACCGGGTCTGCCTGGGCCACCCGGTCGGCGATGTTGAGGGCCAGGGTGGTCTTCCCCATACCGGGCCGGGCGGCCAGCAGGTAGAGCCCCGAGTTGAGCATCCCGCCCCCCAGCAGCTCATCCAGAGCCATGTAGCCAGTGCAGACATAGCCCTTGGCGTCGCCGTCCTCTACGGTGTCACGGTGTCGGTAAAAGGTCAGTATGCCATCATTGGGACTCACCAGCTTGCCGGTACTGCCCTGAGCGGCCAGTTCGTCCAACCGCTGTCTGGAGGAGGTGATAACGGCCGCTGGGTCCTCCCTGGCGTCCATCGCCGTCAGAGCCGTCTCCGCCATGTCCCGCACACCGTCCCGCAGCCGGGCATCCCTGACAACCCGGATGTACTCCGCCACGTTGGCAGCGGTGGAGGTGATCTCCATGAGATCCAATATGTACTGCCGGGAGATGTTCGTCCCGCTCTTCTGGGCCCGGTCCAGGATGGTCACCGGGTCCAGCTTGCCGCCTGCCCGCTCCAGAGCCAGCACAGCCTCATAGAGAGCCCGGTCAATCTCCAGCCGGAAGTCCTCCGTTCTAATGGACCGCTCCACCTCCGGGAGGCACCGCTCGTCGATCAGGATAGACCCGATGATGCTTTGCTCGGCCATAATGGCCGCAGATTGACGCTCATCCATCCTGGACCAGCACCTCCTCCCCGTCGATGACCTCGGTGTGCCAGCCGGTGAGCTGTTTGGCCTGGGGCCTGGCCGGGGCGGCCTTTCCGTCCTTGGGCAGCTCGTCCAGCCACCGCTGGTTGCGGAGGTACCGGCAGGCGTAGGGCACCGCCCAGTCCTTGTTCTGCACCTGCCGCTTGAGGGCCCGGGCGATGGTGTCAATGAGCTCGTCCTCCGGCTTGAGTCTGTCCCACTCCCGGACCGCGCTCACCCGGTCCTCATGCCGGGGATAGAACTTCCAAAAAGCCTCGAAGCGCTCCGGCTTCCAGACGGGCACGCTCTTGGACGCCCGCTTCCGCTTCGGTTCTTTGGGTTCTTTCGGTTTTTCGGGCTGTCCCCCTTGGGGGACTATAGGGGGTATATTATAATCATAACTTGTACCGTTCTCCCCGACATTTTTGTCGGGAGGGGTCCCGTCAGAATTGTCAGGAGGAGTCCTGACAAAATTGTCGGGAGGGGTGTGGTCTCCGTCCATGTCCTGCGCAATGTCAGGAGGGCTCCCGACAAAAATGTCGGGAGGGGGCTCTGATATCCCGTGGTAGTAGATGGGATAGATCCGCCGTTCCAACACCTCCTGGGTGCTCTCGTCCCGAATCACGTTCACCCGCAGATAGCCCCTGTCCACCAGTATGGCGAAGAGCCGGGTGATGCTCCGCTCGGACAGGTTGAACAGCTCCGAAAAGTAGCCGTTCTGGGCATAGCAGTACCCACGCTTGTCCGAGAGAGCGGTCACCTCCCCGTAGAGCAGCTTTGCGTTGGGGGGCAGGTCCTGGTCGTAGCGAACGGAGGCGGGGATGACGGCCCAGTAGGCCGGTCGCTCTGCCATACCACCACGCTCCTCACAAAATGTACTCGACCCAGTCGGGCAGGCCGATGGCCACCACGAAACAGCCAAGCACCATGGCGATCTCCAGCAAGGTTCTCATAAACCGACGGCGCTCCGCCCTGGTCATCTTCCGCCATGCTTGGCGCTGGGCGTTAAAGAGTAGTTTCCGCCGTCTCCATGCGCTATCCGGCCCAACCGGCCGCCATTCAGCGCCCATGTAATCCATAACAATCCTCCTCTTGATGATGTCCGTGCCGCTCCTGGCGCGGCGGGTCGCGGTGACGCCCAGAGGCGAGGCGTCCTACCGGGGGAAAGAGCCGGCTCCGCCTGATCCCCGCCGCCCCAGCGGCGGCACGGTCCTCGTTGATGCTCACAGGGGCGCCTTGTCGCACACCCAGCCGTTGGTCAGGCAGCACACGATACCGCCGGACAGCTCCGCCCAGTGCTCCTCACGGGTATCGTCCGTCGTCTCAAACCAGAAGTGCCGCCGTACCCGGAAGCCCAACTCCCGGAGGTAGCGCAGCCGCTCCTCTTCGCTTCCCAGCGCCGCCAGACACTGGGGGTATCCGCCCCCGTGGCTGGCCTCAAAGGTGATGTACAGCTTGTCCAGCGCCTTGGGCCAGTCCTCAGCCCGTTTGGCTTCTTTGGCGGCCCGCTCGGCCCTGAGCTCGGCAATAACGTCCCGCTCGCTCATGATGTCGCTCCCCCCATCCCCATCACGGCCCCGGTGACGGCCGCCGCCATGACCCGCGCTGATTCCAGCTTCGCATCCACAATGCTGTTGGCAATGTCGGACCAGATCTCTTTCAGCTCCCGCATGCCCATGGCCTGAAACTCCCCATGGCGGTAGCGGATCAGGCCGGCGGGATTGATGTTATAGGCCCATGTACCAGTATCATCGTTCTGCACCGCAAACCCGAAAGGGACCCGGCCCTGCTGGAGCGCCGATGCCAGCGTGCAGGACGACCAGCCAATGGCCGACGCCGCCAGCCATACCGGCACATTGGCGTGCTCCATGATCTCCTCATCTGTGGGGGCGTTAGATTTCCGTTTCATTCTGTTTCCCTCCTCACTCGCCCTGCCGGGCGCACTTGACCGCCAGGGCGGCCTCCACGATCTCCTGGAGATCCTCCAGGATGGCGTCGAACTCCGGTCGCTCGTCCTGGTCAATGACGTTGTCCTCGGCGATCCGCATGAGCCTCCGGTCGCTGTGGCTGTCGGCAAATTCGTAAATGCGGTTGATGAGCTTGGCCGACGCCTCCAATACGGAGCAGTCCGGCACCGCCGGGACGATGCTGCCATACATGGAGTTTGTCTCCCGCAGGTGCTGGAAGGCCAGGTGCTGGGCGTCGTAGCAGATGGCCATGAGCTCCACCACCTCGTTGGGCGGCACCCGCTGTCCGGTCTCGTAGGCCCGGATGGAGCTGTCTGAGATCCCCAGCTTTTCGGCAGCGGCCTCCTGAGTCAAACCCCTCGCCTCACGGGCGATTTTGTAGATATTCCGCTTGTCCTGCGGCATGGTGTTTCCCTCCTCATTGGGATATGATGGTGGTGTAGAGATCAGCAGGCCTCGGCGTCATCCGAAACGATCTCAACAGTGCCGTCCTGCCGACATACCACCAGGGCGGTGTCGTGGTACCGGTCCACGATCCGCACCGCATTCCGGGTAACGATCTCCATGGCCCGCAGTTCGTCCGGCTGGAACTGCTCCTCCAGCCAAGCGCGAATCTTGGCCTGTTCCGCTGTCTGTGCAACGAACATAGCAGATCTCCTTTCCAGTGACTTTCCTTGTCCTCCCTTGTCTCCCATGATAAAATGTGGAGGCAAGAAAGGAGATTATTATGTTTTCAGATGATTTTATGTCCTGCCTGACCAATCCAGCTCCCTCTGAACTCGACGTCGTAGAGGAACTGAAAAATCTTTCAGGAAAAATGGAGGAAACTCAACGTCAGGTCAATGAAGTTGCCGCCAAGCAACGGCGAATCGAAAGCCGCCGATTCATTCTCACAACGGTCTTAGCTATCCTCACGCTGACCTGTAGCGTGGTCGCTGCCGTCGCCGCCATTCTGCCTCTTATCTGAAGGATTTTCACCCCAAAACTTCATCATGGAAAAAATACTCAAAATTAGCCCAGTACCTGCCAGTATCAGCGACGCTATTGCCAAGATAAGCGACACCAAATTGACCTCCAATTTACTCATCCTCTCTTCCGTTGGCGCTCTTTACTCCGAGCAAAATTTCCAAAATACGAGGAAGAATTGCTATTCCTGCACCACCCCGCTGCCGGTCAAGACACGGATACAGAAATCCTCTATTTCCTGCTCCAACATACTCTGCTCCACGGTCATCACCCCCTCAGCTGGCGTTCTTTTCCTCCACGCCGGGCGGTTCCCGGCCATAGAGGGCGTCGATGGTGCAATCGAGGACGCTTGCCAGTCTGGGCAGCTTGTCCGCACTGGGATATGCCGTCCCATGCACCCATTTCGTGATGCAGGCCGGGGTGACTCCCATGGCATCGGCCAACTGGACACACTGGAGTCCTCTCTGCTCCATCAGTTCTCTGATCCTCACTCATTCCCCTCCCCTCATTTTGGGACTTGTTCGCTTCTGTTCGATGTGGTATGATTTTACCATCGGTAAAATATGCAGGAGGCAGACCGCACGCTAGTAGATTAAAGGAGAAAATAATAAAATGGAAAATCTTGATTTAGAACAATTCGTTGACAAATTTGTTGAACTGGCGGTCAAAGCATATTCAAATGCGGTCAAAGAACGTGACGATTTGGCTCTCCCTCCAACAATGGAGGATGTTGTTAGAATATCGGCTTATCACGCCGCGCAAGCAGTAAAACTATATCACGAAGAAATTAGCCGATAGTTTTGATGGGATATTTCTCCCAGAAACCAGCAAATGAACCCTCAAGGATTTTTCCTTTTCCGTCTGTCTCCATCTGAATCTGTTCTTTCAGCCCAGCCACAGAGCGGATTGTCGTTTGCTCCTGCGTCATTCTGCTCACCCACCTCCCTTTCATATCGTTCCCGGGCGTTGCCGAACCCTTGGCTTAACCTCTGGTATAAGCATAAATCCGTAATTACAGATAGTCAATATGTAAATACGGATTTATTGCAATATTCTCCGTAATCACAAATTCTTTTTATTAAGGTGTGATGCCCTTTGGACGCAAGCATTTTTGTGCAAAACATCAAAAACTATTGTCAGCTCAAGGGTGTTAAGCCAACAACCGCTTGTAAAGAAAGCGGAGTTGGGGCTAGTTTTATATCCGATATCAACCGTGGGCAAACACCCTCTGTCTCTAAGGTCCAGATGCTTGCCGACTATCTCGGCGTCAACACCAGCGAACTGCTGGGAGAGGCCAGTGGGACTTCTCCCGGAGCTGTCCGCATCTCCGTCCTGGGCACCATCCCGGCGGGCATCCCCATTGACGCCGTGGAAGACGTCCTGGACTGGGAAGAGATCCCCGCGTCCTGGACCACCGGAGACCGGGAGTACTTTGGTCTCCGGGTCAAAGGCGACAGCATGTATCCCCGCTACCTGGAGGGCGACACCGTCATCCTCCGCAAGCAGGATACCTGCGACAGCGGCGACGACTGCGCCGTGCTGGTCAATGGCAACGACGCCACCCTGAAGCAGGTCATCCTTCGCGGCGACCGTGGCCTGGAGCTGCGGCCCGTCAATACCGCTTATCCTCCCAAGAGTTACTCCCCCGCCGAGATCGAGTCCCTTCCTGTCCAGATCATCGGCGTGGTGGTGGAGCTTAGAAGGAAGATAAAATAAAACGTGCCCAACTTTGGCACGTGAAAGAGAGGGGATTCCCATATGAAAAAAATGCTCAGTCTGATGCTTGCCTCTGCGCTTGCTTTGTCCTTGGTGTCCTGCGGCGGGTCCGGCGAACAGGCCAGTAGCGTCCCATCACAATCGACGCCTGCTCCGGAGTCCGTCCCGGTCTCCCAGTCCCCAGAAACAACAGCCCCTGTTGAAACTTCCCCTGAGCTAAATCGTGCTGATACTTTCGACAAAATTGAAGTCACCATGGAGTTGGATGTAATGCTTTCACAGGCCATTGTGACGATATCCAACAACAGCACCTATGTGTTTGATGGGAATGTAAGTGTTTATTTCAAGAATATACAGGGGAATACCGAGAAGAGCGACATGATTTTTGTGGAAGATCTTACCCCAGGTAATTTCACCTATGCAAGAATTGACTTGGATAAGATTTCTGAAATAGACACAATGGAATATACGATCAGCGACAGTGCTACCTTTGTTCCTGCGCCTTCAGCAGAGGGTGGCACATTGGATGAAGAGACCAGCCAGAACCTCGCAGCTGATTTTAGAGATGGATTCGGTGGGGCTGGAAATCCCGAGTACGCCACAAGTTGGTATCACTACGTTGTTTCCGTTGAAGTCTTTGATACCGGAGATATGAAAAATGCCGTAGTCACCGTCTCTGATGATGCTACATCTGACGCCATAGACCGCATTGGGAATACTGTATTCGCAAATTACACAAAGGACTATTCCATCGCATCTGTGGAGGTAGAAACCGCAAGTGGAGAACAGGTTTTCACTCGCACTTGGTGACAGCAAAGATGCTGGGGCTGACGTTAGCGTATTGACAACTAAGACGCCGGGGCATAATATAGTGGTACAACGAATGTGACTTCCGTCACCTCCCCGTTGTAGATTCAAGCCCTTGGCAGTAAGCCTCCCACCATAAGGGAAGTGCCGAACCCAAGGGCTTTGCATTTATTAGTACCTATAAACTGTGAGTTCAATCATGCTGCCTGATTGGCAATGAGTCGTGGAGCGCAACGAGGCCGGGGCTGCGGCCCCGGCTTTCAAAAGTCCATTTTATCGAACATTTGTATGATAGTGAGGTGAACGTATGAGACGTGCCAATGGCACAGGCACCGTGGTCAAGCTCTCCGGCAACCGCCGGAGGCCCTATGCCGTGAGGGTATCCGTCCGTGATAAATATGGCCGACTGGTGCAGAAGGCGGTGAGCTACCACGCCAGGCTCAGTGAGGCCCAGGCCGCGCTGGACGCCTACAACGATGCTCACCATACTGCCTTGGCGGGCTCGGAGTTGGACCGGCTCACGATCACGGTTGGAAAGGTCTATGAACTGTGGTCGGCCCGGAAATATGCCAAGGCAGGCGACGCCTCTGTGACCAGCTATCGCTCCTCCTGGAGTCGTGTGCAGGCCCTGGCCGGGATGAAGATGAAGGACGTCTCCATAGACCACCTTCAGCGGATCATTGATGCCGACGAGGCCGCAGGACTCTCCCAGTCCACCCTGAAAAATGACCGGCTGCTCATGCGCTCTCTGTTCCGCTATGCGATGGAGCGGGACATTGTGGACAAGGATTACTCCGCATTCATCCAGATGCCCTCCATAGGCGCAAAGCATGAAAAAGGGGCCTTCAACGATCTTCAGATGAAACGCTTGGAGGAGATGGCCGCCTCCGGTCGCCCCTGGGCGGACACCGTTCTGATGCTGTGCTATACCGGCTTCCGCATCAATGAGTTTCTGAGCCTTACTCCATTCGCCTATGATCGTGAGGGAGATTATCTGCGGGGCGGCTCCAAGACCCGTGCTGGCCGGGACCGGATCGTCCCCGTCCACCCCAAGATCAAGCCGTATCTGCTCCGCTGGCTCTCCCGTGGAGGCAGCACCATCATCTGCGGGGACACCGGCCGCCGCCTGACTTATGACTGGTACTGCAAGCATGCCTTCAATCCTATTGTAGCAGATCTCGGCCTCCCCCAAGCCACTCCCCATTGGTGCCGGCATACCGCCTTCACCCGCCTCCACGCTGCCGGCGCCCCTGATTTGGAGATCAAGCGCATCTTGGGGCATGCCGACAGCAACGTGACCGAACACTATACCAAGACAGATATTGAGCAGCTTCGGGCCGCCATTTTGCTCTTGGCATAATCACTAAATACCACCCATTCGTAACGGGCAAGTAACGGGTTAATAACAAACTGGGCCGCAATCCCTTGCGGCCCAGTGTTTTCTAAATATCCGAATTTTAATCAATTTGCAAGGCGGGGTACAGGAATGATCCCCGCTTTCCAGCCCTGGAAAACATTGTGCCTTGCCCCAGCGGGGAAAATTAGTTACAATTCGGTTACAACTTTTCAGGAGGACCCCATCATGAAACGCCTATTTCTGAGTTTGGCTCTGAGCCTCTCTCTGACCCTTACCCCGGCCCTGGCAGCCGGGACCGTGACCGTAGACGGCCAGGCGGTGGAGGCCGCCGCCACCGTCCGCAGCAACACCACCTATGTCTCCCTCCGGGCGGTGACGCAAGCTCTTCAGCCCGATGCCCTCATCCTCTGGACCGGCGACCGGGCTTCAGCGGAGGGGCAGGACTTCTCCCTCACAGCCCAACCCGGCGCCCTCTATCTGGAGGTCAATGGCCGGGCCCTCTATATCCCCCAGGGGGTGCTGCTGGAGAATGGCCGCACCCTGGTGCCGGTGCGGGTGCTGGCCGAGGCCCTGGGCGCCGACGTGGACTGGAACAGTGTCACCGGTGAGGTGACCGTCACCTCCGGCAGCGGCGTTATTCTGACCGGCGAGGACGTCTATGACTCCAATTCCCTCTACTGGCTCTCCCGCATCATCTCCGCCGAGAGTCGGGGGGAGCCCCTCACCGGCAAGCTGGCAGTGGGGAACGTGATCCTCAATCGGGTGGACCACACCGAGTTCCCCGACACCATCTACGGCGTCATCTTTGACAGCCGCTGGGGCGGACAGTTCGAGCCGGTCCAGAACGGGACCGTCTACCACACGCCCACCCAGGAGAGCGTCATCGCCGCCAAGCTGGTGCTGGAAGGGGCCGATGTGGTGGGGGACAGTCTCTACTTCCTGGCTCCCTCTCTGGCCAGCAACCACTGGATCATGGCCAACCGGGACTATGTGGCCACCATCGGCGGCCACTGGTTCTATCGCTGACTCACTGGTTGGCGATGCGTTCGGCCAGGTCGTTGAGGTAGACCCAGCGGTCCATTTTCTCCTCCAAAGCGGCCTCCAGGGCCTCCTGTCTGGCCTGGAGCTCTTGAAGTGCCACGTAGTCGCTGGCCTTGGCCTCCGCTTCGGCCTTGACCGCGGCGATTTCCCCCTCCAGGGCGGCGATGTCGTCGTCGATGGTCTCGAACTCCCGCTGCTCCTTGTAGCTGAAGCGCAGCTTCTTCTGGCCCGTGGGCCGCTCCTCCTTTTTCTCCGGAGCGGCCTTCCGGGCCTTTTCCTTTTCTTTGTCCCGTTCCTGGCGGGCGGCCAGGTAGTCGGTGTAGTTGCCCACGTACTCGGTGACCACCCCTTCCGGCCCCACCTCCAGCAGGCGGTTGGCCGTCTTGTCCAGGAAGTAGCGGTCGTGGGAGACGGCGATGACGGCGCCGGGGAAGGTTTCGAGATAGTCCTCCAGGATGGTGAGCGTCTGAATGTCCAGGTCGTTGGTGGGCTCGTCCAGCAGCAGTACATTGGGGGCCACAGTCAATACAGAGAGGAGAAAAAGCCGGCGTTTCTCCCCTCCGGATAGTCGGCCAATGGATGCCCACTGCTCATCCTTTGGGAAGAGGAACTGCTCCAGGAGCTGGGAGGCGGTGACCTTCCCCTCCCGGGTCTGGATGCTGTCCCCGATGTCCTTCACATAGTCGATGACCCGCTGCTCCGGGTCCAGGATGGGCGTCTCCTGACAGAAGTAGCCGATGCGCACTGTCTCCCCCACCTCGATGGTGCCGCTATCTGGGGTCAGCCGCCCGGCGATGAGGTTGAGGAGGGTGGACTTGCCGCTGCCGTTGGTGCCCACCACGCCGATGCGGTCGTCCCGCAGCAGCTCCATGCTGAAGTCCCGGAGGACGGTCCGGTCCCCGAAGGCCTTGGACACATGCTGGAGGGAGATGGTCTTTTTGCCCAGCCGGGAGGAGAGTGCGGTGATCTCCATGGAAGCCTTCTCCTCGGGGCCCTTCTGCTCCGTCAGGGCCTCGTACCGCTCCAGCCGCTCCCGGCTCTTGGTGCCCCGGGCGGTGGGACCCTGCATCACCCACTGGAGCTCCCGGCGGAGAATGGACTGCCGCTTGCGCTCGCTGGCCTGGGCCATCTCCTCCCGCTGGGCCTTCCGCTCCAGGTACTTGTCATAGTTGCCCTCGTAGAAATAGAGCTTGCCCCGCTCCACCTCCACCAGCCGCTGGGTGACCCGCTCCAGAAAGTAGCGGTCGTGGGTGACCATCACCAGGGCGCCCTTGAAGGAGCGGAGATAGTCCTCCAGCCAGGCGACCATGCCGCTGTCCAGGTGGTTGGTGGGCTCGTCCAGGATGAGGACGTCGCAGCCGCTGACCAGGGCAGCGCACAGAGCCACCCGCTTGCGCTGGCCGCCGGAGAGCTGTCCCACCGGCTGGTCGAACATGGGCACCCCCAGCCGGGTGAGAATGGTCTTGGCCTCGTACTCGGCCACCGCCCGGGCCTCGTCCGAGAGACCGGCAAAGACCTGCTCCAGTACGGTGTTGGCCGGGTCAAAGTCGGGGAGCTGGGGCAGGTAGTCTAGGCGCACGTTGGGGTCCCGGGTCACCGAGCCGCTGTCGGGCTCCTCCGCCCCCGCCAGGATGCGCAGCAGGGTGCTCTTTCCCGTGCCGTTAACGCCGATGACCCCCAGCTTCTCGCCGGGCTCCAGATAGAGGGACACGTTGTCCAGCACGGACCGTGTCCCGTAAGTCTTTGTGATGTGTTCCGCCGAAAGCAGCATATGGTTCCCTCTCTTTTGATGGCTTTCTATCAGTATACATGATTTCCGCTCCATTGAAAAGGCCGCCGGACGATGTCCGGCGGCCTTTCCGCAGCCCTCAGCCCAGGGTACGGATCGAGTCAAAGATCTGCCTGAGATCGGTGGGCTCCCAGTGCACCTTGTCGGTGGAGCGGTAGATAACGGTGGGGGCATCCGGGTCGTACTCATTCTCCTGGTAAGGAGCCCACATGCCCTCATCCAGTCCGGTGCTCTCCGAAACCTCGGCGTAGTATGCCCCGTTCCACCAGCCCACGGCCACCACCTGCCGGCCAAAGTCATATTCCCCCGTCAGGGCAAACTCCTCGTCCGCGAAGCAGACCTTGGTGCAATAGGGGCTGTGCCAGTTTCCGCCGCTGTAACCCAGCATGCCGTATCGCCCCTCCACCTCCCGGCGGCAGGCGATGTACTCCGTCCCCATCCACAGCAGGGAGTGGCGCGTGTAGTTCACCCAGCTGCCGTCCCAGAAGCCGGCGTCCTTCTCGGGCGCCAGGAAGGTGTCCTTCAGGCAGCGCCAGGTCTCGCCGTCCTCAGAGGCGTAGAGCTGGAGAGACCAGATATCCAGGATGAGGAAGGTCTTTCCGTTCCAGGGCAGCAGGCGGGTCCCGCCGATCTCCTGGGCCCAGGCGGCCGGGATGGCCGTCCATTCGCCCTCCTCCCGCCGGTATTCATACCATTCTCCGCAACCGTTTGCCCGCTTCCGCACACGGACGGTGCCGTTGTCCACTTCGTCCAGGGTCTCGGGGGCCCAGAAAACCGTGGACAGGTTCTCCCGCACCCAGTCCAGGGAGCTGGTGGGATAGACCGTCACATACGCCGGTTTCCCTGTGGGATCAGCTATAGTGCTCCTATAGCACTCCACCCGCACGCCGCCGGGCACGGCGCAGGCCTGGATGTCCGAGATCCAGACGCCCTTTTCCTTCGCCGCGGCCCCCACATCGGGCAGCAGGGCGGCCATGTTCCCGCTGACCAGGTAGAGCTCGCCGTCCAGGAGCTCAAAATGGTAACCGTTCACCTCGGCCCGCCCGGGGACGCAGGTAACCACCTCCCCCACCCGTTCCGGGGGGATCTCCGTCCAGTGGATGCCGTCGGCGGAGCAGTAATCCGGCTCTCGGCTCCACTGGCCATAGGCGATAAACTCTGTGCCGTTGTAGCCGCCCCGGCTGGGTACGCTGGCAAGGTCGAAGTCCCAGCTCCCTCTCTGCCAGTTGCCCCCATCTACGCTGTAAACCAGCTCCACCTGATCGGCAGCCTCCCCCTCGCCCGGCGTCACCCGGGCACCCACGGTGGTGTTCCCATCGGTGCCCAGTAGCCGCACATAAGATGTCTCGGCCGCCAAAGCCGTCCCGCAGCACAGGACCAGAAGCAGGAACATCAGGCCGACCACATGCACAAACCGTTTCATAACGCGCTCCTTTCTCCGCTGATACCACTGTCTTCTCTTGTATCATAGCATAGAAAAAGGGGTTTCTCAACGGCTCTGAAGAGATACCCTTCACCACCACCGGGCAGAAAAAAATGGCCGCGGACCGCGGCCATTTTTTCTGTATTCAACTCATTACGCCTGGGGTAGGGGGACAGTG
>NZ_CALXEE010000039.1 GCF_944387245.1 uncultured Intestinimonas sp. | reverse complement strand
AAATGCCTGGGCTGGCGCTCACCCTTTGAAGTCCATTTCCAGAAAGTGTTGCACTTGACTTGACAATGTGCCATTGAACTTGATTCCGTCGTCTGCGGACGACGGAACTCTGCGAGGCTCTTGCACAAAATCTGAGGCATTTCCACTTTTTCGACAAGCTGATGGCCGCCCCGGAGAGGGGCGGCCATTTTCGTCGTCAGAGGGTCCGGCCACCGAACAGGCTTGGGGATACCACCTCATCCGGCATGGCCCGGGACCATGCCATCTTCCCCCTGTGGGGGGAAGGTTTTGCAACGGAGCGGTTTTTCTCGCCCTCCCCCTTCCAAGGGGTGTACAGCTTGTGGCGGAAAGGGGAAAGGACAAGGAAAAACCCTTGTTTTGTGCCAGAATTATGATATACTATTGGGGCGTTTACGGCCGCGCCGGGAGAGAGCGGCCCACAGAAGCCGCCTTCCGGCAGGGCGGCGGAATAGAGTATAATATTTAAGGAGTATGACATGATCACAGTCACCGACCTCAGCTTACAGTACAGCGGCCAGGCCCTCTTTTCCCATGTGGACCTGCAGTTCGTCAAGGGCAACTGCTACGGCATCATCGGCGCCAACGGCGCCGGCAAGTCCACCTTTCTGAAGATTCTGTCCGGGGAGCTGGAGCCCACCTCCGGTGAGGTGTCCATCCTGCCCAACACCCGCATGTCCATCCTCAAGCAGGACCAGAACGCCTACAACGCCTACACCGTCATGGACACGGTCATCATGGGCAACCAGCGCCTCTACGACATCGGCAAGGAGAAGGAGGCCCTCTATGCCAAGGAGGAGATGACCGAGGAGGACGGTATCCGGGCCTGTGAGCTGGAGGAGGAGTACGCCGAGCTGGGGGGCTGGGAGTCCGAGTCCGACGCCAGCCGTATCCTCCAGGGCCTGGGCATCCCCGTGTCCATGCACTACGACATTATGGAGAACGTGGACGGCCGCCTGAAGGTGAAGGTCCTGCTGGCCCAGGCCCTCTTCGGCAACCCCGATATCCTCATGATGGACGAGCCCACCAACAACCTGGACATCAACGCCGTGAACTGGCTGGAGGACTTCCTGCTGGACTTCGAGGGCACCGTCATCGTGGTCAGCCACGACCGCCACTTCCTCAACACCATCTGCACCCACATCGTGGACATCGACTACAACAAGATCAAGATGTACGTGGGCAACTACGACTTCTGGTATGAGTCCTCCCAGCTGGTGCAGAACCTCATCAAGAACCAGAACAAGAAGAACGAGGAGAAGATCAAGGAGCTGCAGGAGTTCATCTCCCGCTTCTCCGCAAACAAGTCCAAGTCCAAGCAGGCTACCGCCAGAAGAAAGCTGCTGGATAAGCTCACCGTGGAGGAGATGCCCGCCTCCTCCCGCCGCTACCCCTGGGTGTCCTTCTCTCCCGACCGTGAGGTGGGCAAGGATATCCTCTTCGTCACCGAGGTCTCCAAGACCGTGGACGGGGTCAAGCTGCTGGACAAGGTGAGCTTCACCGTCAACCACGGCGACAAGATCGCCTTCGTGGGCGAGAACGAGAACGCCCACACCGCCCTCTTCAAGATCCTTACCGGCGAGTGGGAGCCCGACGAGGGCACCGTGAAGTGGGGCCAGACCGCCACTTACTCCTACTTCCCCAAGGACAACACCGAGTTCTTCAAGGACAACGACGACAACCTGGTGGAGTGGCTCCGCCAGTTCTCCTCCGACCCCCACGAGGCCTATCTCCGGGGCTTCCTGGGCCGGATGCTCTTCTCCGGCGACGACGTCTACAAGCAGGTCAAGGTCCTCTCCGGCGGCGAGAAGGTGCGGTGCATGCTCTCCCGCATGATGCTCTCCGGCGCCAACGTGCTGCTGCTGGACCAGCCCACCAACCACCTGGACCTGGAGTCCATCGCCGCCGTCAACAACGGCCTGGAGGCGGTGAAGTGCAACGTGCTCTTCTCCTCCCACGACCACCAGCTGGTCCAGACCGTGGCCAACCGGATCTTCGACTTCACCCCCGACGGCAAGCTGGTGGACCGCCAGATGACCTATGACGAGTACCTGGAGCGCATGGCCCAGGAGAGCGCCCAGGGGTAAGGCCGGGTTTCCGATAGTTCGAGGCGCACCCTCATCCGCCCCAGTGTGCGCACTGGGGCACCTTCCCCCTTCCAGGGGGAAGGTCTGGGGTACGTAAACCTTTGTCCTTGGAGGGGAAAGGTCCGGGACGCGTAAACCTTCCCCCCACAGGGGGGAAGGTGGCATTTGCGAAGCAAATGACGGATGAGGGGGCGCTCCGGAGCTGCTCCCGCCCGGCGGTCAGCCGCCCCACACGTAGCCCTCACCGCGCAGCTCCTCCATAAGGGCGGCGCCCAGACAGAAGCCCCGGCGGAAGGCCTCGTTGGTATAGCAGTCCTGAAGCCGCCCCAGTGCAGACCAGAACTCGTCCAGAAAGCCGTCGGACAGGGCCTCCGCCACCTTCCGGCAGTAGGGGTCCAGGGCCTTTCGGGCCCCCTCTTCCCCCGGATAGGGCGGATGGGGCGTGCTGGCTTCGTTGAGACAGTCGATGACGGAGTTCATATGTCATACCTCGCATTGTGTTTTGTTTGGTTTTGTAGTAAACAAATAACGAACACTAAGGGGGAAATATCAATGTTACAGTTTCCAGCACGGCTTAAAAAAGCCAGAGAGTTACGAGGGAAAAACAGAGAGAGCTGGCAGAGCAGCTGGGAATCAGATTGCGGTCCTATCAGGCATATGAGAACGGGGAGCGGGAACCGTCATTTGACAAATTGGTTGTGATTGCGGACTATTTAGATGTAACAACAGATTATTTGCTTGGCCGCATAGACGATGACACGGAGCAATGAAATTTATATTTACGAGAAAATCATACATATTATATGCATGATTTTCTCGTATGTCAAGAGGTGATTTTGATGACCCCTTTCCCTGAGCGGCTGCGCGAGGTGCGGAAACAAAGTGGAAAAAAACAGCGGGAAGCCGCTGATGTTTGCGGGGTCATCCTGCGGACCTACCAGGGCTACGAGGGCGGTAAGAGCGAGCCAAACATTGCCCGGCTCATCGCGCTGGCGGATTTTTTTGACGTATCGCTGGATTATCTGCTGGGGCGTACTGACACGGACCCAAAATTGTGATATACTACCATCGTATGTACTTTCGTCAGGGCGGCAGCGCCGTGATGGGAGTGCCATTTCCAAGGACCCTATTTGAGAGGACTGTAACGCATGCGCAAAGAACTGATCCTGCCGGTGACCGCCATCGTGGGCGGCGCCATCGGCTTTTTTCTGAGGCGGCAGGAGCTCCTCACCGCCTTTGAGCCGGACACCGGCCTCCCCATCGAGGGCATGCCGGTGACCTGGTCCCTCATTGCCCTCTCAGTGGTGGTGGCCGCCGTGGTGCTTCTGCTGTGTCTGGGCACCGGCAAGGGCTTTCAGGGCGGCTACGACGAGGCCTTCCAGGCCAGGGACGCCGCCCCCTACATGATGGGCATGACGGCGGGGGCCTTCCTCACCGCCGCCGCCGGCGTCCTGCTCCTCCTCCAGCTCCCCGGACTCTACGCCCAGGCCTCCCTGGAGACCGGCGGCTTCCCCATGTTCAGCATGGTGCCCAAGGTGCTCCTGGCCGTCCTCTGCCTGGTCTCCGCCTGGTCCATGCTCATGCTGGGTAAGAATAACTACCGGGGCGAGGGGCAGGGCAAGTACAGCGCTTGGCTCCTCATCCCCGCCTATACCTGCTGCATGTGGCTCATCGTCTCCTACCAGGAGCACAGCGGCGACCCCATCATCCTGGACTACGTCTATCAGCTCTTCGCCGTCATCGCGGCGGTGCTGGGCTGCTACTTCCTCTCCGGCTTCGGCTTCGGCCGGGGCCGGCCGGCCGCCGCCGCCTTCTTCGCTGCGGAGGCCATGTACTTCGCCCTGGTCACCCTGGCCGACACCCATGAGCCGGCCTTCCTGCTTCTGTACGCCGGGTGCTTCTTCTATTTCGCCGCCTCCTCTGTGGCCCTGCTCCACAACCTGGGCCGCCCCCTGGGGCCGCGAATGCCGGGGGCAAGCGCCTGAGCACACAGCAGAATACAAATAGGGAGGAAAGACCCCATGAAGGATAAGTTCTATATTACGACCCCCATCTATTACCCCTCGGACAAGCTCCACATCGGCCACACCTACTGCACCGTGGCCACCGACGCCATGGCCCGCTACAAGCGCCTTCAGGGCTACGACGTCATGTTCCTCACCGGCACCGACGAGCACGGCCAGAAGATCGAGGACAAGGCCAAGGACGCCGGCGTCACCCCCAAGCAGTTCGTGGACAACATCGTGGAGGGCAAGGGCGGCATCCTGGACCTGTGGAAGCTCATGAATATCTCCAACGACCGTTTCATCCGCACCACCGACGACTACCACGAGCATTCCGTCCAGAAGATCTTCAAAAAGCTCTACGAGCAGGGCGACATCTACAAGGGCAAGTATGTGGGCAAGTACTGCAAGCCCTGCGAGTCCTTCTGGACCGAGACCCAGCTGGTGGACGGCAAGTGCCCCGACTGCGGCCGTGAGGTCCAGGACGCCGAGGAGGAGGCCTACTTCTTCCGTCTCTCCAAGTACGCCGACCGCATCCTCCACCTGCTGGAGGACACCGACTTCCTGGAGCCCCGGAGCCGGGTCCACGAGATGGTCAACAACTTCATCAAGCCCGGCCTGGAGGACCTGTGCGTCTCCCGGACCAGCTTCACATGGGGCGTCCCCGTGGACTTCGACCCCGGCCACGTGGTCTACGTGTGGATCGACGCCCTCTCCAACTATATCACCGCCCTGGGCTACGGCAACGACAAGTACAGCGACTACGACAAGTACTGGCCCGCTGACGTCCACTTTGTGGGCAAGGAGATCGTCCGCTTCCACTCCATCATCTGGCCCGCCATCCTCATGGCCCTGGACCTGCCCCTGCCCAAGAAGGTCTACGGCCACGGCTGGCTCCTGCTGGAGGGCGGCAAGATGTCCAAGTCCAAGGGCAACGTGGTGGACCCCGTCATCCTGGCCCAGCGCTACGGCGTGGACGCCCTGCGCTACTTCCTGCTGCGGGAGTTCCCCTTCGGCTCCGACGGCAACTTCTCCAACGAGGCCCTCATCTCCCGTATCAACGTGGACCTGGCCAACGACCTGGGCAACCTGGTCAGCCGCACCGTGTCCATGGCGGGCAAGTACTTCGAGGGGGGCAAGCTCCCCACCGAGCAGGTTGAGGGTCCCGAGGACGCCGAGCTGATCGCCCTGGCCTCCGGTCTCCGGGACAAGTACGAGGCGCACATGGAGAAGTACGCCTTCCAGGACGCCCTGATGGACGTCTTTGCCCTCATCTCCCGGGCCAACAAGTATATCGACGAGACCAAGCCCTGGGTCCTGGGCAAGGACGAGAGCCAGAAGGCCCGTCTGGCCCGGGTCATGTACAACCTGCTGGAGAGCATCCGCATCGCCGCCGTCCTCCTCACCCCCTTCATCCCCGACACGGCGGAGAAGATCTTTGCCCAGATCGGCGCCGGTGAGGATGGCCGCACCTGGGAGAGCGCCGCCACCTTCGGCGTGCTGCCCGCCGACGTCACCATCCACCGTGGGGAGAACCTCTTCCCCCGTATCGACATGGAGAAGGAGCTGAAGGAGTTGGAGTCCCTGGAGAATAAGCCCGAGGAGACCAAGGCCGCCGAAGCCCCCAAGGCCGAGGCCGCCAAGGCGGAGAAGCCCGCCGAGCCCGAGTATATCACCATCGACGATTTTGCCAAGGTGAAGTTCGTCACCGCCAAGGTCCTGGCCTGCGAGGCTGTGCCCAAGTCCGCCAAGCTGCTGCGGTTCACCCTGGACTGCGGCGAGGAGTTCCCCCGGCAGATCCTCTCCGGCATCCACGAGTGGTATGAGCCCGAGGACCTGGTGGGCAAGACCGTGGTGGCCTGCACCAACCTCAAGCCCCGGAAGATGATGGGTATCATGTCCAACGGCATGCTCATCTCCGCCGTCAAGGAGGAGCCCGATGGCTCCGAGAAGCTCCACCTGCTCATGCTGGACGACAAGGTCCCCGCCGGCTACGGCCTGTGCTGATGTCCTTTTTCTTGAAAGAAAAAGGATCAAAAAGAACTTTGGTATCGCTCCCATTGTGGTCGTAGGACCGGAGCTTTTGCCCGGTAGCGATGGGTCGATCAAATAGGAAACGCCAAGCGGGCGCTGCCATCGGCAGCGCCCGCTTTTGTTTTGCAGAGAGGGGGGAGACCAGCGGGTATCTCACGTCGCCACCCGCACCACGCCGCGACCAACCCCGCCCACGTCACAGCAACGGCAATCCCAGGCAGCGCTACCACGTCCCGACACCCACATACGCAGGCGGCGAAAAAAGTGGGGATAGAACCACATCTTATCCCTGTTCCACCGGCGGAGTCTCCTGTGGACGGTGCTGGTCCACAACGGGGGCGTAAAGCCAGGCCGCCGGATTCCTATTTGGAGCCACCTAACCCCCTTGGGAGCCCCTTTTTCTTTGGATTCCAAAAACCGTTCTTTTTCCAGCAGGGAAGCGAAACGGGTTTTGAACGTTCCCTTAAGGGCCACTTAGCGCCCCCTCATCCGTCATGGCCTGCGGCCATGACACCTTCCCCCCTCAGGGGGAAGGTTTTATGGAGCGCGCCGCCGCACCTCATAGTCCGGCTAAGAAAATTTTCCCCACCCTGTTGACATTTCCTCAGGAGTGCATATAATAACATATGAATAATAACTCATATGTTTCAGAAAAGGAGTGGGGAAGATGGAGGAGAGAGAGGAACTGGAGCAGTGTGAGACCCTTCAGGTCCACCGGGACATCGTGGAGAAGGTGGATGCCGAGATGCCCGACGAGGAGATCCTCTACGACCTGGCGGAGCTCTTCAAGCTCTTCGGGGACTCCACCCGCATCAAGATCCTGTATGTGCTCTTCGCGTCCGAGATGTGCGTGTGTGATATCGCCCAGCTGCTGGGTATGAGCCAGTCGGCCATCTCCCACCAGCTCCGGGCCCTGAAGCAGGCCAAGCTGGTGCGCTACCGCCGGGAGGGCAAGCAGGTCTTTTATTCCCTGGCCGACGGCCACGTCCGCACCATCCTGGGCCAGGGCATGGAACACGTTGGTGAGTAATCAAAACGATCAAATTTAGGTTAGGAGGACACCACTATGAAGAAAAAGTTCAAGCTGGAAGATCTGGACTGCGCCAACTGCGCCGCCAAGATGGAGGACGCCATCAAGAAGCTGGACGGCGTCAATGACGCGTCGGTGAGCTTTCTCACCCAGAAGCTGACCCTGGACGCCGACGACGAGCGGTTTGAGGAGATCCTGGACCAGGCGGTCAAGGTGTGCAGAAGGGTGGAGCCCGACTGCAAGATCCTGCGCTGAGGGGCGGAAAACAGCCCCCAGTAACGGTTTCGGAGGTGCATGGTGATGACCAACAAACAGAAAAAGACCCTGTGGCGGATCATTGCGGCGGCGCTGCTGCTGGTGTGGGCCATGTTCGGCCCCACCCTGTGGCTGCCGGCGGGCTTGCCCTTTGTGTCGGTGGGCCGGACGGCTGCCGACGGCACGGCGGCCTTTGCCCTGGCCCTGTGGGTCCGGTTCCTCATTCCCTACCTGGTCATCGGCTGGGACGTCCTGTGGCGGGCGGTGCGGAACATCGCCCACGGCCAGGTCTTTGACGAGAACTTCCTCATGGCCATCGCCACCGTTGGCGCCCTGTGGATCGGGGAGTACGCCGAGGCCGTCTTCGTCATGCTCTTCTACCAGGTGGGTGAGCTCTTCCAGAGCTACGCCGTGGGCAAGTCCCGGCAGTCCATCGCCGAGCTCATGGAGATCCGCCCCGACTACGCCAACGTGGAGCGGGACGGCGCAGTGGAGCAGGTGGACCCCGACGAGGTGGAGGTGGGGGAGACCATCCTCATCAAGGCCGGGGAGCGGGTGCCGCTGGACGGCGTGGTGCTGGAGGGCCGGTCTGACCTGGACACCGCCGCCCTCACCGGCGAGTCCCTCCCCCGGGAGGTCCAGAGCGGGGACGACGTCATCTCCGGCTGCGTCAACCTCACCGGCCTCTTGAAGGTCCGGGTTACCAGGGCCTTTGAGGAGTCCACCGTCTCCAAGATCCTGGACCTGGTGGAGAACGCCGGAAGCAAGAAGGCCAAGGCCGAGAACTTCATCACCAAGTTCGCCCGGTACTATACCCCCGCCGTGGTCTTTGCCGCCGTGGCCCTGGCAGTGCTGCCGCCGCTGATCGGCGCCATGACCTGGAGCGAGAGCCTCCACCGGGCCCTCATCTTCCTGGTCATCTCCTGCCCCTGCGCCCTGGTCATCTCGGTGCCCCTGAGCTTCTTCGGCGGCATTGGCGGCGCCTCCAAGGCCGGCGTGCTGGTGAAGGGCGGGGCCTACCTGGAGGTACTGGCCCGGACCCAGATCGTGGTCTTTGACAAGACGGGCACCCTCACCAAGGGGGTCTTTAACGTCACCGCCATCCACCCCGAGACCTGCGGTGAGGACCGGCTGCTGGAGCTGGCCGCCCTGGCCGAGAGCTGGTCGCAGCACCCCATCGCCCGCTCCCTCCGGGAGGCCTACGGCAAGGACATCGACTCCGGCCGGGTGTCCGAGGTGGAAGAGCGCTCCGGCCGGGGCGTCCGGGCGGTGGTGGACGGCACCGAGATTTTTGTGGGCAACGACAAGCTCATGGACGACATCGGCGTGTCCTGGCACCCCTGCCACCGGGTGGGCACCACCGTCCACGTGGCGTCGGAGGGGGAGTACCTGGGCCACATCGTCATCTCCGACGAGGTGAAGGAGGACGCCGCCCAGGCGGTGGCCGACCTGAAGACCCTGGGCGTGGCCAAGACGGTGATGCTCACCGGCGACGCCAAGGCCGTGGGAGAGGCCGTGGCCGCCCAGCTGGGCCTGGACGAGGTCCACACCCAGCTCCTGCCCGCCGACAAGGTGGAGCGGGTGGAGGCGCTGCTGGAGCAGAAGACGGGGAAGGGCTGCCTGGCCTTCGTGGGGGACGGCATCAACGACGCCCCCGTCCTCTCCCGGGCCGACATCGGCATCGCCATGGGTGGCCTGGGCTCCGACGCCGCCATCGAGGCCGCCGACGTGGTCCTCATG
The DNA here is from genome assembly GCF_944387245.1 of uncultured Intestinimonas sp. GTDB lineage: Bacteria > Bacillota > Clostridia > Oscillospirales > Oscillospiraceae > Intestinimonas. The sequence goes on along the minus strand of NZ_CALXEE010000039.1, from coordinate 10,881 downwards.
GACGACAAGCCCTCCAAGATTGCCGTGGCCATCCGCATCGCCAAAAAGACCCTGGTCATCGTCCGGCAGAACATCGTCTTCGCCCTGGGCGTGAAGGCCCTGGTGCTGGTGCTGGGCGCCCTGGGTGAGGCCAACATGTGGGAGGCCGTCTTTGCCGACGTGGGGGTATCCGTCATCGCCATCCTCAACGCCATGCGGGCCATGAAGGGAGCAGGACAGCCCTGACCATTTTCAGGAAAAGACCGCCGTTTTTGGGACCGGCGGTCTTATTTTGTGCCTTTTTCGACCCTTCCCCTTCCTTGACAGAACGGGTGGAAATGGGATAAACTTATTCTGAGATATTATCGTTTGAATGTGAGGGAGACCCATGCCAAAGAGCAGCGCGAAAAGCTACGGCAACGACTCCATCTCCTCCCTGAAGGGCGCCGACCGGGTCCGCAAGCGGCCCGGCGTCATTTTTGGCTCCGACGGGCTGGAGGGCTGTGAGCACGCCGTATTCGAGATCCTGTCCAACGCCATCGACGAGGCCCGGGAGGGCCACGGCGACCTCATCACGGTGACCCGGTACGCCGACCAGTCCATCGAGGTGGAGGACTTCGGCCGGGGCTGCCCGGTGGACTGGAACGAGAAGGAGGGCAAGTTCAACTGGGAGCTGGTCTTCTGCGAGCTCTACGCCGGCGGCAAGTACAACAACCTGGAGGGGGACAACTACGAGTATTCCCTGGGCCTCAACGGCCTGGGCACCTGCGCCACCCAGTACGCCAGCGAGTTCTTCGACGCCGTCATCCATCGGGACGGCCAGGAGTACACCCTCCACTTTGAAAAGGGCGAGAACATCGGCGGCCTCCAGAAGGCCCCCTACACCGGCAAAAAGACCGGCTCCAAGTTTCGCTGGAAGCCCGACCTGGAGGTCTTTACCGACATCAACATCCCGGTGGAGTACTTCCTGGACGTTTTGAAGCGCCAGGCGGTGGTCAACGCCGGGGTCACCTTCCGGTTCCGCAACCAGGTGGGGAATAAGTTCGAGACCACCGACTTCAAGTACGAGCACGGCATCGAGGACTATGTCCGGGAGCTGGCCGGGGAGGACAGCCTCACTCAGCCGGTGTTCTGGCAGACCGAGCGGAAGGGCCGGGACCGGGCCGACAAGCCCGACTACAAGGTGAAGCTGTCCGTGTCCTTCTGCTTCTCCAACCGGGTGCAGGTCATCGAGCACTACCACAACTCCTCCTGGCTGGAGCACGGCGGCTCCCCGGAGAAGGCGGTGCGCTCCGCCTTTGTCTCCGCCATCGACGGCTACCTGAAGGCCCAGGGCAAGTACCAGAAGAGCGAGAGCAAGCTCACCTGGAACGACGTCCAGGACTGCCTGGTCTTCGTCTCCAACAACTTCTCCACCCAGACCTCCTACGAGAACCAGACCAAGAAGGCCATCAACAACAAGTTCGTCCAGGAGGCCATGACGGATTTCCTCAAAAGCCAGCTGGAAGTCTACTTCATCGAAAACCCCTTCGACGCCCAGAAGATCGCCGAGCAGGTCCTCATCAACAAGCGCTCCCGGGAGAGCGCCGAGAAGGCCCGGCTGAACATCAAGAAAAAGCTCTCCGGTAACGTGGACATCTCCAACCGGGTGCAGAAGTTCGTGGACTGCCGGACCAAGGACACCGAGCGGCGGGAGCTCTACATCGTGGAGGGCGACTCCGCCATGGGCGCCGTCAAGCTGAGCCGGGACGCCGAGTTCCAGGGCATCATGCCGGTGCGGGGCAAGATTTTGAACTGCCTGAAGGCCGACTACGCCAAGATCTTCAAAAGCGAGATCATCACCGACCTATTGAAGGTGCTGGGCTGCGGGGTGGAGGTCAAGGACAAGCACGCCAAGGACATGGCGGAGTTTGACCTCATGAACCTCCGGTGGAACAAAATCGTCATCTGTACCGATGCCGACGTGGACGGCTACCAGATCCGCACCCTCATCCTCACCATGCTCTACCGCCTCACCCCCACCCTCATCCAGCGGGGGTACGTCTATATCGCCGAATCCCCCCTCTATGAGATCGGCTGCAAGGACAAGACCTGGTTTGCTTACAGCGAGAGTGAGAAGGCCGCCATCCTCAAGGAGCTGGAGGGGAAGAAGTACTCCATCCAGCGCTCCAAGGGCCTGGGCGAGAACGAGCCCGACATGATGTGGCTCACCACCATGAGCCCGGCCACCCGCCGGCTCATCAAGGTCATGCCCGAGGACGTGGAGCGCACCGCCGCCGCCTTTGACCTGCTGCTGGGGGACAACCTCCAGGGGCGCAAGGACCACATCGCGGAAAACGGGTATAAATATCTGGAATTGGCCGATATTTCCTGATATGCCTTTCAAGGCTGCCTGCGTGGCGGCGATGTGGTCCGCGAACGGATGTGAGCCGCCGCGTCAGCGGCGTCCAAGCGTTTTGCCCAGCGGGCAAAACCTTGCGGTGGGACCATTCATTTGTCCCGCCGAAGGTGCTGTCCGGGTCCCCATCCGGCCCTGGCCGGATGGGAGGCACATTGCTGAAAACGGTTATAAATTCCTGGAACTGGCCGACATCTCCTGAAAGACTGCCGCTCCGCCGGTCCACACCTACAACGGAATAAGGAAAAGGAGGTCCCCATGAAAAAGCTGATTTCCATTCTGCTGACCCTGGCGCTGACCCTGTCCCTTTCCGCACCCGCCCTGGCCGCCGCCCCGGCGGATGTGTCCCTTCCCACCACAGACGAGATCCTTCCTGTGGAGGATTCGCTGGTCATCCGGGACTCCGGCTACTTTATGGACGCCGAGACGGCGGCCTGGCTGGAGGCCCACCCGGAGGAGGCCACCGCCATGGAGGCCAACCTGGACCAGCAGGCCGAGACCTGGGGCTATGGCTCCGTGGCCGAGATGGCCGAGGCATGGGGGGAATCGGAGGCCTACATCCGGGATATGCTGTTGGAGGAGCAGGCCGGGATGGCCATGTACCAGGAGGAGCAGCAGGCGGCCCAGGATGAGTACGCCGCCGCCCACCCCGGCTATCTGGACGGCTTCGACCCCGACGCCTGGCTTCGGACGGCCTACCCCGGTTACCGGGACCCGGAGGATGCCTTCATGGCCGACTACGGCCTGGCCGACCGGGCGGCCTTTGAGGCGTACATGAAGGGGGACTACACCAACCACCTCATCTGGATCGAGGACCTCCGGAGCGACATCGACGCCGCGCTGGCGGAGGACCCCACCGCCCTGGAGGGCTTTGACGTGGACGCCTACTTCACCCAGGAGTACCCCTACTATGACAGCCAGGAGGCCTTCATGCCCGACTATGGCCTTCTGGACCGGGCCGAGTTGGAGACCTACCTCACTTGGGAGTACCTGACCTACTACGCCGCTCCGTCCGCCCCCTGGACCGACGAGAGCAAGGAGAACCTGGGCGGCGTCCCCGGGGAACTGGGGATCATGGTCAACGGCACCTACCTGACCTTTGACGGGGACAAGCCCTACGCCGAGAACGGCGTCACCTACGTCCCCGCCGCCCAGCTGGGGGAGGCCTTGGGGCTGACCCTCACCGGCGACTACGTCCCCCTGCGGGAGACGGCCCAGGCCGCCGGCTGTGAGATCTGGTGGGACCAGGACTATGCCACCGCTGTGGTCGTCGACCTCGCCGCCCTCACGGAGACCATCGACGGCGGCTTCACCGCCCTCAACGGCGTGCTGGCCAAAAGCATCCCGGCCTGGGAGCGCTGGGCGGAGACCGAGGACTGGACCGTCACCCTCACCATGTTCGACAGCCTCAACGGAGACCAGACCTACCCCATGACCCTGACCCAGGAGAGCCTTTACGGCCCGGAGGGCCTCCAGACCACCGGGAAATACGAGCTGGCCGCCCTGATGCCCCTGCTGGAGCAGATGGGGCTGCTGGACTACGTGGGCGAGGATGAGAGGCAGGTGGTCTCCGCCGTCCTCAGCGGGGACTATGAGCTGCGCTGGGACACCGAGACCGGAGCCATGGCCTTTACCGCCTCCTGCCTGCCCGATCTCCTCTCCATGCTGGGAACCCCCTATCCCAAGGACCTGTGGTTCACCCTGGACGGGGAGACCACGGCGGAGCTGACCGACCTCCTCTCCAGCCTCATGGACCGGGAGGCCTCCGTCACTGTGGGGGCGCTGACCTGGGCCCTCACCCGGAGCACCACCTATGGAAGCCCTGTCTTCTACTGGCGTGACGCCATGGACTTTGCCGACACCCTGGCCCTCTTCCTGGGGGACGACGCCCTGGTCCGGGAGGGGGACGCCTGGGTGCTGCGGCTGGGCATGGACGACCTGGCCGCCCTGCTGGGCTACGGCGAGGATACCTACGACTACCTGGGCCTGGAGGACTTTGCCCTGGAGTGCGCCTTCGGCGACGACGGCGCCGTCACCGGCAGCCTGCTGGCCCTCACTCCCGACGAGAGCTGGTCCCCTGCCATGCGCATTGCCGCCCAGTGGGACCTTGACCTCACCGGCGGCACCATGGAGGCCGAATTCCACCTTAAGAACCAGATGAAGCTGACCCTCACCGGCACTTCCACCATGGAGGAGACCAATGAGCAGCCAGAGACCGGGGTGCCCGAGGGGGCCGCCGCCATGGCCCTGGAGGACCTGACCGGCTGGTGAGCCGCCATCTGACCATCATATTAAAGGACTGATCACCATTGGCTAAGAAAAAGGCCCCCCAGGAGGGGGGCAAGCGGGTGGACGACTCCAACGTCCTGGGCCTTCACGCCGAGGTGCTGGAGCAACCCATCACCCAGACCCTGGAGCTCAACTACATGCCCTACGCCATGAGCGTCATCGTCTCCCGGGCCATCCCGGAGATCGACGGCTTCAAGCCCTCCCACCGCAAGCTCCTCTACACCATGTACCAGATGAAGCTGCTGGGGGGCAACCGGACCAAGTCGGCCAACGTGGTGGGGGCCACCATGAAATTAAACCCCCACGGCGACGCCGCCATCTACGACACCATGGTCCGCCTGAGCCGGGGCTACGGCGCCCTCCTCCACCCCCTGGTGGACTCCAAGGGCAACTTCGGCAAGGTGTACTCCCGGGACATGGCCTGGGCCGCCCCCCGTTACACCGAGGTGCGCCTGGACCCCATCTGCGCTGAGTTTTTCCGGGACATCGACCAGGACGCCGTGGACTTCGTGCCCAACTACGACGGCACTATGGAGGAGCCCACCCTCCTGCCCACCACCTTCCCCAACGTGCTGGTGTCCTCCAACATGGGCATCGCCGTGGGCATGGCCTCCAACATCTGCGGTTTCAACCTCTCCGAGGTGTGCGACACCACCGCCGCCTACCTCAAAAACCCCAACTGTGACCTGATGGCCACCCTGAAGGCTCCCGATTTCCCCACCGGCGGCGAGCTCCTCTACGACGAGAAGGAGCTCTCCGCCATCTATGAGACGGGCCGGGGCTCCTTCAAGGTCCAGGCCCGGTGGCGGTACGTGAAGGAAGAAAACCTCATCGAGATCTACGAGATCCCCTACTCCACCACCGTGGAGGCCATCATGGACAAGGTCTCTGAGCTGGTGAAGAGCGGCAAGGTGAAGGAGATCTCCGACATGCGGGACGAGACCGACCTGAGCGGCCTCAAGCTCACCATGGACCTGAAGCGGAGCACCGACCCGGACAAGCTCATGGCCCGGCTCTTCCGCATGACCCCCCTGCGGGACTCCTTCTCCTGCAACTTCAACATCCTCATCGCCGGCATGCCCCGGGTCATGGGGGTGCGGCAGATCCTGGAGGAGTGGACGGCCTGGCGCATGGAGTCCATCCGCCGCCGGACCTACTTCGTCCTGGGCAAGCGCCGGGAGAAGCTCCACCTCCTCCAGGGCCTCCAGAAGATCCTGCTGGACATCGACAAGGCCATCAAGATCATCCGGGAGACCGAGGAGGACGCCGAGGTGGTGCCCAACCTGATGATCGGCTTCGGCATCGACGAGGTACAGGCTGAGTACGTGGCCGACATCAAGCTGCGCAACATCAACAAGGAGTATATCCTCAAGCGGACCCGGGAGACCGAGGACCTGGAGAAGGAGATCGCCGACCTTCAGGACCTGGTGGACAGCCCCAGCCGCATCAAGAAGACCATCGTGTCCGAGCTGGCCGCCGTGAAGAAGAAGTACGCCATCCCCCGGAAGACGGGGCTCCTCTACGACCGGCCCGAGGAGGCCGACGACGGGGGAGAGGACGTACCCGACTACCCGGTGAACGTTTTCCTCTCCAGGGAGGGCTATTTCAAGAAGATCACCCCCCAGTCCCTGCGCATGAGCTCGGAGCAGAAGTACAAGGAGGGGGACGGGGCTTACCTCCAGTGGGAGTGCACCAACCGGGACGAGCTGCTGGTCTTTACCGACCGCCAGCAGTGCTACAAGACCCGCATGAGCGACTTCGAGGACGCCAAGGCCAGCGTGCTGGGCGACTATCTGCCCACCAAGCTGGGCTTCGACGAAGGGGAGAGCTTCCTCTGGGCCTGCGTGCCCGGGGACTACTCCGGCAACCTCCTCTTCTTCTTTGAAAACGGCAAGGTGGCCCGGGTGGAGCTTGCCGGCTACCAGACCCAGACGAGGAGAAAGCGCCTCACCGGGGCATACTCGGATAAGAGCCCTCTGGTCCGGGGCTTCCTCCTCCGGGAGGACATGGAGATGGCGGTGTGGTCCACCGAGGGCCGCTGCCTCATCTTCCACACCGCGCTGCTCGCCCCCAAGACCACCCGCACCACCCAGGGCGTGGGCGTTCTGACCCTCAAGCCCAAGTACAAGGTGGAGGGGGCCGCCCCCCTGGACCAGACCCCCATCCAGAACGCCGCCCGCTACCGGGCCCGGAGCCTGCCGGTGGCCGGCGCCCTCCTGAAGGAGGAGGACCGTGGCGAGGAGCAGATGAGCCTGCTGTGATGGAAGATCCCAACTCCCTCTGGAGGTAGTTATGAAAAAGACCCTGAGCAAGACCCTGCTGGCCTATGTGTGGATCACCGTGGCGTCGGTGATCTACGCCGTGGGCTTCAACTGGTGCTACGAGCCCAACCAGATCGGCTTCGGCGGCATCACCGGCGTGGCCCAGATCATCAACGCCTTCCTGCCCTGGGCCCCCATCGGTACCGTGGTTATCATCCTCAACGCCCCCCTCTTCCTGCTGGGGTGGCGGCTGCTGGGCGGGCACCTGCTGCTCTCCTCCCTCTACGCCATGTTCATCTCCTCCCTGGCCATCGATGTGCTCCACATGTTCCACACCTTCCAGCCCATGGACCCCATGCTGGCCACCATCTACGGCGGCGTGCTCATGGGGGGCTCCCTGGGCATCGTCTTCCTCCAGGGCGCCACCACCGGCGGCACCGACCTCATCGCCCGGCTTCTGAAGCTCAAGCTGGCCTGGCTGCCCATGGGCAAGCTCCTCATGGCCATCGACCTGGTGGTCATCGTGGCGGTGGCCCTGGCCTTCGGCAACGTGTACAGCGCCCTCTATGGCGTGGTGGCCCTCTTCCTCTCCTCCAAGGTGATGGACATGGTCCTCTACGGACTGGACACCGCCAAGGTGGCCTATATCATCAGCCAGGACTCCCGGACCATCGCCCAGAAGCTCACCCGGGACCTGGACCGGGGCGTCACCATCCTCCAGGGCCGGGGCGCCTGGTCGGGCCAGGACAAGGAGGTGCTCATGTGCGCCTTCAAGCAGCGGCAGATCGTGGCCATGAAGCGCATGGTCAAGGAGGTGGACCCCTCCGCCTTCCTCATCGTCTGTGACGCCCACGACGTCATGGGCGAGGGCTTCCGGGAGTACCAGCAAAACGACTTGTGATGTGAAAGAAGGGTGTCTTATGGCAGATTTTGAAAAATTGCAGAAGAGCCTGGAGGCGGAGGGCTTTGCCGTCTCCCGCTTCGATACGGCGGCCCAGGCTGCCGACTACTTAGACGCCGCCCTGGACGGTAAGACCATCGGCATCGGCGGCTCCGTCACCGTCCAGGAGATGGGGCTGGCCGAGCGGCTGGCCAAACACAACACCGTCCTCTGGCACTGGGCGGGGAGCACCGTCCAGGAGGCAGCCGGCGCCCAGGTCTACCTCACCTCGGTGAACGGGGCCGCCGAGACCGGGGAGCTCATCAACATCGACGGCACCGGCAACCGGGTAGCCTCAGGGCTCTTCGGCCACGAGAAGGTGTACTTCATCGTGGGCCGGAACAAGGTGGCCCCCGACTACGACGCCGCCCTCTGGCGGGCCCGGAACATCGCCGCCCCCAAGAACGCCCAGCGTTTGAACCGCAAGACCCCCTGCGCCGCCAAGGGCGACCGCTGCTACGACTGCAAGAGCCCCGAGCGCATCTGCCGGGCCCTGGTGGTGTACTGGGAGAAGCCCACCAGCATGGACATGGAAGTGGTGCTGGTGGATGAGGACCTGGGCTATTAAGGGGGGGCTTGCCGCCCTGGGGCTCACGGCTTTGATGCTCCTCAGCGGCTGCTCGGCCATGCTGGAGCGGGAGTACCAGTCGGTGGAGCCCCACGTCCGGCTCAGCGTGGCGGAGGACGACTCCAACGCCGTGTGGGCGGAGACCTACTCCGAGCTCCAGAGCGCCATCCTGGCCCAGGTGAAGGCCGGCCAGGAGGTGGGGGTCATCCGCCTGAAGAACTGGAAGGGGGACGTGGAGGAGCAGCTCACCCAGGCCTGCGACGAGATCAGCCACTCCGACCCCCTGGGGGCCTACTCTGTGGACCGCATCCAGCACAGCTTTGCCCGCATGGTCTCCTATTACGAGGCCACCATCACCATCGACTACCGGCGCTCGGCGGAGCAGATCGCCGCCGTCACCACCGTCACCGGCAGCGGAGCCATCCGGGCCGAGTTGCTGGACGCCCTGGACGGCTTCGTCCCCGAGACGGTCTTTCAGATCAACTACTTTGACGAGACCCAGGACGCCGACTACATCCGTGACCTCATCCGGGAGGCCTATTATGAGCAGCCCGCCGCCGCTCTGGGGATGCCGGAGGCCCAGGTAAACCTGTACCCCGACGAGGGGAGCCGGCGGGTGGTGGAGGTCCTTCTCACCTATCCCGAGGACGCCAAGACCCTCCAGGGCGAGCGGGTGCAGCTGGAGGACGCCGCCACCGACCTGGTGGAGCCCTACCGCACCGGCCTTGCCGACCGGGTGTTGGCCTCGGTGCTCTTCAGCGCCCTGCGGGAGCACGCCGGCGCCGACGAGGCGGCAGGGGCTACCGCCTACCACGCCCTGGTGGAGGGCGCCGCCGACAGTGAGGGCATGGCCCTGGCCTACAAGGAGCTGTGCGATCTCACAGAGCTGCCCTGCCAGGTGGCGGAGGGGGATCTGGGCGGAGTACACCACTTCTGGACCATCGTCACCCTGGAGGAGGGGAGCTTCCATGTGGACGCCTCCCGGGAGGATGGCATCCTCCTCACCGACGCCCAGATGGCCCAGGCGGGCTATACCTGGCCGGAGGGGGAGTACCCCGTCTGCGGCGAGGCCGCCATCCCCATAGAAGAAAATGCGGAAAATTGAAAAAAACTATTGACAGAAGCGGCAGGTGTGGCTATAATATCATTTGTCGCTTGCAGGTGTAGCTCATCTGGTAGAGCGCCACCTTGCCAAGGTGGAGGTAGCGAGTTCGAGCCTCGTCACCTGCTCCAGCATAAAGAAAACGGACTGCTTTTGCAGTCCGTTTTCTTTATGCTGTGAAAAGTTGTTCCTTGGCGAGAACTCGCTGCTTCCACCACAAAAATGCGGTGTAGCCGCATTTTTTGTAATCCGGAGGTGCGGGGTCCCCGCAAAAGCGGCGCTTTTGTGGGGTGCGATAGCGAGTTCGAGCCTCGCCACCTGATCATCCTCTCCAAACCGGACCCGCTGCGCTGAGCTCCGGTTTGGTTTCCATCGGGGGCGTCTTGGGTTCCGCCGCCCGCCGGGCAGCTCCACCCTTCGGAATTTCACATGCTCGGGGCAAGTGAATTGCCCTTGCGCCAAGGTTTTTCCCTGTGGGCAAAACGCTTGTGCGGCGCAGACGGGCCACCGGCCCAATGGGCCGCAGGTGTAAAGTAAGAGGATACGGCCCCGGTCGTGTCCTTTTTTATCCTCGGGCGGATGGTATCGCCCCTATGTCCCGTTCCTTTCATCTTTGGTCGGTACGGCGATCAGCTTGCCCGCCGTACCGATGTGGCATCGCTTTCGTGGGGCGCGGCTTCCCAGACGCGTCCTCATGGGAATATGAAACTTTTTCTCCACCGTGAAAACTTTCCGCCCGCCCCTCCGTCTAACATACAGAAAGACAGAAAAGGAGGGGAGCCGCTTGGCTTATCAACCGAAACGCTGCCGGCGGAAGCCCCGGCGCACCGCCGTGCTCCGTCTGCCCGCCGCCGTGCTGCTCCTGGCGCTGCTGCTGGCCGGAAGCTGGTCGGTGCTCTCCGCCCATGTGAGTGCCCGTCACGATCCCGATGACCTGCCCCGGCAGAAGGTGGAGCGGCAGGAGACCGCCGTGGAGACCGCAGCCCCCACGGAGAGCGCTCCTGTGCCCGTGACGCCCCCTCCGGCGGAGACTACCGCTGTCCCGGCGGAAACGAACGCCGCCCAGGGCTATGACTATACCGCCCCCGTGCCCGAGAGGGAGAGGGTGGAAAATGACTGGTTCGAGGATGCCGCCTTTCTGGGGGATTCCCTCACCGACGGCCTGCTGCTGTACAGCGACATCCGGGGGCCGGCCAACCTCTCCTACAAGGGACTTACCGTTCAGTCCGTCCGCACCGACAAGGTGGTCCGGGTGGACGGGCAGAAATACACCCCCCTGGAGGCCCTGGGGCAGAAGACCTACGGCAAGGTTTACATCCTGCTGGGCATCAACGAGCTGGGCTG
>NZ_CALXEE010000038.1 GCF_944387245.1 uncultured Intestinimonas sp. | reverse complement strand
ATTCTCTGCTCTTGCAGGCTGTCCACCTGCGATTGGGAAAACAGCGCTCCATTGACTGACACTGATACGCTGATTTTATTTCCGGTGTCGGTGGTGGCGAAGAAGGTCACGTCCCGGGTGAGGGTGCCCAGGCCGCCGTCCTGGCCACTGATGGACAAAGTGGATTCTGGAAGCACCTGAATTGAATTGGATGTGACCCATGCGCCTCCACCGGCAGAAAAGACGGCCTGCACCCGGTACTGGACGGAGGTCCAGGCCCCGGCGGTGTCGGTGTACTGGACGGCGGTTCCGGAGCAGACCTGTGTCCAGTCGGAGGAGGCGGTTTTGCGCTGGAGGGTGTAGCCGGTGGCCCCGGCCACGGCCGTCCAGGAGATGGCAATGGGCTCCCCCTCCACCGCCATGTTGGGGACGGTGAGGGCGGTTGCGGCGTAGACGGGGATGGAGGCGGAGGTGGTGAAATCGCTGGTGAGGCCCATGGCGTCGTAGGCTCGCACCCGGTAGCGGACCGTGCTCCCCCCGGCGGGGAGGGTGTCGGCGCAGGTGAGGGCGGGGCCGTTGTAGACCTGGGTCCACGTCCCGGCCACGCCGGTCTGCCGCTGGACCAGGTAGCCCGTCACGTCCCCGTCGGGGTCGGCGGCGGCCGCCCAGGAAAGTGTAAGGGCCGCGCCGGCCTCGGCGAAGGGGGGCACGGTGAGGGAGGCGGGGGGCGCGGGGGCCTGGTTGGGGAGGACGGTGCCGTCCTCGTCCACCCAGAGGTCGCCGTCCAGGATGAAGGCGTAGAGGAGGGCGTTCTGGGCGTAGGCCACGCGCATGGTGGAAACGGCCCCGTAAGCGCCGATGTAATAGCCTTCGATCTCGTTGGTCTGCACCATGGTGCGCAGCCACCAGGAGATGGTCTGCCCGCTGTTGCGGAAGGTGCGCCTCTCATTGGCCTCCGCCCCCAGGCCCGTCAGGAAGTAGTCCAGCTTGTCGCCGTCCCGGGGAAAGCCGGGGTTGTCGTCCTCGGTAAGGCCCACCTCCCGGCCGGAGAGGGGGAAGAAGGTGCAGGCGAAGCCGGAACTGCCGGTCCTGTCGGAGCCGTTGAGGCCGCCCCCGGCCCGGTAGGGGACGACGGCGGAGTGGAGGGCGGCCTGGATGTGGGGCTCATAGGCGCTGTACAGGTCCCCCCAGACCAGGAAATCCGCCAGCTGGGAAGTCTCAAAGACGTTGGAGCCGCCGGGGTCCCAGGCCATGAGGCCGGTGGGCGTCAGGTCGAGGACCCAGGTGCCGTCGCAGGAGTCGTCGTACCGGGCGGACGGTTTTCCCTGATGGAGGATTAGGTGGTCTTTCAGCACGCCGTTTTTCTTTATTTTGACGGTGGCACCCACCGCCAGCTGTCCGAGCTGCTGTAGCACTAATTCTCATCTCCTTCATTGTAGCTAACCTGAAATATAGCTGATACGAAAATATCATCCGGAAGTTGAGATTTTGGAACCTTACCGTTTTTATCCAGGGTAGCTACACCACCCGGCTGACCCTTTTCTTTTTTGGGGATAAATACAAGCGCCTGATCTATTTCAGCAGTAACACTGGCTGTGCTGGAAAACAGGAGCGATGTGCCAAAGACGAACTCCCGCAACTGCTCCGTTCCCGCCTGGATGCGTTCACCGGCGCCGTAGGCATTGCCATAGCACATCAGGATCTCGCCCTCGTCGGGATCGTTAGCAAGCAGTCCCAGCTCTTCAAAGGCAAAGGCGGGACGGCCCTGATTGGTGAACTGCCCCAACACAGTTGCCCGATTGCCCTGCTCGGTGATCTCACTGATCGGAATGTAGTCAAACGGCGTGACCAGGGCTGTGCGGTCCATGCTGGATCCGGAGGGCAGTGCTCCGGTCCCGATCTGCCATCTGCTGACCGGCACAGCGGCTCCCGCCGGGATTTTGGCCAGCATTGCCGCCCCTTCGCTGGTCAGTATGATTTTAGGGATCATCTGCAATCCACCTCCCAAATAATCGATTGATCTCCCTGCCGCGGAAAGCATCCGGCAAAAACAGTGCTCTCCCCCACTTGTTGGTATTTCACCTCCCACGCAAGGTGGGCGGGCTTGAGCTCATTGACGATGGCCGCCAGATCTTCCCTGTGCTCCACCTCGCCGATGGTGCCCAGATACCAGATCACAAAGCGGTAAAGGGCGGCTTCCTCCACTACCTTCACCGGATAGGGAGAAAAACTTTCCGCAATGGCGCGGATGACCTCCAGGGTAGTGGTGCCGGTGCCCTTCACCTTGGCCAGGATCTTGTCCCGCCGCCGCCCATCGCTCATCGTCCGGTCCACCGGGATGCCCCAGGCCCGCTCCCACAGCTCCAGGCCCCACCCGCTGGTGGTGGAGGGGAACAGCTGCTCCAGGGTAAAGTCCTTGTCCCGCTCGGCCCGCTCCAGCATCAGAGTCAGCACCCGCTGCAGTTCGGTATCCTCCGGAGTCTGCCGGTACAGCGCCGGCAGCAGCTGCTCAATGGGCGTCATGTCATCACCGCCTCTCCCAGCACCGGGATGCTTCCCGCCGGAATGGGAATATCCTGTGTACCGCCGTTTACCGTCAGAACGGAGAAGTTTTCCACCCCCTGGATGTTCAGCAGGATGGCCAGCACCCGGTTATAGATTAGGTTGTAGGGAAGATCTTCCCCCGGCCCGTAGTAGATCCTTCCATACTTGGCCTCGATCAGGGTCTTCAGATATTCCCTCAGCCCGGCCTCCAGCGCCCGTTTCACCTCGTCCAGGCTGGTGTCCTGGATGGTCACCGTGGCCGCCACCGTGATCTCCAGCGCCTGGGCGGCCTGCACTGTGGGCGCGGCGCCAATGGGCTTCTTGGTCATGATGTTGGCCAGTGCCGCCGCCACCATCTCGTCGGAGGCCGGGGCGTAAGTACTGTCTACCAGGGTCAGGCCCACTGTGCCGGGTCCATCGTGGAGCTCCACCACCTTTGCCTCGCCCACGCCCGCCACCTCCAGAGCCCAGCCCCGGAAGTCCCAGCCATTCCCGCTGGTGCGAGGCCGCTGCCGTGCTTCTTCGATCCGCTCGTACAGCTGCTCTCCGCTCTCCCGGTCTGTTCCTCCCGAGGCTTCCTGATTGATGTAGCCGGTAAGGCCGGAAATGTTGACCCACATGCCGCTGATCGTCCCGGAAAGAATGTTGTAAGCAGCCCCAACCTCCATGGCCTCCAGCTGACACACCGCCCGGCCGTCCGTCCCAATGGTTACGGTGGAAAGGATCTGGAACCTCAGTCCGGTGGCGGTTAAAAAGATGGTGCCGGCCGGCACCACCGTCCCCGCCTTTCCGGTCAGATCCATGGCGCACCTGGCCTTTGTCCCCTCCCGCCGGGTCAGGTTGTGGTAGTCCCGGCCCACCAGGTCCAGAAAGCGGCCGCTGGTGGGATCCACAAACAGCATGGACAGCACCGCCGGCAAAGCCTTGTAAAGCTCGCTCACCCGCTGGGCCGCCGGGCCGATCACGGCGTCAGCAAAGCTCCCCGCCATAGACGAAAGCCCCGTGGCCGGGTTGATCTCCGCCAGGGCCTCCTTTTTGATCTGTTCCGTGGTGCGATCTTCAAACATTCAGCCGCTCCTTTCCGTATACGCTCTCAAATTCCACCTCCAGGTGGAGGGTGGAATCCTCAAAGGCCACCTCTTTCACCGTTACCGACGTAATGTAGGGGGACACCATCAGGGCCTCGCTCGCATACCGGGTGGCCTCGCTGCGCTTGGTTTCGGCCAGATAGGGCTGTCCCACCAGCGTCCGCAGTTCGCAGCCATAGCTCCAGGTGAAGATGGGCCAACGGTACCGCTCGGTTGCAATGGCCCGCCAGGCCCAGCTTTTCACCGCCTCCAGTCCGGTGACGATCACCGGGTTGCCGCTCTCCCACCGGGGCTCCCCCTTGTCGTAATCCATGGCCACGTCGGTGTAGAGGGGCAGCGCTGTGGACTGGGCAGCCACCGAGGCAGAAAACATGGGGAATAATGTCATATGGCCACCACCTTGCAAAGGATGTAATAGGTCTGTCCGTCCAGGGACAGGACCACCACCTGGGCCCCTTCCTTAAGCTCCGTCAGCGCCTCATTGATTTTGATGGAGTCCTGCTCAATGAGCAGGCCATTGGCTTGGAGCCGCAGGGGCTGGACCTGCAAAATTTCCCCAAGCATCACGGGAGCGGCCGGGGCAACGCTCCGGGCCACGGTTCCCATGGCGGCCGCGATTCGTCCCGCGCTCTGCTCAAATGGGTCCATCTGTTACACCTCGCTTCCCGCCGCGCTGTCGTCCGCCAGATTGCGGAAATTCAGCTTGGCCTTGGTGAAATACTGCTTGTTCTTCCAGGTGTGGGTATCCTGCTCGATCCAAAAAAGGCCGCTCACTCTGCTTCCTGTGTCACGGAGTTTGACCGCGTTGCCGGAGATCAGCCGGGCGTCTCCCAGGGTCTCCACGGTCAGATTCTGCTGCAAACCGTGATCCTCCAGCCAGGCCTGGGCCTCGGCCCCGGCGTCCTCGTCCCCACGCTGGGTGATGGTGTGCTCCAGCCGCCCGTTCAGGCCAATGGACGCAGCATCCTGTGTCCGGCGTACCAGCGCCCCGGTATCGGTGTAGATGGCCACGCTGTTTTGCAGCTTGCTGATATCCCAGGTGTTGGTCACTCCCATGGTGGACTGGATCTCCACTGTGGCGCTGCCGGGCTTCTCCACCACCTCCAGAGCCCCTTCCCCGGTAAACCGCACCAGAAAGCGCTTGCCCGTCTGTTCTCCCGCAAGGGCGTACATGGTGCGAATGATCTTGTCCAGGGCCACGCCCGGGAACTTGCGGCTCACTGTGGCCCCGCCCTGGGCCAGAGCTGCCGTCGGGATGCCGAAATCTCCGCACACGGCGGCCGTCGCCTGCTCCGGAGCGGCTTCCTGGAACTGATACCAGCCCTCATTGCCCACCAGAAAACGCCCGTTGTCCAGGGCGGACAGATCGACCACAGAGGACTGTGTCGTTGTGGTGGCCGACAGCAGCGGCCCGGTAAACAGAGGCAGGCCCTTTACCCGAAAAACCAGATAGGCCCCCTCCTCCAACCGTGGCGGCTCCACGCTGCCGTCTCTGGGCACGGCAATAGAGACAGACAGGGCTCTGGCCGTCTCGGCATCTGAGCCGCTCCAGGTGACGCTCTGCACCAGCTGCGCCAGATCCCGGGGCGCTCCCCCACCCGGAGGAGTCAGCAGAAGCTCATAGGCAAGGTCCATATCTGTCTCCTTTCCGTGTCCAGGTTGGACACAATTTTCTTTTTGTACGGACGATTTTCCTTGACTTTTATGCGCATTATACGTATAATATAAAGAAGAAGGGGGGGACACAATGAGGCCAAGTGACGTCGAAAAAATCATTGTAGCGGCCGGATGGGTTTACAAAACCACCAAAGGTGGACACAAACATTTTATCCATCCCACAAAGCCCGGAAAGGTCACCATACCTCAACATCCGGGCGACACGATCGATAAGTTCTTATGTAATCGAATTCTCAAACAGGCGGGGCTGAAATAAGCCCCGCCAGGAAGGAGCTCTATATATGAAACTTGTATACCCAGCCTGTTTTTACCAGGACCCAGAAACCGGAAACTATACTGTGGAGGTTCCCGATCTTCCTGGATGTGTGTCTGGTGGGCCAACTCTGGCCGATGCCGTTTTGATGGGTCAGGATGCAGCCAGTGGCTGGGTGCTCGATGAATTGGAGGACGGAAAGGCTGCTCCATGCGCCAGCCCCCTTTCCGCCGTACGCCCGGATGAGGGTGGATTTGTCAGTCTTTTGACCTTAGATATGGACACATATGCCGAAAAATATGGCAGCAAAGCCGTCCGGAAAAATCTTACCATCCCCGCCTGGCTCAACACATTTGCGGAACAGCAGCACATCAATTTTTCTCAGGTGCTCACCGACGCCCTGACTGCTCTTTATCAGTCCACGGCACAGTGATCCTCCCTCCGCCGCCCCATCTGGGGCGGCGTTTTTTTGCTCACAGGGTCAGATTCCAGGTCCCCGTCGCCGGATCCCAGCCGCTCTTTGTCTCGGCGGCCAGGGCCGTGCTGGGGCTGTCCGCTGCGGCCCCAGGCAGACTATCCCTGGGCGGTATGATCAGGACCTGGCCGGGGTAGATCAGGTTTGGGTTCGGGATCTGTTCGCTGTTGGCTCCGGCCAGGCGCTGATACTCGCGCCCGGTCCCGTAGTACTTCTGGGTGATCCCCCACAGGGTATCCCCCTTCTGCACCGTATAGGTGCGCGCCTGGGAAGCGCCCGTCCCGTCATCCCGACCGGTCTGGGCGCCCCCGCCCGACACGGCCAGCACCGGCACTTCCGGCTTGCGGTACTGCATCATGCGGATGGTAACATACAGGTCGTTTGTGCCGTCCTGCTCTCCCTGATCGACGCTCTCGATCAGCACTGGGGCGTTGACCGGTGTTCCTGACACCAGAAACCGCACCACCGCCCCCGCGTCGCTCCACCGCTCTAGTTGCTCCAGATAGACATAGGGATTTGCCACCGCACCGGGGTTGCAGAAGGAATAGAGCCGGGCGGGCAGCAGCACCTTGTCCAGGGTGCAGCTGCCCATCATAGCCCCGCCGGGCAGATTGATCTCCCCGATCTGGTCCAGCTGAATGGTCTCCACCCGGTTTGGGTGGCTCCAGGTATAGCCCGGCGGCGTTACCGGGAGCACCAGCTCCCGCCCCGTCTTTTCCTCCAGAAAGCTTATCAGCCGTCTCATCACAGCACCCCCGCCGCCATGTGCAGCTCGATTTGGTCGGCCAGTCGCTGGGCGATCTCTTCGGCGCTCACCCCGGCTCCAAAGCTGTTGCCGGTAATGGTGATCTGGATGGGCGCTTTCTGCCCCCGGTCCTGCTCCCTGGCCTCCCGGGCCGTCAGCACCCGTTCTCCCTCGTGGAGCAGCGCTGCATAGCCGTCGTAGGGCACCCGGTCCAGACCAGCCGCATGGGGTGTGTAGACCGCGTCCGTGTTGCTTGCCTGGACCCAGTCCTGGTAAGAGGAGGCGATGGCGCTGCCCCCATCATCGGACACGGCCATCTGCCCCTTGCCCAGCTCCTGACTGGTCCGGTAGTCCCGCCCCCAGGCGGCAGACCCCAGGGCAGCTGTATTGTCCCGGATGGCCGCGATAAGGTCCAGCTCCACGTCCTGAAGGCTCTGCGCCATGTCGCTGGCGTCATAGGCGTTGTCAGCCATGGCCTGGGCCTCTTCCTTCAGCGCCTCGATCTCACCGGCGATGATGGCCTTGTCCTCCTCGCTGGCGGTCTGGTACTGCTCCACCAGGTCGGTGTATTGGCCGTGCATCTCCTGAAGCGCTGCGGCCTGCTCCTCGCCGTAGACCGTGGTGTCCGTCCCCAGGGTCAGCGCAGACAGGGCCTCCCGGCTGTACTGCCGGTCCAGGTTTTCTGCGATGGCCTTGCCCTCGCCGATGATCTCGTTGGCTGTGGATAGCGCCTCTCCCAGCTCGCCCCCATAGGCGTCGATATCCGCCTGGAGGCCCTCCTTGGCCTTCTCGTTGTAGCCCTCACCGGTAGCATTGTCGATCTCCGTCATGGCATCGGAGAGCGTGGAGGTGAGCCCATCGAAGGTCTCCGCCATCAGGGCCATAGAGCCTGCATAAGGCCCATTGGAATCAGAGAGGGCGGCCTGGATAATGCTGACTGCCTCCCGGCCCCCAATGTCTCCAGAGGAGATCATGCTACGGATATCGCCCTCGTTTTTGCCATAAGCCTCTGCAAGCATTCCGATCACATCCACGCCCCGGTCCTGGAACATATTGATCTCACCCAGTTGGGCCAGGTCTGTGGACTGCATCCGGCTCAGAGCTGTGGCCATCCACTGCATGTCCGACGTGGACGCGCCCACGGTGGCACCGGCATCTCCAATGGCGGTCATCAGCTCCAGCATCCGCTCTGGGTCCGAACCGAACCCCGTAGCCAGATTCCGGCCCATAGCGGTGAGATCGGCATATTCAAAGGGTGTCCTGGCCGCAGTCTCCCTCAGGCCGGTCAGAAACTCATCCCCCTGCCCATACAGCAGCTTATCAAAGGCGATGGCGTCCAGCTCCCTTTGGGCCGCCGTCTCCGTGCCCGCTGTGAGGCTGGACTCCGTGGCCTGTGAGGCGGTCTCATAGAGGCCGCCATAGTAACCCATGAAGGCCTGATCCCGGCTCTGGTAGGACTGCGCCGCCCCGCCGGCCAGGCCCAGGGCGCCGCCGATGGCGGCGCCGATGGCTGTGCCCACCGGCCCCCCGAGCAGCGTACCAAGCGAGGCCCCCGACGCCGCACCGGAAAGTGCCCCGGAAAAGAGTCCGCCCACCTCCCCGCCAAAGGAGGACCCAACGATCACATCCGCCCACTGGCTGGCAACATTTCCGGCCATGGCAAAGATGCCAGCCTGGCCCAATGCCGAGAGGACATCAGAGCGTCCTGCCCGGTTTTCTGCTTTGCTGGATGCTATGGTCGCATTTAGCAGATCCTTTTCTGTCTCCTTCGCCTGTCTGCTTACCGCTGCTAACTGACGTCGGATATTATCATACTTTTCTGTTGCGTCTCGCAGATTTTGTTCCGCAGCTAATTTTTTATCTGCATCTTCGGCGGAATCACCCAGACGATTGAACTCTTTCTGTGCATCTTTCAATTCTTGTTTTGCCCTTTTAAGGTCAAAGTTCTTCAATTGAAACTTTGCGCTGTCAAGTGCATCCAGCGTTTTTTGGAGTCCGACCACATCCTGCTTAAATGAATTGACTGAGTTTTTCATACCGACAATGGACTGACTAAAATTATCTGTTACAGAGAAGACAACACTGGCATCCGTACTCTTCGCCATCAGATCTCACCGTCCTTCCTGCGCTTGTGGTCAATGAGCAGCGCGCAGACCGCCGCACGCTCTCCCGGGGGACGCCGCAGGAAGTCCCCCGGGAAAATGCCGTGGTCCAGCAGCAGCCGCTGGGCCACGGCCAGGTCGGCGCGCCCGGTCAGTTTTTTTCCAGGTCCTCCACAGCGGCAGAGATGGCCGCCGCCTGCATGGTTTCAGGGTCTACCGGCACCACGCTGCCCACGGCATAGCCGTGGAGCTGGTCAATGGCCCGGCATATCTTCTCCACCTCGCCCTTGCGCAGCAGCTTCTTCAGGGCGTCCACCGGCGTGGCACAGCCCTTTTTGTCATGGTACCACGCTTTGTCCCTCATCTCGGGGTGATTGGTCACGGCCGCCAGGATGAGATGGAGCTGGGCCTCCGGCTCCCGGGCCAGTTTGATGAGCTTGTCATAGGGCAGTTCCCGCAGCTCCAGCACGATGTTCAGCCGGGGCAGCTCCACCGCCGTGGTCTCCGGCTCAAACTCCGGCAGATCCAGCAGGCTGTCAATCACGGATTTCTCTTTTTTTGCCATAGCTCCTCCTTATGCCGGGGTAATCTGGTCCAGAAACTCATAGCGGCTGAAGGTAAAGGGGGTCGTCACCTTTCCCACCGTTGCCGCCTGCCAATCCGCCAGGGTCAGGTCGTCAAAGCTGACATTATAGGCGGCCACCCGCTCTGCTCCCCAGCTGTCCGGGTCCTTCAGCTTGGAGATCACCGTAAACCGGCGGTCCACGCCGTCCTGGATGCCGCTCTGCTTCTGGGCAAAACCGGAGTCCACCTTGTAGAGTGTCAGACTGCCTGTACCGCTGCCACTGGTGGCCTTGGTATCGGTCATAAACTGGCCGCACAGGTTGATGGTCTCCTTGTTCTTGCTCACCTTCAGCTGGCAGGCGGTGCACTCGGCGATCTTCTCGCCGTCCACCCACACCTCGCCGAAGGTGCCGTTAATAACCCGCTTTGCAGTATCGATACTTGTTGCCATACAAATCTTCCCTTCTGTTTAGAATTCCGCCGGATTTCGGTCCATCACGGCCAGAATGTCCCGCCGGCCCAGGATCTCATGGATCAGCAGCCGGCCCTTCTGTGTCCATTTGGTGATGAGCCGGGTGTCCGGCCTGCCGTCCGACCGGACGATGGGGATGGTCTCCGACTTGGTATACCCCTTCCCCATGTGCTGCCGGTACAAGATCCATTGCCCGTTGACACAGTGCTGCAGGCCCTCCTCGTGGAGGATCTTGTTGAGCTGCTTGGCGCTCATGTCGTAGTCGGCGGCGATCTGGGTGGTGGCCATTGTGCCGGGGCTGCTGAGGATGGTGTCCACATACTGCCGCACCGGCTCAAATTCCGCGATGGCCTGCCGTTGCTGCTCGTTCTCCGCCCGCAGGGCCAGCTTCTCCTCCTCCACCGCCACCAGCGCCCGCAGGGCCGACAGGTAGTCCTTTGGGAGCTGGTAACCGCCGGTCCGGCGGATGGAGGGCAGCACCTCGGCCGTCACCCACCGCCGGAACTTCTTCGCCCCCGGCAGCTTGCTGGACAGCACCAGGGAGTAAAGGCCGCTCTCGTTGATGATGGTCATTTCCTGACTTCCGCCAAGGGTGTCACATTTCGTTACCCCCTTGTCCTCTTCATCTACATGGTCAGCCAATGCCTTGCGTGGATTGCTGTACCCCAGCGCCCGGGCCACATCCTTCCCCACCAGCCAGGGCTCCCCGTCCACCTCCACGGTGCGGATCTCCCCAAACTCCGGGTTATTGAAGATCATCAGCTCATTCATGCTGTTTTCCTCCTTTCCCATGCCAGTCGATCCTGGACAGGGACTTGATTTGTGTATCCACCAGGTCGCGTACGACCATAAAGCTGTGAGCCAGAACATCCACAGATACGACGCCGTCTCTCTCGTTCACACACCCCAGCGCATGGCACAGATCGGATACCCGCTCCAGCTCAAAGGAGACTTCGTCCACCACCAGAAACGGGCAGGTCTCCAGACTTGTTTCTCTGTTCATAGTGAACCTCCCTTGCTTTTCCGCCGCCTGCCGTGCTATAATGGCCCCGGAGGCAAGTTTTTGGGTGGGGCCGGGTCTCCCCCGGCCCCGTGGCCTTTACTTCGGCCAGGCGCTTACCAGCGCCGCGTGGAGGGTATCAAAGGCTCTGCCCTTGTACCACCACTTGCCATCGCGGTGTGCCATCTTCTTACCTCCTCTCTGCCCCGGTCTCGACCACCGGGGCTTTTATTTGTCTCGGGGTTTCCCCCTTGACAATGTTAGTATATCATATGTGTACACATATTTCTATACGACATACTTCACAAATATGCGTACACATTTTTAGCTATTTTATATGTGTACACATTTTCCGATCCGTGGTACACTAACTTGGGAGGTGTTATCATGGCCTATGACGAAAAGGCTTACGAGGCTTCTAAAAAGTACAAGGAGAAGAACATTAAGCGTGTCCCGCTTGATATGCAGTTGGCAGACTATGAAGCGTTACGGGCGGCGGCAGACCATGCCGGAGAAAAAGTCAACCAGTATATTAAAACTTCAATCAAACAGCGCATGGAACGGGAGGCCGGGGAGTGATCCCCGGCTCTTTTTATGCCGCCAGGGTAGCCGCCGCGTGGAAGATCACCTGGAAGTCCTCCATGGCGTCCACCAGTCGGCCGCCGCACTTGATAAAGACCCAGCTCCCGGTCTGGTACTCCTTGAGCTGCTGCTCAGTGAGGTCGGCGGTCTCCACACCCTGGGCCTTGAGCCACCGCTCCTGGGCCTCCACGTCGATCTCCGTCCAGCTCTCCCCGGGATTGAGCACCCCGGCGCTCTCCAGGTACGTGAAATACTCCCGGATGGCGGTGAGCAGCAGGCACTTGTTGTCATAAGTGTTCGGAAAACGGCCGATATATTGTCCCTGGATAGTGGTGCGGAGGTAGTATGTAATCAAATCAAGCCCTTCGCAAATTTTTATCTTGCTCCAATCGGCGTTTCCGGTGGGCGGGATGGTGGTCAGGGAGTTGACCCCCCGGGCAATCTTAGCCACCTGGCCGTCGTGGATCAGGATAAGGTTGCCTTCGTTGATGGCCGTCTTCTGTTCCGTCTCATTCCGGGGCGTCACCGCCGTCAGCTCCTCCAGGGGGGCGTAGGTGCAGGACATGCCCATGGGGATACCCGCCAGCACCCCGGCGATCCGGCTGGCATACTGGGCCGCCGTGTAGGTGGTCTTCCCCGCCGCGATAGCGCCGTCGGTCTCCTTGAAGGAGATGATACCCATGTCGTCGGGAGGGGCGGTGGGGTTGGCCTCCACCAGCTTCTCGGTGAAGTAGTCCTTCCTCCGCTCCTTTACCCAGGTTTCCAGCAGGGTCTTTTCCGCCTCCGTCACATCCGGAGGCGGAGCGATGTAGTCCAGACTCTGGTTCTCGATGAGCTTCAGACCGGCTTCCAGGGCCGTGGTGTCCTCGGTGCCGGTGGCGATGACCACCGCCACCACCTTGCTGGGCTGGCCCCGGTCGGTGCCGGTGAAGGCCCGGGCCAGATAGGACTGGTTGTCCGCCCCCAGCTCCGACGGGATCAGCGCCGCGCTGGTGAGCTGGTGGACCCCCTGGGCCTCGGCGTCCCGCACAAAGACGCCCACGTAGCCCTTCTTGCTCCGGTTGACCGTCGCCTGGGCGGCCTTCTGGAAAGTGATGGTCAGGCTGGGCAGCCCGATCGTCGTTGCCATAAGATCACTCCCTTGTTGAGATATTGAGTTCATAGTGCTCCATGAGGGGCACATCACTGGGCGGGATGTCCGGGTCGGTGTAGGCCGGGCGCCCGTCCATCCAGGAGGCGGAGAAGGTCACATAGGCCTCCCCAGGCCCCGGAGAGGGCGCCCCTACGGTCAGGATCACGCTCCGGTCCCCCACCTTGATGGCCGGACCGCCGAAAGCGCCCAGGACGGCCAGCTGGTCGGCCCGCAGCTCCTCCGTGCTCTCCGCCGAGTAGGCGTCAGTGGCAGCGTAGAGGGTGAGCTCCGCCTCAAAGGTCCACTGGACCAGGAAGAGGTTGGCGTCCTCATAGCCGGCGTTGGTCACATAGAGAAAGCCGGAGGGACGCTTGTGGTCTGCCGGGCAGAAGTCCCGGTAGAGCATCCGGTCCGGCCACAGCTTGGCGATCCGGGCCGCAATGGCCTCCATCAAGTCCTGATAGGTCACAGCCGTCCCTCCAGTCCATCTGTGATGAGCGTCATCAGGGCGTCCACGTCCTCCTGGCTCATGCCGGCCAGCTGCCGGCGCACCGCGTCATAGCTCCACCGCCCCGATACCGCCGCCACCTTGATCCGGGGGCTGTATCCCTTCCCGCCCTGGGGCTTGCGGATCTTGTGTCCGCCCTCAAAGGCGTTGGTGATGTAGCCAACCGCATACCGCGTGCCGCCTTTCGTCGTCTGGTAGGTGTTGGCCTTGGCCCGGACGGCTACATAACCGCCCCTGTCTCCCATATGGGGTGCCTGCCAGCCGGCCACCTTCCCGGTGCCGCCAATCTCGCTGCGGACCCGCCGAAGCAACTCACTTCCCATTTTCTCAAGCGTTGCCTGCTTCATCTGCGGAAATTCCCGCAATAATTTATCCCAGCTTGCTAAGAGCCGATCTAAACCGGCGGTATTGACCTCAGCCCACACCTGAGATTTATCCGAAGTGGTTACAGGAGTTCGAGTCTTTTGTCCCGAACTCTTTGTTGCCACTTTGGTTCCGGCCTGTCTAGCCACATTGTCCCAATATAGAAACGCTTGATATGCCCTCGATTGCAGATAATCAGACATGGTTCACCGCCTTACACGTCTCCGGAAAACATAATCTCATACTCGTTTCTATACGCATCCAGCACATGGCAGACAGTTACATGATACCTGCCCTTGGCCGGCCCCTCCTGGACGGCCACCAGGTCCCCGGCTTTCAAGGCGATGGGCTTGGAGGTCACCAGGACATAACTGGTCTCGTTCTCCGCGTGGGTCTCCTCCCGCTCATACCTGGCGTATTTCTCCGTCAGCACGCCGGGGAAGGTTACGCGCATGGTCTCCCCCGTCACCGGACGGGCATTCTCCCCCACCGTGTCCTCCGTGCGGGTGGCTGTGCAGGGCACCGGCTCCACCACCGCCGCGTCCACATCCAAGTGCCCCCGCCCCCGGTCCATGATGGAGGTGAGGAAGAGGTGCTGCTCCCCCAGGCGCAGGGCGTTGTGGAGGGTGAGAGACAGCCGCCGGATCACGATGGCGGCATCCCTTGCCCCCACGCCCACCTGGGAAAAGAGGTTGCTCTTGGCCTGGAAGGTGATGTTGGCCCAGGCCCGACGGATGGATACCCACTCCCACACCCCGGAAGTCGTCTCCCGGAGCTCCAGGACCTGGACGGGCTTGTCCAGCTTCCCGGCGTCGATATGCTCCGCCACAGGTCATCCCTCCTCAGCTGTGTCCAACTTGGACACAGGCTCGGTCAGCTTCAGCTGGTTGATGAGCCGCCGGAAGGCGGGGTTGTCCGCCACAATGGTACCCGTGATGGTCACGTCCCGGCGATCATAACCATCCAACACCAGATAGTTGACGCACAGGTCATATTGGGCAGCCCTGGGGGTACCGGAGGCAGGCGGGGAGATCCCCGCCCCCTCCATGTATCCCACCGCCGCGTCGTAGAGCCCCTCCAGGGTGAGGAGTTCCTCATCTGTGGGCTCCGTAATCCGGCAATAGGCCAGCAGCCTGGCCCGCCGCTCCTCGGTCAGAGCCATGGGCTCAGCCGTTGGCGGGCAGGGTGGCCACCACGAAGCCCTTGTCCACGATGAGGTTGCCGCCCACCATGGCGTCGCCCAGGATGGTGAGCATACGCTCCACCGCTTTGACGGACTCGTCCACCCGGACCGTGTAAGCGCCGAAGAGGCCCAGCTCGTAGTTCATGGGGTCGCCGTACACCATGGTCTGGATGGCGGAAGAACCCTTTTCGGAGGCGGAGAGGGCGGTGAGCTTGGAGGAGATGGAATAAGGCACAATGGTGCCGCCCTCCCGGATGGTGCCGGTGTTGGGGTTGGCGGCGTCGGGCACGATGTCGAAGAGCCGCCGCTTCTCGTTGGTGCCCCGCAGCTTGCCCAGGGCCAGCAGGTCCTTCTTGTTGAGGTAGAGCCGGCAGTTGCCGCCCAGCTCCTCGTCGCCGCCGTAGGCGAACATCAGCTCGGTCAGCAGGTCGGGGCCGACCTCCTCCACATCCAGGTTGGCATAGATGGGGCTGCCCGCCATGTTCTTGGCGGTCTTGACGCCGAACATGTCATTGGTGGCCTGGCCGTCGCCGTTGAAGATCATCCCCACCGTGCTCCGACGCATGGACTTCATGGCCATGGCGAAGATCTTGGCGTAGTAGTTGGCGGGGGTGAGCCGGGAGATGTTCCGGTCCACATAGCTGGTGGTGGTCAGCTCATAGGGGGCGATCTTGGCCACGCCCAGCTGGGGATCGTCGGAGGCGACTCGGGCTGTGCCGGCGGCGGTGGTCACCTTAGCCCCCTTGGCGTCGGGCTCGGAGATCACATAGGGCTCCAGATAGGCGGACATGCCGGTGAGATCCTGCACATACACCTGGTCGATGATGGCGCCCACGCCGTAGCCCAGGGCGTCCCGGATGTCGGTGCCGGCGCCGGTGGGCTGTGCCAGGGTTCCGGTGGCCAGGGTCACGGACTTCTCGGTATGCTTGGGGACAAAGAGTGCCTTGGCCACCTCCAGGGGAGAGAAGGTCACCTCGTGGCCCTTCATGAGCTCATTGCCCCGCTCCTCCGCCTTGTCCTTCTCCTCGGCGGGGTCGGCGGCCTTCTCCAGGAACTTCCGGTCCTGCTCCCGGACCAGGTCCTCCACGTCCTTGATCTCCTCGTTCATCTTGGTCACCTTGGCCATCTCGGCGCGGTACTCCTCCCGCTTGCCCTCCTTCAGCAGGGCCTCGGCCCCCTCCAGCAGGGCGGTGCGCTGGGTCTTCAGGTCGATCAGCTTGCGTCTCATTGTGTTCCCTCCATTAAAATCTGTTTTTCTCCAGCTCCAGCAGGGCCTTGTCCCGCCAGTCCTGGCTATCTGCACCGGGCACTCTGCCCGGTGGGGGATCTTCCGGGCCATCCGGCCCGCCGTAGCGCTTGACCACCCCGGCTGCCGGCTGGGCCGGCACCGGCAGCATGGACACCTCATAGGCGTCGGTGGCGCCGTCCAGCTCGATGTAGCAGAGCTTGCCATCGTACTCGCAGCCCTTGACGTGCTCGCACCAGGCGGTGGCCCGGTCCGTGCCGCAGATGGAGCAGACGGCCCGCTCCCCCGCTACCCCCACGCTGCACTCCCGCAGGAGGCCCGTCTCGATGGCGGCGATGGTGTCGCCGTTACCCTGGAGCCGGGGCATATAGCACCGCAGCACCAGCTGCTGTCCGCCCTCCACGCCGGGCATCTCCTCCACCCCGGCGGCGTACACCCGTGCGGTCTGGCTGCCGGCGCTCCACTTGTGGTCCAGCAGCACCGGACGGCCCACGAAGAGCTTGGCCAGGGTCTCCAGCGTGCGCTCGGTGAATCGCTCCAGGTCCCGGTCCACCTGATTGTTGCAGGCCGCCAGGCGGAAGGTATAGACCTCCTCCGCCGCCAGCGCCCGCAGGGCCTGGGCGCTGATGAGGGCCAGGTCTTCCTCGGTGGCCTCGGCCTTCAGGAGCCGGGCCGCTTTCATGATCTGTTCCATTCACGTCTCCTCTCCCGGGACG
Source organism: uncultured Intestinimonas sp. (assembly GCF_944387245.1). Taxonomy (GTDB): domain Bacteria; phylum Bacillota; class Clostridia; order Oscillospirales; family Oscillospiraceae; genus Intestinimonas. Next base: position 3,991 of record NZ_CALXEE010000038.1, on the reverse strand, counting down.
GTCTGCGCCCCGGCTCGTTTCCGGCTCAGCTCCGGCCAGTCCTCCAGGGGCACATAGTTGAGGGAGGCCTTCCGGGCGTCCCCGCCGGGCACGTCGGGCCGGTCCTCCAGCTCCTCGATGTCGTTGACGGAAAACACGCCGATCTCGTTCATGGCCTTGTACCAGTCCTTCCGGGCCGAAGTGTCGCCCCGGAGCTCCGCCATCATGTTGATGCGGATCTCCAGCCCGGCGTCCACCTGGCTCTGGGTCAGCAGCTTCCAGGTCCGCTCCTCCTCGTACTGGGTCACATTGGGGTGGAGGGTGCCCACCACGTACTCGATGGCGTTCTGCTCGTTGGAGCCGTAGGCCTGCTTGCCCTCCTGGAGCTTGTAGAGGGGCACTCCGAAGTAGCGGGCGATGTCCCGGACCGAGACCTCCCGGCTCTCGATGAACTGGGCATCCTGGTTGCTCACCGACAGGGGCTTGTATTCCAGTCCGAAGTCCAGAATGGCCACCCGGTGGCTGTTGCTGGGACCGGCGTGGATTTTCTCCCACTCACTCCGCAGCTGGTCCTTCCGGGTGATCCAGGTGCCGTCCGGCCGTTTCAGCGGCTTCCCATTCGGGTCCTTGGCGTAGCCGCCCAGGTCGCTCTCGGTGCGGAGGACGCCGGAGGGCTGGCCGCCGTTTTCGTAGTAGGAGCGCTCATACTGCTGGGCCGCCAGGCTGGAGGCGATGACCTCGCTGGCCCGACGGAGAACGCCCACGCCCTTCAGCCCGTCCCGGGAGGCGGCCTTGTAGTGGCAGATGTCCTCCTGGGGCAGCCGCATGGGCTCCCCCGTCCAGGGGTGGGTCACCGTGTACCACACCCGGCCGCTCAGATCCCGCCAGGGCTCCACCAGCTCTCCGGGCACAGGGATCAGCTCCGTGATGCGCCCGGTGCGGGGGTCCCGCAAGATCCACTCGTAGCCGTTGCCGGTGACCAGGCGGCTGGTCTCCACCACCTTCTTGGCCACAAAGGGACTCATGGCCTCGTTGGGCCGCACGTTGAGGAGCCGCAGCAGAGGCAGGTCCACCCGTTGCCGGGTCTTACTGTCCATGATGTAGGAGGGCAGCTTGCCCATGGAGTCGCTGAGGATCTCGATGCACCGGTCCACCGCCGAGAGCTTCCGGGCCAGGCTCTCCCCTGCCTCGGTGCCGCTCACGGGATAGCCGGCGGCCACCAGCCCATCCGCCGTCACCGCCTTGCTGACGGTGGGCGACCTGGCCAGCGCCCGGATGCCCTGGGTCATACTCACGGCTCTTCCCTCCTTCCCATGGCGCTGAGCACCGCACCGGCCATCGCCAGGACTCCGCCGGCGATGAGGCCGGCCGGCAGATAGATCAGTCCCGCCCCCACCGCCACCGCTGCGGCGCCCGCCACCAGCACCAGATCGGCGCTCATGCGGCCCAGCTTCTTCTTCCATAGCTTCATCCGACTCCTCCTTCCGTGTCCGACTTGGACACCCTATAGGCTGAAGCCCGGCCGCTCCATGGCCGCCGCCAGATCCGGCTTGGCCGCCTCCTTGACCATGGCCGTGGCCATGGCGATGATCCAGGCCACGGTAATGTCGATGCGGCCGGTGCTGCGGTTCTTCATGGGCTTCATGTTCTCGTTGCCGTCCACCGCACAGCGGACGTTCCCGAAGTTCCACCGGGCGCAGGTATTGTGCTCGTGGAGCATCTGGTGGGCCCGGATGAGGACCTCCAGCTTCTTGGTGGCGGGAGACATGCCCAGCATGGTCTGGGAGATCTCCAGCACCTCGATGCCTCCTTGCATGAGCCGCTGGGACAGCGTCCAGGACATGGCCGGGTCCAGGCCCAGAGTGATGAGGTCGAAGACTTCCGCCGCCTCCCGGATGACCTCCTCCACCCTGCTGTAATCCACGATGTCCCCCTCGCACAGCTCCAGGAACCCTGCCCGGGCCCAGTCCCGGTAGGGGACGTGGTCCCGCTGCTCGGCCTCCTCCACCCCGTCCTCCGGCCGCCAGGACCAGAAGAGGGCCACCCAGGTCTCCAGCCCGGGCTGGGGCGGAAAGAGGAGCACGAAGGCAGTGAGGTCGGTGCTCTTGGAGAGGTCCAGCCCGCCGTAGCACTGCTTGCCCCGCAGCCAGTCCCGGACGGCCTGCCGGCGTGCCGGGGCGCTCAGCCCCGCCCACTCCGGGCGGTTGAACTGGGTCTTGTCGTACAGCGTGAGAGGCACCCAGCCCACCGCTTTCACGCTGATCCACTGATTGAGCCGGAGCCAGCGGAAGAGCTTCTCCGCCGCCTGGCTCCGCTTGGCCGCCTGGGCCTCCAGCCGCAGGGTCCGCAGGGTCAGGTGCTTCCCCAGGGAGGGGTTGCACAGGCGCCACAGAGACTCGTCCCAGATATCCACCTGCTCCAGGGCCTCCGGGTCGTCCCCGTAGAGAGCGATGAGGCCGTAGAGGATGGGCAGCCAGTTGGACTCATCCCGAGCCAGCAGGGCCTCCTGGGCCTGCTCCAGCTCCTCCGGGGCTGCCCGGCGCAGGGAGAGCACCTGCCGGGGATCGCCGCCCTGGGCCAGGATCTGCCGCAGCTGCCGGGCGTCCCGGATGGCCACCGCCCGCTCGTGGATCTCCCAGCCGATGCTCTTCCGGTCCGGATCGTCTCCGGCGGTGGTGAGCACGATCCATACCGGCTGTGTGTGGGCAGCGCCGGCGGCGCCGGTCATCACGTCCCACAGGGCCCGGTTGGGCTGGGCGTGGAGCTCGTCGAAGATGACGCAGCTGGGCTTGTAGCCGTGCTTGGAAAAAGCCTCGGCGGACAGCACCGCCATCAGTCCCACAGTCACCCAGCGGGTGCCGCCATTCTCTGCCCGGCGCTGCTGCCGGTATTCGATCTGCTTCTTGGACTTGGTGATCTTCAGTTCGCCCCGGGCGATCATCTTGGCCGTCCAGTGGGCAGTCTCCAGCATGAACACCGCCGCCCGGAACACGATACTGGCGTTGTCCCGGTCCGCCGCGCACAGGTAGACCTCGGCGTTGAGTTCGCCGTCCCCGAACAGGTGGTAGAGTCCCAGGGCGGCGGCCAGCTCGCTCTTGCCGTTCTTCTTGGGGATCTCCAGATAGAGATACTGGTACTGCCGCAGCAGCTCCCCGCTCTCCCCGTCCGGCTCCAGGGTGGAGTAGAACTCCATCAGGGCGTCGCGCTGCCAGTCGTAAAGCTGGAAGGGCTGCCCCGTGTCGGTGGTGGGCAGGCGCTCCACAAAGTCGCAGACGAACTGCCCGGCCGCCCGGTCCAGCACTGCCATGGGCTACTCCCCCATGGCCCTGGCCTGCCGGGCCCGCAGGGCGCGGGTGAACTCGTCCGTCTCGTCCACCTCTCGGGCTGCGTTGGCCACCACCTCCGGCACCACCAGCCGGCAGCGGGAGGAGATGGACAGGCCCATGACCTCGGCGCACTGGCGGCATTGCTTGAAATAGGAGGCCTGGACGCCGGTCCACTCCTTGGCCAGCTTCTCGTCCTTGTCCCGGATGGCTGCCGAGGCCAGCTTATCTGCCCGGAGCCAGCGGTCCCGGGCCACCAGGAACTGTCCCAGCACATCCCGGTCCAGTTCGGTGTAGAGTCCGGCCTGGCGGAGGATCTCGCCGATCTCGGCAAACTCCTGATGGAACTTCTTCAGCAGCCACCGGGGCGGCTGGGCCTTATCCGGTGGCGGCACATGGACCTCCCGGTCCCGGCGCTCGTCCTCCTCCGCCTGGGACAGGTGTTTGCGCCCGTTGGCCTTCACCAGGTCGGTGGGCTGTCTCGGTCCCGGCATAGAATCCACTCCTTTCACGCGGCCATGGGGAAAATCTCTCACACGGAGGGGGCCGCACGGTCTTGCGCGGTCTCCTCCCAAACATTTCCAGTATTGGGGGAAGGGTCCGGCAAGCCGGAGGCTTGCTGCGCCTGCGTGCGGGCGCGGCCAGAGCGCGGGCGGGCGCCCGAGCGTTCCGCCGCTTCGTTGTTCCCT
>NZ_CALXEE010000037.1 GCF_944387245.1 uncultured Intestinimonas sp. | reverse complement strand
CGGCAATTTCCTTCATAATTATCTCCATGGGCAGAAAAAAGCCCGCCGCAGAATCTTTCGATTCTGCGACGGGCCCGTCATGGTCATTGGCCATGACGGATGAGGGGGCGTTAAGTGTTTCCTCAAGGAACAGTCAAAACCCGTTTCGCTTCCCTGCTGGAAAAAGAACGGTTTTTGGAATCCAAAGAAAAAGGGGCTCCCGTGGGGGTTGAGTGGCTCCAAATAGGAATCCGGCGGCCCGTCTTTGCTCCCCCATTGTGCACCAGCGCCGTCTACGGTAGACTACCTGGGCGGAACAGGGACAAGCGGTGGTTTTATCCCACATTTTTTCGCCGCCTGCGTGGGTGGGTGTCGGAACGTGGTGGCGCTGCCTGGTATTCCCTCTATCGCGGGGCACGGCTCCATCTCTCTTCCCAATTCACTCTTCACTTTTCCCTCTTACTTTTACTTGTGGGGCGCGACGACTCGGCGCGCCATTGGCACCACGTTTCGGAGGTGTGTGTAGGGGCGGCCACAGGCCGCCCCTACGAAAGGTGATGCGAAATCTGTCAGGTATGCCGATCCCGCCCTCTCTCAGGGCCCGTCCCTCCCCCACCGGAGGGGCGGGTCCTTTTCCTTTTGACATACCCTGGACTTTCCCTTGTAAGTGACGGGGGGATTTGGTATAATAAAAGTTGATTTTTTGAAATTTGAGGGCAAACGGATGAAGTACAAGAAATGGAATCTGGCAGCCCCGGAAAGGAGCGCCGTGGAAGGGCTGCGGAGGGCCGGACTGCCGGCTCTGGCGGCCTTGGTGTTGTGCGCCCGTGGGCTGGACGCCCCGGCGGCGGCCCAGGACTTCTTGTCCGCCGGGGAGGCGCCCCTCCATGACCCCTTCCTCCTCAGGGACATGGACAAGGCGGCGGCCCGGCTGACGCTGGCCTTAGAGCGGGGGGAGTCCATCGCCGTCTACGGCGACTACGATGTGGACGGTATCACGTCCACCTGTCTTTTGACCCAGTTCCTCCGGAGCCGGGGGGGCCAGGTCATCCCGTACATCCCCGACCGGCTGGAGGAGGGCTACGGCCTCAATAGGGAGGCGGTGGACCACCTGCACCAGGCGGGGGTGAGCCTCATCGTGACGGTGGACTGCGGCATCACCGCCGTGGCCGAGACCGACTACGCCAACAGCCTGGGCATGGAGGTCATCATCACCGACCACCACGAGTGCAAGGAGGGCCTCCCCGCCGCCGCGGCGGTGGTGGACCCCCACCGGAGCGACTGCGGCTACCCCTTCCCCTGCCTGGCCGGGGTGGGGGTGGCTCTGAAGCTAGCCCTGGCCCACACCCCGCCGGAGGAGCGGCAGGCGGTCTTTGAGCGCTGTTCCGACCTGGCCGCCGTGGGCACGGTGGCCGACGTCATGAGCCTCACCGGGGAGAACCGGACCATCGTCCGGCAGGGGCTCCGGGCCCTGGCCCACACCCGCCGGCCCGGCTTCAAGGCCCTCATCCGGGAGGCGGGGGCGGAGAGCCGGTGTCTCACCGCCACGGGCATCGGCTTCACCCTGGCGCCCCGGATCAACGCCGCCGGGCGCATGGGGAAGGCCTGGGTGGCCGCCGAGCTCCTCCTCACCGACGACCCCGCCCGGGCGGAACTGCTGGCCAAGGAGCTGTGTGAGCTCAACCGGGAGCGGCAGGCCATCGAGGCCGACATCTACCAGGAGTGCCTCTCCCGCCTGGAGCGGGAATCGGCTGCCCCCCGCCGGGCCCTGGTCCTCTCCGGGGAAAACTGGCACCAGGGGGTGGTGGGCATCGTGGCCTCCCGCCTGGCCGAGCGGTACTCCTGCCCCACCTTCATGATCTGCCTCCAGGACGGCAAGGGGAAGGGCTCCTGCCGGAGCTTTGGGGGCTTCAATCTGTTCAAGGCCCTGGAGTCCTGCGCCGATCTGCTGGAGGGCTTCGGGGGCCACGCCCTGGCCGCCGGCTTTACCATCCTGGAGGAGCACATCGACGCCTTCCGGAAGCGGATGGAGGAATGTGTGGAGGCCTGGAGCGGCGGGGCCGAGCTGGTGTCGGTGCTGGACATCGACGCCGAGCTCCCCGACCCCAACCTGCTGACGGTGGAGGAGGTTCACGGCCTTGGTGTGCTGGAGCCCTATGGGGCGGGCAACCCCAAGCCGGTGTTTTCCCTCTCGGGCTGCACCGTGTCCACCCTCAGCGAGGTGGGGGGCGGCCGGCACCTGAAGCTGCGCCTGAGCCGCTGCGGCCACAGCCTGGACGCCATCTTCTTCTCGGTGACAGCCCGGATGGCGGGCCTGGCCCCCGGGGACCGGGTGGACGTGGCTTTCACCCCCCAGATCAACGAATTCCGGGGCACCCGGTCGGTGCAGCTCCAGCTGTGCGACCTGCGCCCCGCCCCCACCCGCATGGAGGCCGAGCAGGCCCTCTACGACCGCCTGCGGCAGGGGGAGAACCTGACCGCCCGGGAGGCGGCCGCCCTCATCCCCAGCCGGGCGGAATTTGCCGCCGTGTGGCGGTATCTCAGCGGCCACGCCCGGCAGGGCCGGGTGGAGGACACCGCCCGCCGTCTGGCCCGGGGGGTCTCCCGGACCTACGGCATCAAGGAGACCGTCATGCGGACCATGGTCTGCCTGGAGGTCCTGGATGAGCACGGGCTCATCCGGGTGGAGCAGTCCACCGACCACCTGCGCATCGACCTGTGTCAGGTGGAGGGCAAGGTGGACCTGGAAGACTCCGCCCTCATGAAGCGGCTGCGCCGCCTCTCCCAGAGCTGAAGGCCGGGGCGGGACGCATTTTAGAAGAGGTGATCGTATGGACCCCGTCTTGGAGAGCTATCACGCCCTGGAAGACAAGATCAAACAATATAACCACAACCTGGACACCAAGCGGCTCTACGCCGCCTTCCAGTACGCCGACCAGGCCCATTCGGGGCAGCTGCGCAAGGATGGCTCCCCCTATATCACCCACCCCCTGGCGGTGGCCGAGATCGTGGCCGAGCTGGAGCTGGACACCGACTCCATCATCGCCGCCCTCCTCCACGACTGCATCGAGGACACCGGCGCCACCCACGAGGACATCGCCAAGCTCTTCGGGGCCACGGTGGCCGACCTGGTGGAGGGGGTCACCAAACTGACCCGGGTGCAGTACACCTCCAAGGAAGAGGAGCAGATGGAGAACCTCCGCAAGATGCTCATGGCCATGGCCAAGGACATCCGGGTGATCCTCATCAAGATCTGCGACCGGCTCCACAACATGCGCACCATGGAGTACCAGACCCCCCGCAAGCAGCGGGAGAAGGCCCTGGAGACCATGGAGATCTACGCCCCCATCGCCCACCGCCTGGGCATGCAGAAGATCAAGTGGGAGCTGGAGGACATCTCCCTGCGGTACCTGGACCCGGTGGGCTACCAGGAGATCGGGGACGAGCTCATCCGCCGCTCCTCCGCCCACGAGGAGTTTATGGCCAGCATCCAGCAAAAGATCCAGGAGCGGCTGGCGGAGGAGGGCATCCAGGCCACGGTGTACGGCCGGGTGAAGCACATCTACTCCATCTACCGAAAAATGTTCGCCCAGAACAAGACCCTGGACGAGATCTTCGATCTCTACGCCTTCCGGGTCATCGTGGACGACACCAACGAGTGCTACAACGTCCTGGGCTGTATCCACGACCTCTTCAAGCCGGTGCTGGGCCGGTTCAAGGACTATATCGGCACCCCCAAGCCCAACGGCTACCAGTCCCTCCACACCACGGTCATCGGCCGGGAGGGCATCCCCTTCGAGGTGCAGATCCGCACCTGGGACATGCACCACACGGCGGAGTACGGCATCGCCGCCCACTGGAAGTACAAGCAGGGCCTGGCCAACGACAAGCTGGGCACCGAGGAGGCCTTCGAGTGGGTCCGGAAGCTGCTGGAGAGCCAGCAGGACACCGAGGCCGAGGAGTACGTCCGCACCCTGAAGGTGGACCTCTTCGCCGACGAGGTGTTCGTGTTCACCCCCCGGGGCGACGTGGTCAATCTGCCCGCCGGAGCCACCCCCATCGACTTCGCCTACAACATTCACTCCGCCGTGGGCAACGCCATGACGGGGTGCAAGGTCAACGGCCGCATCGTCACCTTTGACTATCAGCTCCAGTCCGGCGACATCGTGGAGGTCATCACCTCCAAGTCGGCCCACGGCCCCAGCCGGGACTGGATGAAGATCTGCAAGTCCAACGAGGCCCGCAACAAGATCAAGCAGTGGTTCAAGAAGGAGCGCCGGGAGGAGAACATCGTCACCGGCCGGGCCATGTTCGAGTCGGAGCTCAAGCGGGCCGGCATCCAGCTGGCCGCCATCACCGGCGAGGACGTGCTCCCCCACCTCCTCAAGAAGGTGGGCTCGGGCAGCCTGGACGACCTCTATGCCGCCATCGGCTACGGCGGCATGACCGCCCAGAAGGCGGTCAACCGCATCCGGGACGAGCTGCTGCGCATCAACCGGGACAAGACCGAGAAGGCCAACGCCGAGCGGCTGGCCGCCCAGGCCACCTCCCCCCAGCTCTCCACCCCCGCCAAGCTCATCCCCGGCGCCAAGCGCAGCGAGTCGGGCATCATCGTGGAGGGCCTGGACAACTGCCTGGTGAAGTTCGCCAAGTGCTGCACCCCGGTGCCCGGAGACCCGGTGGTGGGCTTCATCACCCGGGGCTTCGGTGTGTCGGTCCACCGGCAGGACTGCCCCAACGCCGACCCCGCCAAGCGCAAGCCCGAGGAGGCCGGCCGCTGGGTGAAGGTCTCCTGGGGCGAGAGCGAGCAGAGCACCTACCAGACCTCCCTGGAGATCTCCGCCAAGGACCGGGACGGCCTGGCTCTGGACGTCACCATGGCCCTCACCGCCGCCAAGGTGAAGGTGAGCAGCTTCTCCGCCCGGGGCCTCCCCGACGGCTACGCCCTGGTGTCGGTGGTCCTGGAGGTAAAGGACAAGAACGAGCTCACCAGCCTCATCAACAAGCTGGGCCAGATCTCCGGCGTCTACCAGGTCAAGCGGGCCACCGGCTGATGGGCCGCCTGCCGCACTGCGCCATTTGTGGGGCGCGCCAAACCACGCCTGAAGCGCACCCTCATCCGGCCCTTCGGGCCACCTTTCCCCTGGAGGGGGGAAGGTCCGGGGAAACGCCGCCCATAAAACCTTCCCCCCACAGGGGGGAAGGTGCCCCAGTGGGCACACTGGGGCGGATGAGGGGGTGCCCGGTGGATGGGAACACCCGCCCCCCAACCCACCAAGGAGCCGAACCATGACAGAGAGAGAAGCGCAACTGGACAAGAAGCTGTCCCAGGCCTTTGCCGGGGGCGGCATCCGCCGCCGGGAGCTGCGTCTCACCGCCGAGGAGGCGGCCTGGGCGGCGGCCCGGTATCCCGTCCGGGTGGTCCCCATGGGCCCCGGCGGGGATAAAAACTGGTATGAGATCATCTTTCAGGGAGCTGAACAATGATGGAGACATCCTTCCTCCCCCTCCTCTTCGGAGGGGACATCAACGTGTACAGCATGGCCCGAGCCTTCCATGAGGCCTACGGCATCCGCTCCACCGCCTACGGCAAGTTCGCCACCGGCGTGTGCTATGAGAGCGCCATCCTGGATTACCGGGTGTGCGCCAAGAACGAGGACGGGCCCACCTTCTACGACAACGTGTGCAAGTTCGCCCGGGTCAACCCGGACAAGACGGTGCTAGTCATCGGCTGCGGCGACAGCTATGTGAAGCTGGCGGCCCAGTATAGGGACCGGTTCCCGGCCAACGTCATCGCCCCCTATATCGATCTGGCGCTCATGGACGAGCTCACTGACAAGGAGCGGTTTTACCAGCTGTGTGACCAGTACGGCATCGACCACCCGGCCACCTTCGTCTACCGGAGGGAGATGGGCCACGACTTCGAGCTGCCCTTTGAGCCCCCCTATATCTGCAAGCCGGCCAACGGCGTCCACTACTGGGAGCACGACTTCCCGGGCAGCGAGAAGGTCTTTACCCTCCCCGACCGGGCAAGCCTGGAGGCCACATTGGACAAGGTCTACGCCGCCGGCTACCCCGACGCCATGATTATCCAGGAGTTTATTCCCGGGGACGACAGCTTCATGCGGGTCCTCACCTGCTACTCCGATGAGCATGCTCAGGTGAAGCTCATGTGCCTGGGCCACGTGCTCCTGGAGGAGCACACCCCCCACGGCATCGGCAACCACGCCGTCATCATCACCGAGCCCGCCGACGGCCTGGCCGAGAAGTTCCAGGCCTTTTTGGAGGACGTGGGCTTCACCGGCTTTTCCAACTTCGACATCAAGTACGACCAGCGGGACGGCAAGTTCAAGGCCTTTGAGATCAACACCCGTCAGGGCCGCAGCAACTACTATGTGACCGGGGCGGGCTATAACCTGGCCAAGCTCCTGGTGGAGGACCGGGTGGAGCACAAGGCCCTGGAGACCATCGTCACCCGGAACCGCTCCCTGTGGATGGTGGTCCCCCACAAGGTGGCCTTCGACTATACCCCCAAGCGCTACCACCAGGAGATGAAGGCGCTCATCCGGGCCGGGGCGGTGACCAACCCCCTCCTCTACGGACCCGACGCCGCCTTCAAGCGTAAACTGAAGCTGGAGAAAAACCAGCTGGGGCACTTCGTGAAGTTCAGAAAGTACTACCACCGGCCGGACTGAGGTGCCCGCTGCCCATTCTGCGCGATCGTGAGTGATGTAGTTTGACTGACACGCCTATTTTTGACTCCCGGGACCCCCGGTGCAAGACCCCCTACGGGGCGGTGGCGTCGGGCGTCCCGGTGCGCCTCACCCTCCGCCCCTGGCGGGGGGACGGCTGGTCCCGGGCCTTTGTGAAGGCACGGTTTGAGTTCCGCAGCGACGAGACGGTGACCCTCCCCATGCCCTGGACGGGCCTGGACGGGGACCGGGACCTCTTCTCCTGTGAACTGGACACCGCCGGCTATCTGGGTCTGGTGTGGTACTCCTTCCGGCTGGAGCGGCTGGACGGCAAGTATTTGGAGCTGCCGGAGCGGCAGCTCACCGTCTACGACGGCACCGCGGAGGTGCCCGCCTGGTTCGGGGAGGGGGTCACCTACCAGATCTTCCCCGACCGGTTCCGCCGCACCGCCGTCCCCGACCCCACCGGCATGGTGGGCGGCCGCAGCGTCCACACCGGCTGGTTCGAGGAGCCGGTGTGGCGGCCCGATGAGCGGGGGGAGGTCCGCAACCGGGACTTCTTCGGCGGCTCCCTGGCAGGGGTCATGGAGAAGCTGGACTACCTCCAGAGCCTGGGGGTGGAGACCCTCTACTTCTGTCCCATCTTCGAGGCCCCGGAGAACCACCGCTACGGCACCGGCGACTATGAAAAAATCGACCCCATGCTGGGCACCAACGAGGACTTCTCCCTGCTGTGCGCCGCCGCCCGGGCCAGGGGTATGCGGGTGATACTGGACGGGGTCTTTAACCACCAGGGCTTCGTGAGCCGCTACTTCAATGGGGACGGCTCCTACCCCGGCCTGGGGGCTCACCAGTCCAAAGAGTCCCCCTACTATAAGTGGTACCACTTCTCCCACTGGCCGGACCAGTATGAGTCCTGGTGGGGCATCTACTCCCTGCCGGCGGTGAACGAGAGCGAGCCCAGCTATGTGGACTATATCATCGAAAATCCGGACAGCATCGTCCGCCGGTGGCTGGAGGCGGGAGCCGACGGCTGGCGGCTGGACGTGGCCGACGAGCTCCCCGACGAGTTTGTGGGCAAACTCCACGCCGCCGCCCGGGCGGTGAAGCCGGAGGCCGTCATCATCGGCGAGGTGTGGGAGGACGGCTCCAACAAGGTGGCCTACGGCGTCCGCCGGAAACACCTGCTGGGGGGCTACCTGGACGGCCTCATGAACTACCCCTTCCGCAGCGCCCTCCTCACCTGGCTCCTCGCCCACAACGCCGGGGCTTTTCGGGAGACCATGGAGACCCTGCGGGAGAACTACCCCCCCGCCGCCTTCTACTCCTCCATGAACTCCCTGGGCACCCACGATACCCCCCGCATCCTCACCCTGCTGGGGGTGGGGAGCGACTGCGGCGGGGAGAGCAAGGAGTGGCGGTCCACCTACCGGCTCACCCCTGAGCAGCGGGCCCTGGGGGTGCAGCGGCTGCGGCTGGCCTCCCTGGTGCAGTACGCCTTCCCGGGCAGCCCCACCACCTACTACGGCGACGAGGCGGGCATGGAGGGCTTCGAGGACCCCTTTAACCGCCGCACCTTCCTCTGGGGGAGCGAGGACCAGGACCTCACCGCCTGGTACACCGCCCTGGGCAGGGCCCGGAAGGAGCTCATCCCCCTGCGGAAGGGGGACATCGCCTATGTGAAGGCGGAAGGGGCGGTGCTGGCCTTTACCCGGACCTGGGAGGGGGACAGTGTCCTCTGCGCCGCCAACGCCGGCGACCGGCCCACCGTCCTCACCGTGGCCGGCAGCTGGGCCCAGGTGGACGGGTCCATGGTGTGGCCCGCCAACGCCGAGACCGGCCAGGCCGCCATCCGCCTTGCCCCCATGAGCGGCCTGCTGTTGCGGCGGCTGTAACATTCTGACCATTGGAAAGGAGCGCGTGTGTTGATGCCTCGTCCCATCTGATGCCCCTGTGTTTCGTCGGCTCCGCCTGCGGCGGGCCTTCCAGCGCTGCCCATTTGGCCGCGCCAGAACGAAAACAGGAGGAAATTCAGATGGATACCAGGCGCAATACCGCGCTCTTTTTTGCTGCCTATTTTTTGGAGGGACTGTGCTTTTATGCCCCCGTGGCCACCCTCTACCGCCAGGCCGCCGGGCTCACCCTGGCCGAAATCGGGGTCATCGAGTCGGTGTCGGTGGCCCTCATGCTCCTGCTGGAGCTCCCCTGGGGCCGGGTGGCCGACCGGCTGGGCCACCGGCGGGTCATCGTCCTCTCCACCGCCCTCTACGCCCTCTCCAAGGTGGTCTTTTGGCGGGCGGACGGCTTTGGGGACTTTTTGCTGGAGCGGGTCATCCTGGCCGTGGCCCTCGCCGGGCTCTCCGGCTGTGATTCCGCCTACCTCTACGCCTGCGGCGCTCCAGAGGAGGGCCAGCGGCGCTTCGGCTTGTGGGGAGCGGTCCAGACCGCCGGGCTGGTGACGGCGGGGGTGTGCTCCACCCTGTTCTTCGGGGAGAACTACCGCGCCGCCGCCGGGTGGACGGTGATGACCTACGGCCTGGCCGCCCTCCTTACCCTCTTCCTCACCGAACCCCAGGGGGCGGCGCCCCCGGCGGAGGAGCGCCCACCCCTCCGCGCCGCCCTGGGTTGGAGCCTTGCCCACGCCCCCCTGCTGATGGGGGGCGCCCTCTTCACCGAGACGGTGCAGTTTGTGGCCGTCTTTCTATCCCAGGTCCAGTACCAGCGCTCCGGTATCCCCCTCCGGTGGTTCGGCCTCCTTTACGTCCTCACCACCCTGGCCGCCCTGGCGGGTGTCCGGTCCCACCGGCTCACCGGTAGATTGGGCAAGCGGGGCGGCACCCTCCTGCTGATGGGGGGCGGCGCCGCCCTGTGCCTCCTCCTGGCCCTCCTTCCCCTGCCCGGGGCGTCGGTGCTGGGGATCATGGGGCTCCGGGCGGCGGGAGCCCTCTTCGAGCCGGTCTCCCTGGACCTCCAGAACGCCGCCGCCCCTCCGGGGGGCGCAGCCGCCCAGCTCTCCTGCAACGCCATGGTCATGGAGTTGACGGCGGCAGCTTTAAACCCAGCCTTTGGCTCTGCCGCCGACCTGGGCACTGGCTGGGCCCTGCTGCTGGGAGCGGCCGCCTGCGGCGGCGGATTGGTCCTCTTTTTATATGGCATGGGGCGGCTGAAATAAGAAAAAGCGACGGCTTTGGACGAGAGTCCAAAGCCGTCGCTCTTCTATTTCTCCTCTTTCAGTTTCAGGTTGCGCTCCAGCACGCCGGGACCCCGCCAGGTGAAGGCCCGGTCCGGGAAGGCGGCCTGGAACTGTTTCCGGGTGGAGTTTTCCACATCTTTGGGGGTAAGTGTGGAAAGAAGTCCGTCCCGGAACTCCGGCAGGGGCGTAATGGGGACGTCCCGGTTGTAGGGGCAGACGGTCTGGCAGGCGTCACAGCCCCAGATGAGGTTGTGGCGGCGGAGAAGGCCGGTCTGCTCCGCCGTCAGCTCCCCCTTGCGCTGGGTGAGCTCGGAGAGACATTTGGAAATGTCAAACCCATTGGGGCCCAGGGCTTTTCCAGGACAGGCGGCCAGGCAGGCACCGCAGCCCATACAGTCTGGGGAGGCCGCGGGGGCGGAAGGCAGGGGCAGGTCGGTGAGGACCGTGGCCAGAAAGAGCCAGCTCCCCCAGGGGGGCAGGATGACAAGGCCGTTTTTCCCCCGGAGGCCCAGCCCGGCCAGACGGGCGGCCTCCCGCTCCGGCAGGGGGGAGTTGTCCACAAGTGGGACAAATTTGTGGAAAGGGTGGGCCGCCTCCAGGGCGGCGCAGACGGGAGTCAGCCGCCGGGCCAGGGCGGTGTGGTAGTCCTCCCCACGGGCGTAGCGGGACAGGTTGCCGGGGGTCTCCCCGGCGTAGTAGGGGAAGGCGGCCACATACACCCCGGCGGGGACGGGACAGAGCCCCTCCGCCTTGGCCTGAGCATGCTCATCCATGTGGGGCAGCAGATCGGCGTAGGCACAGGTCCCCCACCCGGCCGCCCCGGCCCGGGTCCAGAGAGTATCCGGTTCCATGAAGGTCTTGACACCTCCTGATGAAAAGGCGGACGGGAAAGGATTCCCGTCCGCCCTTGCAGACATGGTGGAAAGATTACTCGGAGAAGGAGATGTCGTAGATGGCATACTCGGAAGAGTGGATGCCGTAGGCCTCCTCCGTGGCCAGCTTCACGTTGGCGGCACGGTTCAGGGGAACGGTGATGGTCTGCTCGCCGCTGTCATAGGTCAGGTCGTATTCGGCCACAGCGGTGCCGTCCAGGGTGACCGTCAGCTTGGTGTTGTAATCCTGAGCGCCGTCCACATGGCCCACCTTGAAGGTCATGGTGCTGTACAGGCAGTTGGTGTTCCACAGGGCGTAGCCCTCCTGGTTGGAGTTGCTGAGCACCACGCCGGAGGTGTAGTCCACGCCGGATACCGTGAAGGTGTTTCTGAAGTCGGAGCCGTCGTAGATCTTGGAGACGTTGTTCACCTGGTAGGGGGGCAGCTTGGTCATCCAGTTCTCCTCGGTGCCGGGCACCTGGCCGATGTAGACGGTGCGGGTATCCCCGTCCCAGGTGACGTCTTTGCCCAGAGCCTCGCCCACGGCGCGCACAGGCAGGTAGGTGGTGCCCTCGCTGACAAAGGGCTCCACCACGTTGCCATTGGCGTCCTTGGGGGTCACGGCCACGCCGTCCACCACGATCTGGATACCCATGTACTGGGCGGTGATGACCTTGGTGGTGATGGCGCTGGCGGCCAGGGCGGTGCCGCAGAGCAGGGCGGAGCCGAGGGCGACAGCGGCGGCGCGGGAGACGAATTTCGAGTGGTTCTTTTTCATGTTCTTTTCCTCCTTGTTTTTCAGCAGACAAAATGTCAGGCTATGCCTGAGCAGATCGGTCTGCCTGGCCGGCGGGGGTACCGTCAAGGGCAGACAGGCCTCATTGCCTTGACAAGATAAAGTGCCGGAAAAGGGCCCGCCGGTTTTACGCAGAGAAAAAATAGTTCAAAATATAATTTATGCTCCGGCCGCGCCGGTGGGTAGCAGGCTCACTTAACGGGCTCGCCGGCGGCCTGCTTGGCCTGGATCTCCCGGAGGGCGTCCTTGTAGGACAGGTTCACGCGGCCCTTCTCGTCGATCTCGATGACCTTGACCCAGATCATGTCGCCGATGTTGACCACGTCCTCACACTTCTCCACGCGGCGGTTGGAGAGCTTGGAGATGTGGACCATGCCGTCCTTGCCGGGAGCCAGCTCCACAAAGGCGCCGAAGGGCAGGATGCGGACCACCTTGCCGTAGTACAGCTGACCCACCTCGGGCACAAAGACGATGGTCTCGATGGTCTTCTTGGCGGCGTCGCAGGAGGCCTTGTCCACGCCGGCAATGTAGATGGTGCCGTCGTCCTCGATGTCGATCTTGGCGCCGGTGTCGGCACAGATCTTCTGGATGACCTTGCCGCCGGAGCCGATGACCTCGCGGATCTTGTCGGGATCGATCTTCATCTTGACCATCTTGGGGGCGGTGTCGGCCACGTCCTCCCGGGGCTTGGAGATGCAGGGGAGCATGATCTCGTCCAGGATGGCGTAGCGGGCGTCCTTGGTGATCTCCAGGGCCTCCTTGATGATGGCGTGGGAGAGACCGTCGTTCTTGATGTCCATCTGAATGGCGGTGATACCGGCCTTGGTGCCGGCCACCTTGAAGTCCATCTCGCCGTGGAAGTCCTCCACGCCCTGGATGTCGATGAAGGTGGTGAAGCCGCCGTCATCGTCCTGGATGAGGCCGCAGGAGATGCCGGCCACGGGGGCCTTGATGGGCACGCCGGCGTCCATGAGGGCCAGGGTGGAGCCGCAGATGGAGCCCTGGGAGGTGGAGCCGTTGGAGCTCAGGACCTCGGAGACCACGCGGATGGCGTAGGGGAACTCCTCCACGGGGGGGATGACGGGGTCCAGAGCGCGCTCGGCCAGGGCGCCGTGGCCCTTCTCGCGGCGGTTGGTGGACCGGGCGGCACGGGCCTCACCGGTGGAGTAGGCGGGGAAGTTGTAGTGGTGCATGTACCGCTTCTCCTCCTCCTCCCAGATGGTGTCCAGCTTCTGGGCGGCGGAGAGGGTGTTCAGGGTGCAGATGGAGAGGACCTGGGTCTGGCCGCGGGTAAAGAGGCCGGAGCCGTGGACCTTGGGCAGGACGCCCACCTCGGCGGCCAGGGGACGGATCTCGTTCTTGGCGCGGCCGTCCACGCGGTGGCCCTCCAGGAGCCAGGCCTTGACGATCTTCTTCTGGAACTTGTAGGTGATCTCCTCCAGGTACTGGTCCATGTCGGGGTGGCTCTCCAGGTACTTCTCGTGCCACTTCTCGATCATGGCGTTCCAGCGGGATTCCCGGATGTTCTTGTCGTCGGTGTCCATGGCAGCCTTGGCCTCGTCCATGAAGTTGGCCACGATGTCGTCGAAGAGCTCCTGGTCGAAGGCGGCGTGGTCGTAGGTCATCTTCTCACGGCCGATCTCAGCCACGATGGTGTTGATGAAGGCCACCTGCTTGCGGCACTCCTCGTGGGCCTGCAGGATGGCGTCATACATGATGTCGTCGGGGATCTGGTCGGCACCGGCCTCGATCATAATGACCTTGCTGTCGGTGGCGGCCACGGTCAGGTCCAGCTTGGAGGCGTGCTTCTGCTCCTGGGTGGGGTTCTTGACGATCTGGCCGTCCACGTAGCCCATCTCCATGCAGCCGATGGGGCCGGCCCAGGGGATCTCGGAGTAGGCCAGACAGGCGGACACGCCGATCATGGCGGTCATCTCGGGAGAGCAGTCCCGGTCCACGCTCATGACGGTGCAGGTGACCACCACGTCGTTGCGGAAGTCGTAGGGGAAGAGGGGGCGGATGGAGCGGTCGATGACACGGGCGGCCAGCACGGCGGGCAGGGAGGGCTGCCCCTCGCGGCGCATGAAGGAGCCGGGGATGCGGCCCACGGCGTAGAGCTTCTCCTCAAAATCCACGCTCAGGGGGAAGAAGTCCACGCCGTCCCGGGGACGGGGGGCGGCGGTGACGGCCACCAGCACGGTGGTCTCGCCATAGGAGACCATGGCGGAGGCGGTGGCCAGCTCGGCCACCTTGCCCACGTCGATGGTGAGGGGACGGCCGCACAGGTCCATCTTGTAGGTCTTGTGGTTGGGGAACTGCTTGTGAGTGATGACGGTTGACATGTTGTTCCTCCTTTGTAATGTGGATGCACGTCAGAGCCGTCAGGCCGTTTTTAGCATTTGAACGCGGGTCCGGACGCTCCGGGCACAGGTTCAACTGCTAAAAAAGCCGTTTGGGCTCTGAACGCGGGTGAAAAATGGGGTGGATTGGAAGAAAGGGTGGTGCGGAAGCCCACACCACCCTCATTCACTTCATTACTTTCTGATACCCAGCTTAGCGATAATGGCGCGGTAACGCTCCACGTCCTTCTTGGCCAGGTAGTCCAGCATCTTGCGGCGCTTACCGACCATCTTCAGCAGGCCGCGGCGGCTGTGGTTGTCGTGGATGTGGATCTTCAGGTGCTCGGTGAGCTCCTGGATGCGGGCGGTCAGAATGGCGATCTGCACCTCGGGGGAGCCGGTGTCAGTGGGATGGGTGCGGTTGGCCTCAATGACGGCCGTCTTTTCGTCCTTACGGATCATGGAAAATTCCACCTTTCATCTGATTTGCCCGAGGGCTGCGTAACGGGCGGGTGAAAACCCCCGCGTGAGAGCGGGCTGTGTCCCGAAACGAGGCATCTGGGCGTTCTTGGCACTTTGCGTGCCTTAGTAGATTATCATATCCTGGCCGTAAAGTAAAGGAAAAATTCCTGTTTTGCCAAAAAAATTCCGCGCAGAGGCCCTTCCCGGAGGGGAAAGGTCCGCTGTGCGGATGTTTTGACATTGAAACCGCCCCGGCGCGGGACAAGCCTTCCCCTGGGGGAAGGTGGCCTTTGCGGAGCAAATGACGGATGAGGGGGAGCCCTGCGGTGTGGTTTATGTTGAGGTTCATCGGACCACTTTTCTTGTAAGGTGCGGCGCATCTCTTATAAACCTTCCCCCTCCAGGGGAAAGGTGTCATGGCCGACGGCCATGACGGATGAGGGTGCGTTAAGCGGTCCCTCAAGAAACGGTCAAAACCCGTTTCGCTTCTCTGCTGGAAAAAGAATGGTTTTTGGAATCCAAAGAAAAAGGGGCTCCCGTGGGGGTTGAGTGGCTCCAAATAGGAATCCGGAGGCCCGTCTTTACGCCCCCGTTGAGGTCCAGCACCGTCCACAGGTGACTCCGCCGGTGGAACAGGGAAAAGCCGTGGTCCTATCCAACATTTTTTCGCCGCCTGCATAGGTGGGTGTCGGGGCGTGGTGACGCTGCCTGATATTCTGCTGCGACGCAGGATGGTATTTGCCGCCTGCGTGGGTGGGAGTCGGGACGTGGCGCCGCCTCCCGGTATTCCCTCTATCGCGGGACGCGGCTCCATCTCTCTTCCCTATTCACTCTTCACTTTTCCCTCTTACTTTTACTTGTGGGGCGCGACGACTCGGTGCGCCATTGGCACCACGTTTCAGAGGTGTGTGTAGGGGCGGCCTTTGGCCGCCCACGAGATCATGCTCCAGGGCTGGGGTAGGGGCGGATCGTATCCGCCCGGTCTGTCCCGTTTACCCCAGCAGGCCCAGAAAGGCGGCAAGGGCCCCGGCGGTGAGGGCTACCACGGCGATGCTGGCGCACAGGTCCAGCACCACCGCCGCCCGGCGGAGCCGCCGCTGCCGCCGTGCAGAGCGCCGCCGGGGGGTCATGGGGGCGGGCTTGGGCAGCAGGTAGAGCTGGGGTCCCTGGACCTCGGGCTCCGGGTCGGCCACCGGCTCGGCCAGCACAGGGGCCAGGTCCCCGCCGGAGACCGCGGAGAGCTTCTGGCGATAGGCCGCCAAATCCACCAGGTTGCCCTGGTGCCGGATGAAGTGTTCCGTCCTGTAATAAATGGTTTGCATACCGTGATCCCTCCTGTGCTGCGGGCCTGCCGCCGTTTGATGGGGTGTCTCTTACTCTCTTAGACGGCACCGGCGCCCAAAAGGTTTCCAGAACTTTTGTTCGAGTCGATGATACAACAAATGTTCGATTGCTGTCAAGGGGGAAAATCACAGGACCGGTCCCAAAAAGTGGACGGGGGAAGAATGTGATTGTAAACCGGTCGGATTTTGATATAATGAAAAGGTATGATACCGGCCCATCTGAAGGGCCCATCCCGGCCTGGGGCCGGAGACAAGGAGTTTTTACCGCTATGCTGTATGCCCTGCTCGCGGCGGTCCTGGTGGCCGCGGACCAGGTGGTCAAGTACCTGGTCCGCGCAAACATCCCCCTGGGGACCTCCGTTCCCTTTCTCCCCGGCCTGGTGGAGCTCACCTACGTGAAGAACACCGGCGCCGCCTTTTCCATCTTTTCCGACCACACCTGGATTCTGACCCTCATCTCGGCGGTGGTGGCGGTGGCCATCGCCGTGGCCCTGCTGCGCCGGGTGATCCGCCACCCCTTTGGGGTGACCACCCTGACGGTGGTCTTTGCCGGGGCGGTGGGCAACCTCATCGACCGGGCCCTTTTCGGCTTTGTCACCGACATGTTCAACCTCCAGTTCATGCACTTCGCCGTCTTTAACGTGGCCGACATCTGTGTGGTCTGCGGCGGTATCGCCTTCTGCGTCTACTTCCTCTTCTACTACGACAAGCTGGAGAAAAAGGAGGCGCCCCATGACAGAAGTGATACTGAGAGCTGACCAGGACGGGGAGCGGCTGGACCAGTTCCTGGCCCGGAGCGTGGAGGGTCTCACCCGTTCGGCGGCCCAGCGGCTCATCGAGGAGGGGACGGTCACCTGCAACGGCAAAGCCGTGAAGAAGAACGCCCGCACCGCCGTGGGGGACGACGTGGCCCTCACCCTTCCCGACCCGGAGCCGGTGGATGTGCTGCCCCAGGACATCCCCCTGGACGTGGTCTACGAGGACGCCGACGTCATCGTGGTCAACAAGCCGGTGGGTATGGTGGTCCACCCCGCCCCCGGCCATCCCGACGGCACTCTGGTCAACGCTCTGTTATATCACTGTAAAAATAGTCTCTCCGGAATCAACGGGGAGCTGCGGCCGGGCATCGTCCACCGCATTGACCGGGACACCTCGGGGCTCATCATCGCCGCCAAGAACGACGCCGCCCACCTGGCTCTGGCGGCCCAGCTCCAGGACCACTCCCTGTACCGCTACTATGAGGCGGTGTGCGTGGGGGGGCTGAAGGAGGACAGCGGCACCGTGGACGCCCCCATCGGCCGCCACCCGGTGGACCGGAAGAAGATGGCGGTGGACCGGAAGAACGGCCGTGAGGCGGTGACCCATTGGGAGGTGCTGGGGCGGTATTCCGGCTATACCCACATCGGCTGCCGGCTGGAGACGGGCCGCACCCACCAGATCCGGGTCCATATGGCCTCCATCGGCCATCCCCTGCTGGGGGATACGGTGTACGGAGCCAAAAAGCCGGTGCCGGGGCTGGCGGGCCAGTGCCTCCACGCCCGGAGACTCTCCTTCGTCCACCCCCGCACCGGCGAGCGCATGACGGTGGAGTGTCCCCTGCCCGACTGGTTCACGGCGGTGCTGGACAGGCTGGAGCGGGGCCGCTTCTGAGAGAGGGTCGGAAGAAAGGGAAAGGCAGATTTTCTGTCTCACGTCCCCTCATCCGTCTGGCCTTCGGCCAGCCACCTTCTCCCCTCAGGGGGGAAGGTTTTACAGACAGCGCTTTCTCAGACCTTCCCCCCTGGAAGGGGGAAGGTTTTATATGGTGTGCCGAGGTATTGTGCCCCACACATGAAAGTGAAGAGTGAAGAAGGAAGAGGGACGGAGGGGGTACCCCCTGCCCCCTTCCTTGACAATCCCCGTGCGGTGAGATAAAATGAGTCCGACCGCAGGACAAATCGAATACAGGGGCGCTGGACGCAAGTCCGGCTGAGATGCAGGGGAATAGTGCTTCCCCCGGTCCCTTGAACCTGATCCGGGTAATGCCGGCGTAGGAAGAGGATTCGGCCTTTTGTCGTTTCTCCCGTACCGCATTGCGCAGAAGTTACCAGGTTTGCGCTGCGGTACATTTTTGCAAAGGGAGAAATTTGTATGGACAACACCGCGTATGTCAAGCCCAGGGCCCGCCGCAAGAACGCCACCCGCATGCTCTGCGAGGGCGCCATTATGGCGGCTCTGGCCCAGATCCTCAGCTATATCAAGCTCATGGAGCTGCCCAACGGCGGTTCCCTCACCCCGGCCATGTTTCCCATTCTCCTCTTCGCCCTGCGCTGGGGCCTGAAGGACGGATTGCTGGCCGGCTTTGTATTCGGCCTTTTGCAGCTGATCTTCGACGGCGCTTACGCCTGGGGCTGGCAGTCCATGCTGCTGGATTACCTGCTGGCCTTCACCCCTCTGGGCCTGGCCGGTCTTTTCAAGGGCAAGGCCTGGGGTATCTTCCCCGGTACCGTGCTGGGCTGTGCCGCCCGCTTCGTCATCCACTACATCAGCGGCGTCACCATCTACCGCATCGCCGCCCCCACCGAGGTGCTGGGGACGGTCTTTGATAACCCCGAGCTCTATTCTCTGGTCTACAACGGCTCCTACATGCTCCCCAACACCGTGCTGGCCCTGGTCATCGCGGCGCTGCTGTACGTGCCCATGAAGAAATACTATGCTGGGAGCGATCTCATTGGATAAGGTGTGATTTGATTGGGCAAATTTACGGGCGTGCTGCTGGCCAGCGACTTTGACGACACCCTGGTGGGGGACAGCTGTGTCCTATCCCCCGCCAACCGGGCGGCGTTGGAGCACTTCACCGCCGAGGGCGGGGTGTTCACCGTCTCCACCGGCCGGGCCAAGCGGACCTTCGCCCCCTATGCCCACACCGTACCCATCAACGCTCCGGTGATCCTGGCAAACGGGGCTATGCTCTATGACTTTTCCGCCGACCGGGTGGTGGTGGACCTGCCCCTCCCCCAGACGACGGCGGCCGACCTCACCCAGCTGAGCGAGGAGATGCCCGCGCTGGGCATCGAGTGCTACCACGGGGACGACGTCTACATCCACCACCCCAACGCCCACACCCGGCGCCATGTGGAGCGGGTCAGGACCACCTGGACCGAGCGGGCCCTGTTGGACATGCCCACCCCCTGGAGCAAGGCGGTGATCCAGGCCGATCACGAGGTGCTGCTGAAGGCCCAGGCGGTGATCCGAGACCGCTGGGGGGACCGGTACGAGGCCATCTTCTCCAACGCCGTGCTGCTGGAGTGCACCGCCAAAACGGCCAGCAAGGGCGGCATGGTCCTGAAGCTGGCGGAGCTGCTGGGCATCCAGCGGGAGCACATCTACTGCGCCGGGGACAACCAGAACGACATCCCCATGCTCTCGGTGTCGGCCATCCCCTTCGCCCCGGGCAACTGCGCCCAGGCGGTAAAGGACTGGGGAGCCACCGTGCTGCGGCCCTGCGAGGAGGACTTCATCGCCCAGGTGGTGGGGATTCTGGACCTGCGCTACGGCGGCTGAAGCCCTCCGGGGCTTGACAAACGGCCCGGAAACGGATAAGATACTGTTCGCATATATGGAAAACGCACGGAAAAGGACAGGTACCGCCCCCATCGCCGCACAGAGAGCCGCCGTATTGGTGCAAGGCGGAGGACGAGGGGACGGGAGGATCACCTTGGAGCGGCCCGCTGAACTGTCAGTAAGCGGGGACGGCAGGCACCGTTATCGGCCGTAAAGTGGTCCGGGCATGTCCCGGGCAATGAGAGTGGTACCGCAGAGGTTTACGCGCCTTTGTCTCTTGAGGAGACAAAGGCGCGTTTTGTTTGGAGGGAATGCTGTGGAAGTTATGTGTCCAGACTGCGGAAAGCCCATGGAGGCCGGTCGTATTTTTGGTAAGATCCCCCTGCTGTGGAGTCCCAAGGATAAAAAATTCACCCTGATCAAGGGCAAGGAGGACGTGAGCCTGATCAAGGGACGCTTCCCCGAGGCCTGGATCTGCAGGGATTGCCAGACGGTGATTTTTCACTATGGAGAGGCCGCCCGCGCCCCCTCCGCAAAGAGTTCAAAATAAAAAATTCAGATAAAAGGAGAACACACCCATGGATTACAACCAGACCGTCCATCTGCCCCAGACCGATTTCCCCATGCGGGCGGGGCTGCCCAAGCGTGAGCCCGACATGCTCCAGGAGATGTACGACCACGACCTCTACAACAAGATGGTTGCCCGCAACGACGGCAAGCCCACCTTCGTGCTCCACGACGGTCCTCCGTACGCCAACGGCAACATCCACATCGGCACCGCCCTCAACAAGATCCTCAAGGACATCATCGTCAAAGAGAAGAACATGACCGGCTTCTGCGCCCCCTACGTCCCCGGCTGGGACACCCACGGCCTGCCCATCGAGTCCGCCGTGTTGAAGGATAAGAGCGTGAAGCGGGAGGAGATGACCACCGCCCAGTTCCGCACCAAGTGCCGGGAGTACGCCGAGAGCTACATCGCCAAGATGACCGAGCAGTTCAAGCGTCTGGGCGTCCTGGGCGAGTGGGACAACCCCTATATCACTTTGCTCCCCGAGTTCGAGGCCAAGCAGATCGAGGTCTTTGGCAAGATGGCCGAGAAGGGCCTCATCTACAAGGGCATGAAGCCGGTCTACTGGTGCCCCCACGACCAGACCGCTCTGGCTGAGGCCGAGATCGAGTACGCCGACGACCCCTGTACCACCATCTTTGTCAAGTTCCCCGTGCTGGACGACAAGGGCAAGCTGGGCCAGTACACTGACCTGAAGAAAACCTACTTCGTGATCTGGACCACCACCCCCTGGACCATCCCCGGCAACTTCGCCATCTGCCTCAACGCCGACTTCGACTATGTCCTCCTCCAGGTGCCCTCCGGCGACGTGTATATCCTGGCCAAGGACCTGGCCGAGTCCGTCTGCAA
>NZ_CALXEE010000036.1 GCF_944387245.1 uncultured Intestinimonas sp. | reverse complement strand
CTCCCGGACCGCCTCCTCATAGGCTGCCAGGATGTGCTCCCGCCCGGCCAAGGCCGAAACCAGCATCACTAAGGTGGATTCCGGCAGGTGGAAGTTGGTGATGAGGGCGTCCAGCACCTTGAACCGGTAACCGGGGTAGATATAGATATTGGTCCATCCGGCGGACTCCTTCAAGGTGCCGTCCTCGGCGGCCCAGGACTCGATGGTCCGACAGGAGGTGGTGCCCACGCAGATCACCCGTCCCCCTTTCCGACGGGTGTTATTGATGGTCTCGGCCGTCTCTTTGGAGATCATGCAGTACTCCGAGTGCATCTCGTGGTCGGTGATCTCCTCCTCCTTCACGGGCCGGAAGGTGCCCAGGCCCACATGGAGGGTCACATAGGCCAGGGAGACACCCATGGCCTGGATCTGCCCCAGCAGCTCCTTGGTGAAGTGGAGCCCGGCGGTGGGGGCTGCCGCCGAGCCTATCTCCCTGGAGTACACCGTCTGATAGCGCTCTGGGTCCTGGAGCTCCGCCTTGATGTAGGGCGGCAGAGGCATCTTGCCCAGCTGCTCCAGCAGCTCCAGGAAAATGCCGTCATAGTGAAAACGGACCAGCCGGTTGCCGCCTTCCAGGGTCTCGGTGACCTCGGCGGTGAGCAGCCCGTCGCCGAAGGAGAGCTTTGTTCCAGGCTTCATCTTCTTGCCCGGCCGGACCAGACACTCCCAGGTCTTGTCCCCCTTGTCGTTGAGGAGCAGCACCTCCGCCGCGCCGCCGCCGGGCTCCCGGTGGCCCAGCAGCCGGGCGGGCAGCACCCGGGAGTCGTTGAGCACCAGGCAATCGCCGGGACGCAGCAGGCTGGGCAGGTCATAGAAATGCATATGCTTCACTGCGCCGGTGTCCTTGTCCAGCACCATCAGCCGGGAGCCGTCCCGACGGTCCAGAGGGGTCTGGGCGATGAGCTCCTGGGGCAGGTCATAGTAAAAATCCGATGTCTTCAAATCAAGTTCCCGCTTTCCTTGTCATTTGTCAACCCACCGTAATATCGGTGAAGTAGAAGGTCAGAATATCGATGTAGTCCATCCCCCGCAGTGCCATAGCCCGGGCGCCCTGCTGGCTCATGCCCACATTGTGGCCATAGCCGGAGCCGGTAAAGGTGACGCTGGTTCCGGACGAGGTCGTGGAGGTGGCGCTCCCCAGAAGCCCCGTGCCGGAAGCCGTGGCCACATAGGGGGTCCCGGAGATGGTGCTCACGGTGCCGTCACCGCCCACCGCGTACGCCCCGCTGACGGAGCTCAGGGTATCGGAGGTGCCGTTCACATAATAGGTGTTGCTGACGCTTCCGCCGCCAACCGTAAAGCGGTTGGAGCGCAGGCTGAACCAGATCCGCAGGGTCTCCGGACCGAAGGACCACTTCTTTCCGTTGGCATCCACGAAGGTGATGGTTTTGGGATTCCCCGTCTCGCTGAGCTCCGCCACGTAGGCGTCCACGATGGCGCCGCAGTTGTAGCCCTTGCTCTGGAGCTTGGAGGCGATCTCAGACTTGGAGACGGTGACCGTCCAGTTGTACTGGGAGATGCTGTCGGCCAGGTCGGCCTCATAGGGGTCGATGATCCCTTTGAGGTGGGGCAGGTTGGCGGTGGAGTTCCAGATGTTCCGCACGTCCTCGGTGGCGCCGCCGTCGCTGGCCGAGTAGTAGGTGATGGCCGGCTGGCCCTGGTAGCGCACGTACTCCCCCGCCGTCTCCTCCACAGCCTGGTCGGTGCGGTCATTGGCCAGGTTCAGCCCCTGGTACATCTGGCAGTGGGTGTTGTTGCACACGTCGAAGCCGCTGCTGGCGTGGCTGACGGTATTGGTGACGGCGTAGGTCCGGGCGCACACCGCCTGGGCCTTCAGGGCCTCCAGGGGCCAGGCGTTGTTCATCTCATAGGGGAGGACGCCCTTGATGTAGTCCTCCAGGTCCACGATATTGATGACAGTGATGTTCCCGCCGCTGCGGCGGTACTGGAAGCCGCCGTAATAGCGGTAGCCCTTGAACCAGGTCACTGTTTTGACGCTGTCATCCAGGTTGGGCCGGATGCCCAGGCTGTACTCGGCTCCCCCGTCAAACTGAAAGATAGGCTTTCCCGTCTTGGTGACCACCACCGTGACGGCGTAGCCGCTGGTTCCCACCACTGTGGCAGTGGAGAGGCCCAGCGCGGACTGAGCAGCGAGGGCCTCGTCCTTGGTGGTGTAGGCACCCACCCGCACATAGTATGTCCCCTCGATCCAGGCGGGAAACCCGTTGGACACCGCCGACGCGGCGGCCTGGGCCTCCTCGAAGCTGGTATAAGTCGTGGGGAGCTGGAGGTGGAAACAACCCACCGTCACTGAACCGGTACCGTCCACATAATTTCCGCCGGAGAGGGTGACATTCTGGGTCTTGACCACGGAGATCTGTGTCTCCGCGGAGCTTCCCAGCTGGTGGAAGGTCAGATTGTCGTCATACCAGCCGAAGCGGTAACCGCTCCCCACGCTGTTTTCCAGGTTGGCACCCGGCAGCGCGGTACTGCCGTAAAAGAGGCCCACACGCAGGGTCTCCTTGGTATCAGAACCGGCAGCGAAGGTCACACACCCGAAACAGAGGGCGGCAGCCAGGAGGACTGCTACAAATCGAATCAAACTTTTGCCCATGAGGAAGCTCCATTTCTGCGAATTAGCGGTTTACATTGGAAAAGAATTGTGCTACACTATCGAAAATACCCTCCGCGCCCCCCAAAAAGGGTCTGGGGATCTTTTCACATGCCCCGGAACACGCGGATACAGGAGACATTATAGTACAAAACCCGACACCATTGCAACCGCTGTTTTTCCGGCGGACAGGCAAGTTGGGAGCCTCTCCCGGATAGAATACGGGTGAGCGCACAATAAATGGAGGTCTTCGGCATGGAAAAATACAAGGTCGGTGTAATCGGCGGCACTGGTATGGTTGGCCAGCGTTTTGTGACTCTGATGGAGAACCACCCCTGGTTTGAACTGACGGTCATCGCGGCCAGTCCCCGCTCCGCCGGCAAGACCTATGAGGAGGCCGTGGGGGGCCGCTGGGCCATGGACACCCCCATCCCTCAGCAGGCCAGAAACATGGTGGTCATGAACGCCGAGGCCGACGTGGAGAAGATCGCCTCCATGGTGGACTTCGTCTTCTCCGCCGTTGACATGAAAAAAGAGGAGATCCGCGCTCTGGAGGAGTCCTACGCCCGCCACGAGTGCCCGGTGATCTCCAACAATTCCGCCCACCGCTGGACGGAGGATGTGCCCATGGTCATTCCTGAGGTGAACCCGGAGCATATCAAGGTAATCGAGGCACAGCGAAAGCGACTGGGGATGAAGCGCGGGCTCATCGCGGTCAAGTCCAACTGCTCCATCCAGAGCTATGTGCCCGCCCTCCATCCCCTGCGCGGCTTCGGCCTGGAGCGGATCCTGGTGTGCACCTACCAGGCCATCTCCGGCGCCGGGAAGACGTTCGAGTCCTGGCCCGATATGGTGGACAACGTGATCCCCTATATCAGCGGCGAGGAGGAGAAATCCGAGCAGGAGCCTATGAAGGTCTGGGGCCGGGTGGAAAACGGCGTCATCGTCAACGCCGTCAAGCCGGCCATCACCGCCCAGTGCCTCCGTGTCCCCGTGTCCAACGGGCATACTGCCGCCGTCTTCGTGGATTTTGAAAAGGTGCCCCCGATGGATGAGATGAAGGCCATCTGGGCGGAATACCGGGGCCGTGCTCAGGAGCTCAAGCTCCCCTCTGCCCCCGAGCAGTTCCTCCACTACTTTGAGGAGCCCGATCGTCCCCAGGCCAGACTTGACCGCGGCCTGGGCAATGGAATGACCATCTCCATTGGACGCCTCCGCCCGGATACCCAGTACGATTATAAATTCGTGTGTCTGTCCCACAACACCCTTCGGGGCGCGGCAGGCGGCGCGGTTGAACTCGCCGAACTGCTGTGCGCAGAGGGTTATATCGTCAAGGCGTAAGAGACCATAGAGATAGATATGACTTTGCGCCTCCGTGGACAGCACACCTGTCTAATCAGGAGGTAATTGAATATGAGAGAGCCCATTTTCACCGGTGCCTGCCCCGCCATCGTCACCCCCTTTGACCAGAGCGGCGCCATCAACTACGACCGCTTCGCCCAGCTCATCGATGAGCAGATCGACGCCGGCGTGGACGCCATCTGCGCCGTGGGTACCACCGGTGAGTGCTCCACCCTCACCCTTCGGGAGCACATTGCCGCCGTCAACTTCTGCGTCAAGCACGTGAACCATCGGGTGAAGGTCATCGCCGGCGCCGGCAGCAACGACACCTCCGCCGCCGTGTACCTCTCCCAGCACGCCGAGGACTCCGGCGCCGATGCCCTTCTCCACGTCACCCCCTACTACAACAAGTGCTCTCAGGAGGGCCTCATCCGCCACTATGAGTACATCGCCGACCGGACCGAGCTCCCCATCATCCTTTATAATGTACCCTCCCGGACCGGCGTTTCCTTCACCGCTGAGACCTACAAGGTCCTCTCCCAGAATCCCAAGATCAACGGTGTGAAGGAGGCCAGCGGCAACCTGAACCTCATCACCCACACCCGCTACCTCTGTGGCGACGACTTTTCCATCTGGTCCGGCAACGATGACCAAGTGGTCCCCATGATGTCTCTGGGCGCCAAGGGTGTCATCTCCGTGGTGGCCAACATTGATCCCAAGCTCATGGTGGACATCACCCACCGCTGTTTAGAGGGTCGGTTCGAGGAGGCCGCCCGGCTTCAGTTGGACCACATGGACCTGATCGACGCCCTCTTCTGCGAGGTCAACCCTATCCCCGTGAAGGCCGCCCTCAACCTCATGGGCAAGGACGTGGGTGGGCTGCGCCTCCCTCTGTGCGACATCTCCCCCGCCAACCTGGAGGTCCTCCGGGCCGCCATGGAGCGGACCGGCCTGCTGCCGGTCTCCGGCACCCATCAGTAAATCCAATCTCAGACGGCCGTGCTTCCCCACGGCCGTCTGTCTTTTCAAGGAACGATGAAAAAGGAGGAATTTTCATGCTGGACCTGATCCTCTCCGGCTGCAACGGCCGGATGGGCCGGGTGCTGGAGGCGCTGTGCGCCGACCAGCCCGATCTCCACATCGCCGCCGGCTTCGACATTCTCGGCACCGCTGACCGGGATTTCCCCGTCTTCTCCTCCCCCGCCGAGTGCACTGTCCCCGCCCAGGTGGTGGTGGACTTCTCCCACCCGGCTGCCCTCACCGGTCTTCTGGGCTACTGCGTCAAGCGGCAGCTGCCCGTGGTCCTGGCCACCACCGGCTACTCTGAGGACCAGCTCCTGGAGATCGAGGCGGCGGCCCGGAGTATCCCTGTCTTCCGCTCCGCCAACTTCTCCCTGGGCATCAACGTCCTCTCCAAGCTGGCCCGTCAGGCCGCCCAGCTGCTGGGCGAGGACTTCGACATTGAGATCGTGGAGCGCCACCACAACAAAAAGGTGGATGCCCCCAGCGGCACCGCTCTCCTGCTGGCCGATGCCCTGTCCGAGACTCTGCCTTACGAGCCGGAGTACGTGTGGGACCGCCACGCCGTCCGGAAACCCAGGGATCACCGGGAGATCGGCATCTCCTCTATCCGAGGCGGCACCATCGCCGGTGACCACGAGATCCTCTTCGCTGGCCGGGACGAGCTCATCGAGCTGCGCCACTCTGCCCAGTCCCGGGAGGTCTTCGCCTCTGGGGCCCTGAAGGCGGCCCGCTTTCTGGCCCAGTGCCAGACGCCCGGCCTTTACAACATGAACGATCTTTTGGACTGGCTCCAGACACCGGTGGAAATTTAACAGTGAACTATAAAAAATGGTCTCCGGCATGGCTGCCGGAGACCATTTTTTATTGTTCAAATCCAGACTTGTCGGCACCCTCCGGGGACGGCAGGAGCGGATTTCCGTCGCCGTCGATGCCCTTCTCTCTCAGGCGATGGTTCACCCACTCCCGGACCAGGGCATAGAGCACGGCAAAGGTGGGCACGCCCAGGAGCATCCCGGGGAAGCCGAAGAGCCCACCACACACCACGATAGACACCAGCACCCAGATGGCAGAGAGCCCGGTACTGTCGCCCAGGATCTTGGGCCCCAAGATATTGCCGTCGAACTGCTGAAGGGCCAGCACCAGTACGGCGAACCGCAGCGCCGCCCAGGGGTCCACGATGATGAGGATCATGATACAGGGCACGGCACCGATGATGGGTCCGAAGAAGGGGATCACATTGGTGACGCCGATGATGACGGCAATGAGGATGTTATAGGGGATCTGGAGGATCAGATTAAGGACAAAGCAGAGCACACCAATGATGGCGGAGTCGATGATCTTGCCATTGATAAAGCCCACGAAAATGCGGTTGGCCTGGCCGCACACCCCCAGGAACCAGGTCGCTTTTTTCTTGGGGATAGTGGCATAGATGAGCTTTTTGAGCTGGGGGACCAGCCGGTTTTTGCCGGAAAGCATGTAGATGGAGGAGATCAGCGCGGTCAGGGCAGAGACCACACCGCTGCCCAAAGCCACACCCAGGTTCCAGATCTGAGGCAGTGAGGAGCTTACCTTCGAAATGGCCAGATCGGTCAGGGACTGGACGAAGTTCTGATAGGTGGTCAGCATCTCGTTGATGCCCTCCCCCTCCAGGTTGAAACGGGTGATGATATCCTGTACCAAGGCATCCAGGCCTCGCATATAGTTGGACATGTTGTTGACCAGCTCCACCGCACTGCTCCACACCTGGGGCAGGATGAGGTTGAGCAGGATCGCCAGGAAAGCGGCAGCCAGAACGTAAACTGTAACGATGGCCAGGGCACGCCCGTGCCTGTGCTTGTGGTAGACCTTCTCCTCAAAAAAAGTGGTAGGCGTATTGAGCAGATAGGCGATGGCAAAGCCGATGATAAAGGGGGAGAGCACCCCCGTCACCATCGAGATCTTAGCCCTCACCTCATCAAAGCGGTAGAGCACAAAGTAGAACAGGATGCCGATGAGCACGATGATCAGGTTTGAGATGGTTCTCGTGTCCAGCGGCCATGGTTTTTTCTGCACGGCCTTCAGATCTCCCCTCGTATATGGTCATTCTTATTGTACCATGCTCTTATTTCGATGTCTAACCATTCTTCCTTAAGAAAATCAAAAGATTCTAAAAAGGCGGGTGCCGAACCGGCACCCGCCCTTGTGCTCAGGCCAGCACGGCCCGATGGAAGACCTTTTTGCCCTTCTTGATGGTGGCGCCCTCCCCTTCCAGCGCGGCGGCTACCACTACAGCGGCGGTGTCGGTCACCTTCTCACCGTTGAGCTCCACACCGCCCTGCTGGATGAGGCGCCGGGCCTCGCCCTTAGAGGGGGTGAGGCCGCACTTCACCATCAGGTCTACCACGGTGATCTGACCATCGGTGAGGTCGCCGTTGGAGAGCTCGGTGGTAGGCATGTTGCTCTTGTCGCCGCCGGTGGAGAACAGAGCCCGGGCAGCATCCTGAGCCTTCTGAGCCTCCTCCTCAGAGTGGACCAGCTTGGTGAGCTCGAAGGCCAGGATCTCCTTGGCCCGGTTGAGCTGGGCGCCCTCCCAGTGGTCCATCTCGTCGATCTGCTCCAGGGGCAGCTCGGTGAGCATCCGCAGACACTTGAGCACGTCCGCGTCGTCCACGTTGCGCCAGTACTGGTAGAAGTCGTAGGGAGAGGTCTTTTCCGGGTCCAGCCACACGGCACCGGCCTGGGTCTTGCCCATCTTCTTGCCCTCGCTGGTGAGCAGCAGGGTGATGGTCATGGCGTAGGCGTCCTTGCCCAGCTTCCGGCGGATAAGCTCGGTGCCGCCCAGCATGTTGGACCACTGGTCGTCGCCGCCGCACTGGAGGTTGCAGCCCACGGTCTGGAACATGTGGTAGAAGTCGTAGGACTGCATGATCATGTAGTTGAACTCCAGGAAGGAGAGCCCCTTCTCCATGCGCTGCTTGTAGCACTCGGCCCGTAGCATATTGTTCACGCTGAAGCAGGCGCCCACCTCGCGGAGCACGTCGACGTAGTTGAGCTTCAGGAGCCAGTCGGCGTTGTTGAGCATGAGAGCCTTGCCGTCAGAGAAATCGATGAACTTGCTCATCTGCTTCTTGAAGCAGTCGCAGTTGTGCTGGATGGTCTCCACCGTCATCATGGTCCGCATATCACTGCGGCCGGAGGGATCGCCCACCATGCCGGTGCCGCCTCCGATAAGGGCAATGGGGCGATTGCCCGCCTTCTGCATCCGGCGCATGAGCATCAGCGCCATGAAGTGTCCCACATGGAGGGAATCAGCGGTGGGGTCAAAGCCGATGTAGAAGGTGGCCTTGCCGTTGTTGATGAGGTCCTTGATCTCCTCCTCGTCGGTGACCTGGGCAACCAGCCCTCTGGCCTTCAGTTCGTCGTAAATAGTCATTTTTCCTGCATCCTTTCTTCCCAGGCCAGCCTGACGGCCCAGGCCTGATAATTTAAAAACATATGTTCAGCGGCCCACTCCGCCGGAACCCACCGGAGCACGTGGTCGTGCTCAATGGGGGGCTGCACCTGCGGACCCAGGACCGCCCGGTAACAGCGACCCATCACATGGAGATAGCGCTGGTCGCTGCGGGCAAACAGATATTCTTCACCAGTACAGAGGAGACCGTCCAATTCAATCTCTCTGCCCAGCTCCTCCAGGCACTCTCGCCGGAGGCACATCTCCGGCGTCTCCCCCGGCTCGATGCCGCCGCCCGGCAGGAAAAGTCCCCGCTCCGGTCCGCCGGCCGCCGGCGCCTCCACCAGGGCGACATTCTCAGTATCGTCCAGGATCACCGCATAGGCACCCGCCCGGTCTCGGTAGACCGCTCCGGGCTCCTTTTGGCCAAAGCTTCTGTGCTCCATACCGCTCCCCTACTTCTTTTCCCGTTTAGTCAAGCATTTGGGGCAGCGCTCCGCATCCCTGGAGTATTTGGCGTGGCAGACAGGGCATTCATACTCGGTGGCCCATCTCTGGACTTTTTCCGAGAAAAACTCTATCTTTCCGCAGGAAGGGCAACCGAAAATCTCCAGCTCCAGTGCACCTTCCCAGAAATGAGAGTCAAAAAACATCGTTTCTTGTCCCAGTTGGAAGTTCCGCGTACCCAGACAGATCATTTCAGTCCCGCAGCGCAGGCATGTGAGCGACCGTTCCATGTTTCTTTTCCTCTCTTTCTAGTGTACGATAAAAAACGCCCCCTGTCCTTTTGGGACAGAGGGCGTGGATACGCGGTACCACCTCTGGTTCGCCCTTCCCTCACGGGAAAGGGCCTCACGCCGTGCCATCACACGGCCGCGCGATAACGGGCGCTCCCGACACGCCCTACTGCTTGCGGTTCAGGCGGCCGCTCCGAGGGGTATTCGTCCTCAGGCCCTCTCCCCCTTCCACCAAACCGGAGGTTCTCTGCGCAGGGTATCCGAAGATTACTTTTCCTCATCTTTGCGTTGTATACAACGGGCATTCTAGCACAGCCCGCCTATATTGTCAATCAAAATGTTTTACTTTTGCCTCCGGACAGGCGGTCTGGGCCAGGAACTCGAAGCGGAGCCGGTCCTCCTCACTCCGAAAAGCAGACCTGGGCAGCAGCAGGTAGCCCTCCTCCCCCCGAAAGAGGTAATAGAACTCTTTCCCCCGCCAGAGCTTCGTCAGGTCCCAATCCAGCAGCACCGCTGTCTGTTCATCCTGCCGGGACAGATCCTCCCGGTTGAAGAGAAAGGACACCTGCCGGCCCAAGGCCGGGTTTTTGTCGTAGAGCCGCCCCGGCTGGATGACATACAGCCACAGGCCGTAGAGGGCCACCATGACAGAGAGTACCACCAGGAGGGTGCAAAGGAAGCTCACCCGCTCCATCAAGATCCCCATGACCACAGCAGCCGCCAGAGCGATGAGGATGACCAGCACCTGGACCCAACTTACCAGATGACTTTTGCGCAGGTAGTAGCGCACCGCCCGGACATACTCCGCCCGGCTGAGGGAGAAGGTAACCCGCACCTCCTCCGTTCCTTTGTCCTGTCTCATGTGAGCCTCCGCTTATAGGTCTCGGCGCTCTCCAGCAGCTCCCCGGCGCCTGCCAGCATGGCGGGTGTGATATGGGCGCCGCCGGTGAGCCGTGCCAGTTCCTCCCGGCGGCGTCCGGCCTCCAGCCGCTCCACCGCGGTGTAGGTCCGCCCGTTCCGCTCCCCCTTCTCCACCGAGAAGTGGGTGTCCGCCATGGCGGCGATCTGGGGCAGGTGGGTAACGCAGAGGACCTGCTTCCGCCGGGCCACCTGTGCCATCTTCTCCGCCACCTTCTGGGCTGCCCGGCCGCTGACACCGGTGTCCACCTCGTCAAAGACCAGGGTGCTCACATCGTCGTTCTCTGCCAGCACATTTTTCAGCGCCAGCATGATGCGGGAGAGCTCGCCTCCGGAGGCGATCTTATGGATTGGCTTCAGGTCCTCGCCCACGTTGGCTGACATGAGGAACTGCACCTCATCCATGCCCGTCTCATCCATGGCAAGCTCCCCGCCCTTGGGGGCGAAGTCCACCTGAAAACGCACCTTTGGCATGTCCAGCTGCCGCAGCTCTTCCTGGATGAGTTTTTCCAGCGCCGCCGCCGCCTTCTTACGGGCTGCGGTGAGCTTGGCGCCCTCCTCCCGGGCCTTTTCCAGGGCGGCAGAGAGCTTCTTCTCCAACCGGGCCAGGGTCTCGCTGGAGTCCTCGATCTGCTCCAGCTCCGCTTTGCACCGGGCCAGGTAGTCCAGCATGTCCTCCACCGTAGCGCCGTACTTCTTCCGCAGCCGGTAGATCACGTCCAGACGGCTCTCCAGCTCGTCCAGCTCTCCCGGCTCAAAGTCCAGGCTGTCCCGGAGATCCCGGACCAGCTCGGCGGCGTCGTCCGCGGCGCAGCGCAGCTCGGTGAGGCGCTGGGCCAGGTCGGCGATCTGGTCGCTGACCCCTTTGGCTCCAGAGAGGGACTGCTCCGCTGACATGATAAGGGCCACGGCACCCTCGCTCTCCTCGTCCCCGGAGAGGGCCATGTGGGCGCCCTCCACGGCGTCGATGAGCTTGCCCGCGTTGCGCAGCACCTTCCGCCGCTGGGTGAGCTCCTCCTCCTCCCCCGGCTTCAGGTCGGCCCGCTCCAGCTCTCCGATCTGAAAAGTCAGGCTGTCGATACGCCGGGCCTTCTCCGCCTCGTCCATCCGCAGGGCGGACATCTCCCGCCGCAGGGCGGACATGGCATCATAGGCCGCTTTAAAGTCGGCCCTGGGGCCCTCCAGCTCACCGAACCGGTCCAGGTAGTCCAGATGGCAGGCGGGGTCCAGCAGCTGCTGACCGTCGTGCTGGCCGTGGATGTTCAGCAGCTGTCGGCCCAGGGACCGGAGCTGAGACACCGTCAATGGTCGGCCGTTGAGCCGGCAGACATTCCGTCCATCGGACAGGATCTCCCGCTGGATGAGGATCTCCCCGTTCTCGTCGGGACCCATGCCGTTCTCGGCAAACCAGGGGAGCGCCGGCAGCCGGGTGAACTGGGCGCTCACCACCGCGGCCTTGGCCCCGGTGCGGATCAGCTCCCGTGAAGTCCGCTCCCCGATCACCGCCCCGATGGCATCCACCACGATGGATTTGCCCGCGCCGGTTTCACCGGTGAGGGCGTTGAAGCCCTGGTCGAATCGGATGTCCGCCGCCTGGATCACCGCGATATTCTCAATATGAAGCAGCGAGAGCATCCTCTCCACCTCCCCGTTTACTGGAGCATCTTGTGGATCTCGTCACAGAAGGCCTCCGCCTTCTCACTGTCCCGCATGATGAGGATGGCGGTGTCATCACCCGCCAGACTGCCCACCAAGTCGCTAATCTCCATGCCGTCGATGGCGGCGCAGGCCGCCGAGGCCAGGCCGGGCATGGTCTTCAGAACCACGATGTTCTGGGCGCGGTCAAAGGAGGTGACGCCCTCCTTGAAGATGGTCCGCAAGCGGCCGGCGATGTTCATACTGGTCTTGCGGCCGGACACAGAGTATTTATAGGTCCCATAGCCGGTAAGCTCCTTGATGAGATGGAGCTCCTTGATGTCCCGGGAAATGGTTGCCTGGGTGGAAGTAAGCCCTCTGGCCTTGAGCTCAGAAAGCAGCTGGTCCTGGGTCTCCACGTCCACATCTTCAATGATCCGCAAGATCTCCGCCTGTCGCTTGGATTTCATTCCCCATCACGCCTTTCCTAATTTTTGATCGATGATCTCATAGAAGCTATGGTCGGTGAGCCGCACCAGCCGGGTCACGCCCCGGGACCGGCGTACCTCCACCGTGTCCCCGCCGCAGAGCTTGAAGGCTCTCCCGCCATCCACAGACAGGTAAGCAGTTTTCCTTGACAGTTTTCCCATCCGAACGGACACCACCCGGTCCCGTCCCATGACCAAAGGTTTTGCCTGAAGAGAGTGGGCACAGATCGGTGTAACCAGGACATTCTCCGCTGTCGGCTCCACGATGGGCCCTCCCGCCGACATAGAGTAGGCGGTGGAGCCGGTGGGAGTGGCCAGGATGATGCCATCCCCCGAAAATGAATAGATGGGCACACCATCTCCCCGCAGGGTGAGATCAATAACCCGGGCCACCGCCCCCTTGGTGATCACAGCGTCGTTGAGGGCCACATCCCGTGAGAGGACTTCCCTCCCCCGGCGCACCGTCACATCCAGCATCATTCGGTGCTCAATGGAGTACTTCCGCTCCGGCAGCCGGGCAAGCATGTCCAATTCACTCTGCTCCAGCTCCGCCATAAAGCCCACACTGCCCAGATTAACCCCTAAAATAGGGATATTATGGGCGTTGGCATCCTTGGCAGCGTGTAGAATAGTACCGTCACCACCAAAACAGATGAGTAAATCGGCGTTTTTGAGCTCTTCCTGCATGTTTCGATAATCCTGGCCCTTGGGGAGTTCCACGTGGCTCCCCTGGTCCAGAGCAAAAGGGAGGCACAGTGCCGTCTCCGCTCCAGCGGTACGGAGGATGTCCCGGGCCCGGAGGGCCGCCTTCAGGCCCCGGTCACGGTATGGGTTTGGACTGAGTACCACCTTCACGGATGCCGCCCCCCCTCCAGTTCGGCGTGGGACTGCTCCACCAAGGCGGCAAGGTCTCCGGCATAGGCCGGCCCTCTGCCCACCGTCAGATGACCCAGGTACTCGATGTTCCCCTCTGGCCCCCGAATAGGCGAAAAGGTTATATCCTTTACAGTAAAATCAGCCTCATCGGCGTGGGCGAGGAAGTGCTCCAGTACCTCTAGATGAACCTTTGGGTCCCGAACCACACCCTTCTTACCCACCTTTTCCTTCCCCGCCTCGAATTGGGGCTTTACCAGACAGACCACCTGACCATTGGGAGCCAAAATGCCCCGCAGGGCCGGCAGAATGAGCCGCAGGGAGATGAAAGAGACGTCCACACTGGCCAGGTCCAACTCCTCGGGGATCTGCTCGTGGGTGAGATACCGGGCGTTGGTCCGCTCCAGCGGCACCACCCGCTCATCGGTACGCAGCTTCCAGGCCAACTTGCCGTAGCCCGTATCCACGGCGTACACTTTGACGGCGCCGTGCTGGAGCATACAGTCGGAAAAACCGCCGGTGGAGGCGCCGATGTCGGCGCAGACCATGCCGGTGAGGTCCAAGCCAAAGACGTCCATGGCCTTGGCCAGCTTCAGACCGCCCCGGCTTACATAGGGGATGGCTTGCCCCCGGACCTCAATGACGGCGTCCTCGGACACAGCGGTCCCGGCCTTGAGCACCTGCTGCCCATCCACATAGACCCAGCCACCCATGATATCGGCCTGAGCCCGCTGGCGGCTCTCTGAAAGTCCCCGCTCATGTAAAAGGACATCCAAGCGCTTTTTACTCATGCTTCCATACCTCCATCGCCGCCCGGCAGAGGGATTCAACGTCCAGCCCGCACAGGTGTCTGAGCTGGGCCACGGTGCCCTGGGGCACAAAGTCCCGTCCGGTGGTACACAGCCGCACCACCTTCAAAGGAACACCGGCTTCAGCCAGTCCGGCGCACAGTTTCTCTCC
The DNA here is from genome assembly GCF_944387245.1 of uncultured Intestinimonas sp. Lineage (GTDB taxonomy): Bacteria > Bacillota > Clostridia > Oscillospirales > Oscillospiraceae > Intestinimonas. Next base: position 6,593 of record NZ_CALXEE010000036.1, on the reverse strand, counting down.
AATGGAGCCCATGGCGCTCACTTCCTCGGCCACCAGCAGGCGGCCGGTCTTTGCCACTGAACGGCACACCGGCTCCAAGTCCAGGGGACACAGCCGGTTCAATTTGATGATCTCCGGTTGACAGCCGGTCTCTTCCAACCGCTCCGCCACCGTCAGAATATCAGGATAGGTGGCTCCATAAGTGACAAGTGTAATTCCTTGCCCCTCTTTGGTAATCAAGGATGGAGTGGTTCCGGCATCGCCGTGGTAGCCCCCTTCCCCGCCCCGGGGATAGCGCAGGGCCACCGGCCCCTTCACCTCCTGTAGAGCATGGCGCAGCATGGTTCCCACCTCAGCAAAGCTGGAGGGGGCGTACAGAGTCATGCCCGGCACCGTAGAGAGATAGGCCACATCATAAAGACCGTGGTGGGTCTCACCGTCCTCCCCCACCAACCCGGCCCGATCTACGCCGAACACCACATGAAGCCCCAGCAGGGCCACATCGTGAATGAGCATGTCATAGCCGCGCTGGAGAAAGGAGGAATAGACCGCAAAGACGGGAATACAGCCCTGTTTGGCCATTCCCGCCGACATGGCCACGGCGTGGCCCTCCGAGATGCCCACGTCAAAGAAGCGGTTCGGGAAGCGGGCCTCAAACTCCTTGAGTCCGGTGCCGTCCCGCATGGCTGCCGTGATGGCGCACACCCGCCGGTCTTCCTCCGCCAGCTGGCAGAGTGCAGACCCAAAGGCGCCGGAATAGGACGGCCCGGAGGGGTGCAACGGCGCGCCGGTCTGGATGCAGAACTTGGAAACACCATGATAAGCATCCGGATTCTGCTCGGCAGGCGGATAGCCTTTTCCCTTTACAGTTCTGATGTGGAGCAGAACTGGGCCCGATGTGTCCTTGGCATAGCGGAGGAGCCGGGTCAGACCCCGGACGTCGTGGCCGTCCACAGGTCCCAGATAGGTAAAGCCCATATCCTCAAACATGCTGCACGGGAGAAGGGTCTCCTTCACCGCTGTTTTTACTTTGTGGGTCACCCGGTAGAAGGCCTTACCGCCTGGTAGGACCGACATCACCTTGCGGTAGCCTTTTTTAAAGTGCAGATATTGGGGCTTGAGCCGCTGATGGGCCAAGTGCTGGGCTATGCCACCCACATTTTTGGTAATGGACATGCCGTTGTCATTGAGGATAACCAGCAGAGGCTCCCGGCTGAGACCGGCGTTGGACAGGCCCTCGTAGGCCAGGCCGCCGGTAAGGGCTCCATCACCGATGAGGGCAATGACGTGATAGTCCTCCCCCAGCAGGGTCCGGGCCCGGGCCATACCCAGGGCCACCGACACTGAGTTGGAGGCGTGTCCGGCGATAAAGGCGTCGTGGACACTCTCTTTGGGCTTCGGGAAACCGGAAATGCCCCCGAACGAACGCAAGGTATCCATGGCGCTTCCGCGCCCGGTGAGGATCTTATGGATATAACACTGGTGCCCTACGTCAAAAACCAGCCGATCTCGCCCCGTGTCAAAGACCCGGTGAAGGGCCACGGTGAGCTCCACGACTCCCAGATTGGAGGCCAGATGACCACCCGTCCGGGATACCATATCCACCACGGCGGAGCGCAGGCGGGCACAGAGTGCTTCCGCCTCGCCATCTGTTATCGTTTTCAGATCCGGGGTCTCATCGAACTCTATCAAAGCAAACCATCCCTCCCGGCAGACAAACCGGCGTCATGTCACAAAATAAGCGCCCAGCAGACCGATCACGATGCCCAGCACCGCACCGGCCAGCACCTGAATGGGCGTATGCCCCAACAGCTCCTTGAGCCGTGTTCCAAAGGGCGTATGGCCCTCCTGTGCCCACTGGTCCATCAGATAGTTAAGGATCTTCGCGTGCTCGCCCGCCGCTTGGCGGATATTGGCGGCATCGTACATCACCACGATGGCAATCACCGCGGTAATGGCGAAGAGCGCCGATGACCAACCGCACAGCCGTCCCGTGGCGCTGGCGCAGGCACAGACGAAGGCAGAATGGGAACTAGGCATACCGCCGCTCCCCAGTGCCCGGTCCAGATCCAGCCGTCGCTCCCTGCAATAGGTCAGCAGCAACTTGATGAGCTGGGCAGCCGCCCAGGCGATCACCGCCAGCACCAGGATCCATATGCCCATACGGCGCTCAAACAGATCATATTCCATGCTATCAGTTCTCCCGTCCGGCTAGCTCTCGGGCGAGCCAGCAAAGGAAGCCCGCTTTCTCCTCTCCAAAGGGCGACAGGGCTTCTACCGCCTCTTCGGTCAGTTTTTCCACCAGAGACCGGCAGCCGTCGATCCCCAGCAGAGTCACAAAGGTGGTTTTCTCATTGGCCTGATCGGAGCCCACCGGCTTGCCCAGCGTGGCCTGATCTCCCTCCACATCCAGCATGTCGTCCCGGACCTGGAAGGCCAGGCCCAGCTTCTGAGCGTAGCGGCGGACCGCCATCCGCTCTTCCTCCGACCCGCCGGCCACAATGCAGCCCATCTCAGCTGCGGCGCTGAGGAGGGCGCCTGTCTTCAGCTTCTGGAGCTGCTCTACATCACTGCGGGACACGGCTCGCCCCTCAGCGGCCATATCCAGCACCTGACCGCCCACCATGCCCTGGGCGCCCGCCGCACGGGCCAGGCAGGCGGCAGCCTCCACCACCCGCTGGGGCGGCAGAGACCCGTCCGCGGCCAGGGCCATCTCAAAGGCGGCGGTGAGCAGGCCGTCCCCCGCCAGCACGGCGGTGGCCTCCCCGTAGATCTTGTGGTTGGTGGGCTTGCCCCGGCGCAGATCATCGTCATCCATACAGGGCAGGTCGTCGTGGATCAGGGAGTAAGTGTGGATCATCTCCACCGCGCAGGCGAAGGGCATGGCCAGCGCCGGATCACCGCCGCACATGCGGCAGGTCTCCAGGGTAAGTACCGGCCGGACCCGCTTGCCTCCAGCCAGGAGACTGTACTCCATGGCGTCGTAAATGTCCCCTCTGGGCTCCCGGCCCCGGAAACAGCTCCGCAGGGCGGTCTCCACCTGGCCCTGAGTCTCCTTCAGGTGAGCTTTTTCCTCCATGGACTCACTCCCCCTCCGTCGTAAAAGGCGTCTCAACGGGCGTTCCGTCAGCGCCGGCGGTGAGCTGCTGCACCTTCTGCTCGGCCTTGTCCAGCAGACCGGAGCACTGCTTCATGAGCTTGGTTCCCTCCTCAAAGAGCTTCAGGGACTCCTCCAGCGGGGCGTCCCCCTTCTCCAGTCGGGTCACGATCTCATCCAGGCGAGACATGGCCTCCTCAAAGGTCTTCTTTTTTTCTGCCATTACTGCCTCCTCTTCTCCTCCACGCGGCAGTCCAGTGTGCCGTCGGAGAGACGCAGGGTGAAACTGTCTTCTGTCTGGACCTGATCCACGGAGGAGAGAATCTCCCCCGCCCCGGTCCTGGCCAGGCTGTAGCCCCGGCCCAGCACCTTCAGAGGGCTCAGGGCGTCCAGGGTGGCCGCCAGCCGGGCAAAGCGCTCCCGCTTTCCGGCCATGGCGCCGGTGAGGCCGTGAGCCAGCCGTCGGCTCTGGTAGTCCAGGAGCATCCGACGGTCCTGAATGGCGGCCATGGGGTCCCGCAGGGACCGGCAGGCCCCCAGTCTGGCCAGATCCCGGCGGCCCCGGTCCAGCCTGCCCTCCAGCAGGGCGGTCATGCGCTGTCCCCGGTGGGCCAGCTCCGCCACCACCTCGCTTTGGTCGGGGACGGCCAGCTCGGCGGCATTGGAGGGAGTGGCCGCCCGCAGATCAGCCACAAAATCGGCAATGGTCACATCGGGCTCGTGGCCCACGGCGGAGATCACCGGGATGGTGCAGTCGTAGATGGCCCGAGCCACATTCTCATCGTTGAAGCACCACAGGTCCTCCATGGAGCCGCCGCCCCGACCGGTGATAAGGATGTCGGCCAGCCGGTGGGCGCTGGCGTAGCGGATGGCGCCGGCGATCTCCCGGGCGGCCTCCGCCCCCTGGACCCGCACCGGCAGCAACAGCACCTCGGCCACGGGCCAGCGGGCCTTCAGGATGCGGAGCATATCCCGCACCGCCGCCCCCACGGGGGAGGTCACCAGGGCGATGCGCTCGGGGTACCTGGGTAGGGGCTTTTTGTGGGCGGGGTCAAAGAGCCCCTCCCGGTAGAGCTTTTCCTTGCACTGCTCAAAAGCCACGTGGAGATCCCCCACCCCGTCGGGGGAGAGCTCGGCGCAGTAAAGCTGATACTGCCCATCCCGTGGGAAGACGGCCACCCGTCCGAAGGCGATGACCTTCATGCCGTTCTCCGGCCGGAAACGCAGGCGGGAGGCCTCCCGGCGGAACATGACGCACCGGATGGCGCCCCCCTCGTCCTTCATGGAAAAATAGTGGTGCCCAGAGGGATAGGTCTTGTAGTTGGAGATCTCCCCCCGGACAAAGACGCCGCTGAGGAATCCGTCCCGGTCCAGCAGCTCCTTCAGGTAGCCGTTGACCTGGCTGACGGTATAGATCTGACGCTCACCGTTCATCTGGCGCCTCCCATGGTCAGGGCCCGGTGGGTCAGCACCGCCACCCCCAGGGCGTTGTCGGCGGAACAGGCCGGCGGGGCAAACACGGCGTCGGACAGGGCCTCCCGCAGCATGCTGTTGGAGGCCACGCCGCCGGAGCACAGCACCGGCAGGCCGGGATACCGCTCCAGAGCCCGGTCGGTGACCCGGCGGATGGTCCTGGCCACGGTGGCCACGGCGAACCGGGCCACATCGGCGGCGGGCACTCCAGCCGTCACCATGTCCTTTACCTTATTCTCCATACCGGAGAGAGAGAATATAAGGTCATTCAGCTTTACAGAAAAACCAGGGACAGGCTTTCCCTCCCGGCTCAGGGCGTCCAGGGCCTTCCCCGCCGGGAAATCCAGGCCCAGGGCCACACCGGTGCGGTCAATGAGCTGTCCGGCGGAGATATCGCCGGTACCGCCGATCTTCCGAGGCAGGACCCCTGTCCCGTCCGGCTCCACGTACAGCAGCTCGGTGGTTCCGCCGGAGAGGTGCCAGGCCAGGAGGGGCTTGTCCAGCAATTCCAGCCGCCCGGCCCCCCAAGCCACGGCGGCAATGTGCCCTTGCTGATGGGCACAGGGGAAGAAGGGCACTCCCAGGGTGTCCGCCAGGATGCGCCCGGCGGTCTCCCCCGCCAGGAAGCAGGGCATGTAGGAGCCCTCCACCCATCTGGGCTTGATACTGGCCCCCACGGCGACGATCCCCTCCAGCCGTCCCTCCGCCCGAAGCCGGTCGAAGAGCTCGGGCAGACGCTTCACATGCTGGAAGAGGGCATCACTCTGACGGAGGCCCAGGCTCCCCGACTCCACATCCAGCAGGCGGCCCAGCTGGTAGCCGTCCACGCCGTCAAAGAGGGCCGTAGAGGTGGTGTAGTTGCTGGTGTCCAGCCCCAGGCAGCGCTTAACGGTCACTGCTCGTCCTCCATCTGCGGCTGGGCAGGAGCGGCAGCCCGCTCCGGGGGCAGCTCGCCCCGGACAAAGGCGCCCAGGATGCCGTTGATGAAGGAGGCGGTCTCCTGGGGCTCATAGTGCTTGGAGAGCTCCACGGCCTCGTTGATGGCCGCCGCCGGGGGGATGTCGGGCATGTACAGGATCTCGTACATGGCCACCCGCATCACCGCTGCTGCCATGCGGGAGATCCGGGAAAAGGACCAGCCGATGGCATACTTGGAGATGTATCCGTCCAGCTCGGCACCGTGCTCATAGACCCCCTTTACCAGGGCCTGGATGTACTGGCGCTGCTTCTCGTTGGGAAACTCCTGGTACAGAGGATCCTCCTCGCTGAGCTGCTGGAAGTTCTCTCGGGTCAGAGACTCTTTGAGCAGCTCGTCTGCGCTCTCGTTGGAAAAGCCCAGCGCAAAGGCCAGATGGACTGCAATCTCCCGGGCGTTGCTCCTGATCATGGTCGGTTCCTCCCAAAATTCTCTTTCTGATTCTGATACATATGATGTATATTCATTATATACAGTTTTCTGCGGAAAATAAACCCCTAATTTCCCGTCCAAAGCGGCAAAAAGAGCATTGAGCGCATACCGGATGATGGCTCAATGCTCTTTGAGGGCAATACGATTTACGGAGCCTTTTTCGGCTCTTTCTCAAAGACCACGCCGCCCACGTTCACGTTGACAGCGGCGACCGTCAGGCCGCTTGTAGCTTCGACGCTTCCGGCGACTGCCTCCTGCACCGCCCGGGCCACGTCGGGGATGGTGTAGCCATACTTCACCAGGATACTCAGATCCACCGTGACGTTCCCATTCTCCACCTGGATATGAATGCCGCGGCTCAGGTTCTTCTTGCCCAGCAGCTCAGCCAGATCGGTGCCCAGGTTGGCGGCCAGGCCTCCGATGCCCTCCACCTCCAGCACGGCGGCGGCAGCGATCACCGCCAGGACTTCTTCCGATATATGGATGCTTCCCAGCTCGTCGGACCGGGAAACATATTCCTTACCTTCTCCCACAGTGGTCACGCTCCTTTTACGATTTGAGTGTATTTTACCACAACACTCCCGGATTTACAATCTGATTTTTAGAAAAGGGCGGATGCCTGCGCATCCGCCCTTT
>NZ_CALXEE010000035.1 GCF_944387245.1 uncultured Intestinimonas sp. | reverse complement strand
AGGGATCGCCTCCTCTGCTTGACAAGCCCCTCCCATGTGTTTAAAATGGTGTCACATGAACTTTTTGGAGGAATTCACTTTGGATAAACAGTGGTTCGACGACATGGAAGCCCGCATCCCCCACGGAGAGGTCCGCACCCGCTTCGCCCCCTCTCCCACCGGCTACATGCACGTGGGCAATCTGCGCACCGCCCTTTACACCTGGCTCATCGCCCGCCACGCCGGCGGCAAGTTCATCCTGCGCATCGAGGACACCGACCAGGGCCGTCTGGTGGAGGGCGCCACCGAGATCATCTATAACACCCTGCGCAAGTGCGGCCTCACCTGGGACGAGGGTCCCGACGTGGGTGGCCCCGTGGGCCCCTACATCCAGACCGAGCGCCGGGACCTCTATGGCAAGTACGCCCAGCGCTTGGTGGAACTGGGCCATGCCTACTACTGCTTCTGCGAAAAAACCGAGTCCGAGGAGGACAGCGGCAACTTCGACCGGCCCGACGACCCCTGCCGCATCCTCTCTCCCGAGGAGGCCCAGGCCAAGGTGGACGCCTGCGTCCCATACGTCATCCGGCAAAAGATCCCCAAGGAGGGTCAGACCACCTTCCACGACGCCGTCTTCGGCGACATCACCGTGGAGAACAACACCCTGGACGACCAGGTCCTCATCAAGCGGGACGGACTGCCCACCTACAACTTCGCCAACGTCATCGACGACCACCTGATGGGCATCACCCATGTGGTCCGTGGCAGCGAGTACCTCTCCTCCGCCCCCAAGTACAACCTCCTCTATGAGGGCTTCGGCTGGGAGATCCCCACCTATATCCACTGCTCCCCCGTCATGCGGGACCAGCACAACAAGATGTCCAAGCGGAAGGGCGACCCCTCCTACGAGGACCTGCTGGCTATGGGCTACCTCTCCGAGGCCGTGGTCAACTATGTGACCCTCCTGGGCTGGTCTCCCCGGGGCGAGAACGTGGAGCGGGAGTTCTTCACCATTGCGGAGCTGGCGGACATTTTTGACATTGAGGGCATCTCCAAGTCCCCCGCCATCTTCGACATCGAAAAGCTCACCTACTTCAACGCCCACTACCTCCGTGAGCTTTCCCCCGAGGCCTTCCACGCCGTGGCGGAGCCCTATATCCGTGAGGCTGTGAAGAACGAGGCCTACTCCTCCCAGGAGATCGCCGGCCTCCTCCAGGCCCGGTGTGAGCGCCTCACCGACATCCCGGAGAAGCTGGACTTCTTCGACGCCCTGCCCGAGTATGGCGCCGACCTCTTTACCAACAAGAAGTCCAAGACCAACTCCGAGGTCTCCAAGAACATGCTGGAGGCCGCCATCCCCACCCTGGAGGCCATCCCCGACTGGACCAATGACGCCATCCACGACACACTGGTGTCTCTGGCCGAGTCCCTGGGTGTAAAGAACGCCACCCTCATGTGGCCGGTGCGCATCGCCGCCGCCGGCAAGGCGGTGACCCCCGGCGGCGCCGTGGAGATCTGCCACATCCTTGGTAAGGATGAGACCCTCCGCCGGCTGAAGCTGGGCCTGGAGAAGGTCTCCGCCGCCCTGTAACCCGCCAATATGCAAAAATGGAGCATCGTAAATGCGATGCTCCATTTTTGTTGTCACAAAACGGGCTTATAGGTGTTATTCTTAGTAGAGAGGATAAGAGAGGAGGGAGCGCCATGGCCGACCACGATCTGCTGCGCCGGGTCTATGAGGCCCGGCGGCGTCCCCTGCTGCTCTACGCCTATGCCCTGTGCGGCAGCCGGGAGGAGGCCGAGGACCTGGTGCAGTCCACCTTTCTCAAGGCCCTTCTCTCCTACCGGGCCACCGGCAGCCTGGACCACTGGCTGGTGAAGGTGCTGCGCAATGAGTTCCTCAACCAGCGTCGGGACCGGTCCAGGCGGGGCGAGGAGGACCTGCCCGAGCACCTGGCCGACCCCTCCCCCACCCTGCCGGAACAACTCATCGCCGACGAGGAGAAGCGGCGGCTCTGCGCCGCTATCGCCAGGCTGCCGGTGCTCCAGCGCTCCATCCTGCTGGACAGCGTCTACTTCGGACTCACCGACAGCGAGATCGCCGACACCCACCACATCACCCGTGAAAACGTCCGTCAGCTCCGGTCCCGGGCCAAGCGCCGCCTCCGGGAAGAGCTGGGAGAGGAGGAACCATCATGACACAGTCTGACGATCTGGACCGCCGCCTGGAAGCCCTGGGAGAGCCGGAGGCATCCTCCCCCGCCCAGCCCGCTGAGGAGGAGCTGCGGGCCCTGGAGAGGCTCATCCGCCGCCGGGTCCGCAACATCTGTCTCAAAACCCTGCTGGCAGTGGTGATCTGCGCCGCCATGGTCTTTGGACTCATCAACCCACTGGCCAAGCTCACCGCCTTCAACCCCATCTCCATGGAGGAGGACGATGGGGGCTTCACCCAATATCTCAACGCCTACTTCGGCACCATGCAGCCCTACGTCCGGGTCACCGGCACCGACATCACCGATACCGGCTTCGGCACCTATGATGTGGCCCTCTATGCGGTCGGCCCCAAAAATCTGAAAGTCTATGTGGGCGGCTACACCGACGTCCACCTGACCATCTGCCAGGGTGAGGCAGAGGTGACCTCCGACCCCACCGGGAAACTGACCAAATATCTGGGGCGCTTCGACTCGGACCTCATGGACCGAGCCGACCTGCTTGCCGAGCTGGAAAAACTGCCCTCTTCCGCTTATATCCGCCTGTCTGTGGGCACCGATACCCCCCGCACTCCGGAGGAGCTGCGGACCCTGCCGGCGGAGGTGGTCTGGGCCCAGATCTATGACCCGGATATGGAATACCAGGGCGGCGTCAATCTATCCCCCTCCCTGCTCTTCGGCAACGAGGTCGATCCCCGAGAGCTGGATGGTCAGGAGATGGCCCAGTACTACGCCGACATCTTGGAACTTCTCCTCACCCAGCCCAAGCTGCTCACCTCCCTGGGCATCTTCTCCAACTACCGTGTCTACTATACGACCGGAGTAGTGGAGGAGGCCCTGGGCTCCGCCCGGGAAATGGAGGCTTTCAGAAGCCAGAACTTCTGCGTCCAGGGGAGCCGGGACGAGATTCTGGCTCTCATCGACCAGGTGGAGCCCACCTCCCTGCTGGTGGACCACATCTTCCTCACCTCCCTGTCGGAGTGAGGCAAAAAGGCCCCGGCGTGGAAAACGAATTCCGCGCCGGGGCCTTTTTCATTTGATTAGGAATTCACGAAGACCTGGAGGGTGGTGGTGAGCTGACGCCCGGGGGTGGCCAGGGTCTGGCCATTGTAGTACATGGCGGTGGAGGCGCCGCCGTCCAGGTTGATGGCATCCTGGCAGCCCAGCTGGAGCATGAGCTCCCGCATCTGCTGGATAGAGGCGGAGGGGACACTGACCAGCAGCAACTTCCCGTCGGCGGTAGTGCCCACAGCGGTGCGTGGGGTGACGCTGGTGGTGAAGCGGGCCTCAGTGAAACCGGGGTCCAGGTAGGTCTCGATGGCGCCGTCCTTCACCAGACGGGGCGCACCGGAGATGAGGGATGTAACGCCGTCCAGGACGAAGCCCTCTTCGTCCTCCACCCGCAGATAGGGCTCCATGGCCACGGTGCGGCCCAGCTCGGGGACCTGATAATAGTGGGTGGCGGTAAAGGCGGAGCCCATCCACAGCACATAGCCGTCAGCGGGGATGGTCAGGGTCTCCCCCGCCGCCACAGCTCGGTAGTCAGCTGTGACGCCATTGCGAACAGTGAGGGCAGCGCCGGCGCAGGTGACGGGCACGCTCTCGCCCCGGGCAGGGGTATAGAGTACAGAGGCGTCGGCGGACTGCTCAAAGACGTTGAGGTTGTAGCCGGACCACTGCTGGGCGGTGCCGCCGTCGGTGGTGATGACCCGGTAAAAAACGGAGGGGCGGCCATAGTACATCTTCCCGTCCGCCGTGATGCCCAGGGAAGTGATGGAGCCGCTGTTGCCGTAGACAAAGCTGCCATTGACCATGACGGGGCCGATAGGGTCTTTGACGGCCTCGTAGGACTCAAAGAAGTTGGCGTTGATGACGGCCGTGGCGCCACCGGAGTAGGAGACGATGCTGCCGAAGTCGGCGGTGGCGTTGAGCTTGTTGCCCACGATGGCGCTCTTCACGGAGACCCGGGGATCGCTCATGTTCACGGTGATGATCTTGGCGCCGATGGTGCCGGAGGGCAGGGCGTAGCTCCCCTCTTTGTAAGTAACGGGCTGCACAGCAGGCTGAATGCTGGCCAGCTTCGCCGTCAGGGCCTTCACGCTGGCCAGACTGGTGAGGCTGTTCTGGTCCACGGGAGCAGCACTCACCACCACGATCTGGTTGGTGGGCTCATAGGACACGGAGAGGCCCAGGTTTTCAGAGACGAACCGAACCGGCACGAAGGTGCGGTCGTTCTTGGCCTCGGCGGGCACGTCCATGGTGACGGACACACCGTCCACCGTGGCCTGAGCGGAGCCGGGGGCCAGCTCCACCTGGTGTCCGTTCAGGGTGCACAGCACACCGTTGGTGGCCGGGACCCACTCCACGGAGCCGCCGAAGGCCTCCAGCACCCGCCGGATGGGCAGCAGGGTGTAGCCCCCGCCGTTGACCTGGACGGCGTAGGGGGTGACCTGGGCATTGGTCTCATCCACTTGGGTGACCTGGGTGTCGATGGCACACCAGGGGCTGCCCAGCTTCAATGCCACCTCAGAGGAGGCGGCCAGCGTGGACACGGGCAGTATGCCGATCACCAGTGCGAGTGCCAAAAGCACCCCCAAAAGATACTTTTTTTTCATTTTCCTTCCTTCTCTCTTCCAAAATATAGCTCTTTCATTATATTGCCTTCTCTGGGAAAAATCAATATACAGGCGGCATACGGCAAATATTTCACCAACAGCTGCCGAATGAGCTTGACCGCCGCCGTCCATCCTAGGATGGAAAGGAGGCGCTCATAATGGAACAGCGCAAAAAAAGCCCCAGACAGCTGGCGCGGCGGTTCAGTTTTCTGGCCGCTGCCTTCGCGGTGGTGGCCGGTCTGGCGATCCAGGGTCAGATGGAGGCGGCGGCCTACCGGCGCTACCTCACTAACAGCCGGCTCCACGCCTTCGCCGAGCTTTCGGCCAACCTGAGCCAGCTGGGCACCGACCTGCAAAAAGGCGTGTACGCCACTACCCCCTCCATGCTGGGCGCCCTATGCACCCAGATCTTCGGCCGGGCCATGTCAGCCCAGATGGCCCTGGGCGAGCTGCCCTACGGCAATATTGAGCTGGAGCAGACGGCCGCCTTTCTGGCCAAGGCGGGGGACTACGCCGCCGCCCTCTCCCGCTCAGCAGCGGTGAATGGCGCCTGCTCCGACGAGGAGCGGGAGGGCCTGCGCAGTCTGGCCGACGCGGCGGCCACCCTGTCCGGTCAGGTTTCCGCCCTCCAGGCTGACCTGCTCTCCGGCGCAGCCACCCTGGAGGACGTGGACACAGCGGAGGCCCGGCTCTCCGGTGAGGAGGGCGGCGGCCAGGAGCTGGCGGACTCTGTCTACCAGACCGTGGAGGAGGACTTCCCCGAGCTGCCCACCCTCATCTATGACGGTCCCTTCTCCGACCACATCACCGGTCGGGCACCTCGGATGCTGGAGGGCCTGGCCCAGGTCACCCAAGAGGACGCCCGTCTGGCCGCCGCCAAGTTTTTTGACCTGGAGCCGGAGCTCTTCTCCCTGGTCTCCGCCGGGGAGGGCACCCTGCCCACCTACGGCTTCTCCGCCGCGGTGGACGGCGGCGAGCTGTACGTGGAGGTAACGAAGCAGGGCGGGCTGGTGCTGGAGGCCATCAGCTCCCGCTCCGCCGGGGCGGCCACCCTCTCCCAGGAGGAGGCCGCCGCCCTGGCCCGTGACTTCCTTGCGTCCCGGGGTTATCCCTCCATGCGTGAGAGCTATTTTATCGATCAGGGCGGCGTGGTCACCATCAACTTCGCCTCTGCCCAGGGGGACATCCTCTGCTATCCTGACCTGGTGAAGGTCTCCGTAGCCCTGGACACCGGCCGGGTAGTGGGCTTTGAGTCGGAGGGCTACCTCATGAACCACATGGTCCGTGATCTCCCCGCCCCCGCCGTCACCGAGGCTGAGGCTCAGGCGGTGGTCTCCCCCGTCCTCACCGTCCTATCCCACCAGCTGGCCCTCATCCCCACCGGCGGCGAGTATGAGGTCCTATGCCACGAGTTTAAGTGCCAGGACGAGGACGGCCGTCACATCATCGTCTATGTCAACGCCCAAAATGGCCAGGAGGAGAAGATCCTCCTGCTGCTGGAGGATGAAAACGGTACTCTTGTACTCTAATCAGCCGCAGGCAGCAGAAAACCCCGGCGCGGCACCAATGATGCCGCGCCAGGGTTTTTATTTCTTCAGGTCAAGTCTTTGACATAGAAATAGTGGCCATAGGTCCCCACCGCCGGTTCAATCGCACCAAAACGGCGGTAGCCCAGTTTTTCATAAAAGCCGGGCGCCTGAAAACCAAAGGTGTTGAGCTCCATCCGCTTGGCACCTTGCCAAAGGGCTTTTTCCTCCAACTGACGCAGAATGTACCCACCCAGGCCGGCGCCCCGATGCTCCTCCGCTACCCAGAGCACATCCAGCATGGCCAATTCTCCCATGCGGAACGCATCACAGCCGCCGATGACCTGGCCCACTTCATTGATGACCGCCAGGGAGAGGTCCTCCATATCCGGTACAAATCTCCGATTATAGCTTCGAAGGCCAGTGTGGATGGCTTGGCCCTCCAGCTCACCCGCAGATACAATCTTGTAGTCGTTCATTTTTCTCACCCCATATCGAAGGGAGGCATCTCACGACTCTGAGGAATGGCATCGCCCTCAAACTCCAGCTCGTCGGGTACCGGTTCAGGGGCACGGTCCACCATGCCCTGCTTGAACTGCATCTCCTGCCACTGCTCCTTGGTGATGAGGACCTGACGGGGCTTGGAGCCCTCGAAGGGGCCCACCACCCCCTTTTCCTCCATCTGGTCCACCAAGCGGGCGGCCCGGGAGTAGCCCAACTTGAGGCGCCGCTGGAGCATGGACACAGAGGCCTGTCCCGTCTCCACCACCACCTCGATGGCGGCGGGGAGGAGCTCGTCGTACTCGTCTCCCACTTCTTCAGGGGCGGAGCCGCCCACGCCCTTGCCGCCCTTCTCCTTCTCGGCGGCGTGCTGCTCGATCTCGTGAATAACCGACTCGTCGTACTCCACGGTGCTCTGCTCCTTGATGAAGGAGACCACCGAGGCCACCTCCTCGTCGGAGATGAGGCAGCCCTGGACGCGCAGGGGCTTACCGGAGCCCAGGGGGAAATAGAGCATATCTCCCCGGCCCACCAGCTTCTCGGCGCCGGTGGTGTCCAGGATGATGCGGGACTCCAGAGCGGAGGCCACGGCGAAGGCGATGCGGCTGGGGATGTTGGCCTTCATGAGGCCGGTGATGACGTCGGCAGAGGGACGCTGGGTGGCGATGATGAGGTGCATGCCTGCGGCACGGCCCATCTGGGCCACACGGCAGATGGATTCCTCCACCTCCTTGGCCGCCACCAGCATCAGGTCGGCCAGCTCGTCAATGACCACCACGATCTGGGGCATCTTCTCCACGCCCTCGGTCTTGGCGGCGTGGGCGTTGTAGGAGGCCAGATCACGGACGCCCACCTCGGAGAAGGCCCGGTAGCGCTTCATCATCTCGGTGACCGCCCACTGGAGGGCGCCCGCCGCCTTCTTGGGGTCGGTGACCACCGGGATGAGCAGATGGGGGATGCCGTTGTAGATGCCCAGCTCCACCATCTTGGGGTCCACCATGATGAGGCGGACCTCCTCCGGTGTGGCCTTATAGAGGAGGGAGATGATGAGGGAGTTGGTGCACACCGACTTACCGGAGCCGGTGGTACCGGCGATAAGCAGGTGGGGCAGCTTGGCGATGTTGCCCACGATGCAGTTGCCTGCGATGTCCTTGCCCACGGCAAAGGCCACCTTGGAGGGGTGGTCCCGGAACTCCTTGGAGTCGATGACCTCGTGGATGTGGACAGGGCTCACCAGCTTGTTGGGCACCTCGATGCCCACGGTGGCAATCTTGTCCGGAATGGGGGCGATGCGGACACCGGTGGCTCCCAGGGCCAGGGCGATGTCGTCGGAGAGGTTGGTGAGCTTGTTGAGGCGGACGCCCTGGTCCAGCTCCACCTCGTACCGGGTCACCGATGGCCCCCGGGTCACATCGGAGATCTGGGCCTCGATGCCAAAGGATCGGATGGTGTCGGCCAGGCGCTCCTGGTTCATTTTGAGCTCGGCCTGGGCCCCGTTGCCCACATCTCCAGCCCCCTCGGTGAGGAGGGAGACCGGCGGGTACTGGTAGACGGCAGGGGTGCTCTCCGCCATGGTCTTTTCGATGTCCTCCCCCACCTTGTCCGCCTCGGCCTGGGCCTCCTTGGCGGAGACCTTCTCCACCGCGGGCTCCCGGACGATCTCCGGCAGAGGCATGGGGGGCGGCGTCACTGCGACCTCCGGCTCCGGCTGGGGAACCTCCGGCTCCGGCTCCATCTCGGGGACCGGCGGTACGGCCGATATCGGCTGGACAACGGGTACGGGCTCCGGGGCCGGGACCGGCGTGGGCTCAGGCTGCCGGACAGTCGGCTCGGGCTGGGGCTCCTCCGCCATGGCCCGGGCGCCGGTGAGCACCTGATCTGGAGGCATAGCCCCAGCCTGCCGGTTAAAAAGCCGCTCCTTCCTGGGGAAGAGACTGCGTGCCTGGGGCTTCTCCGGCTGGGGGGCGGGACCGTCGTCCACGGGGATGTCGATGGCCGCCCGGCGGCGCTCCGGCTCTGGACGGCGACGGACCGGCCGCTCCTGGGGCTCGGGCTCCTCCTCTTCCTCGTACTCATATTCGACCCGGGGCCGGTTCCGGATGGCGTCCACGATCTCCGGCACGGAGAGATGGAAGGCCCCCAGGAACATCAGCAGCTGGCCCAGGATCAGGATGAGGCCGGCACCGATGGGGCTGAACACCAGGGTCAGGGTCTCGGCAATGAGGCCGCTCACCACACCGCCGCACTGCACCGCCTCCCCCTGCTTCCAGAGCCCGCCGATGGCCTCCAGGCTGAAGGCAAACTCTCCCTTATAGAGAAAGAGGTGGAGAATGGCCCCCATGACCAGAGGGGTCAGCAGGGCACACCACAGCCGCAAACGCACTGGCCGTCCGCGATGGAAAGCCAGAATATAGCTGGCCACCACCAGCATGGGAGGCGCCAGCCAGAAGCCGTAACCGAAGAGGCCCTTGAGCAGGCTGCAAAAGAGATCGATGAAGATGGCCTGAATATTAAAGTAGCCAAAGGCGGCAAAAAAAGCCAGCAGCAGGCAGACAACCGCCCCCACCTCCCGCCGGATGGGCTTTGGCTGGGGCGCCGTGCTTCTGGAGCGGCTGCCGCTGCTCTTCTTGGCGGCGGAACTGCCGGAGCCGCTTCGCTTCCCGCCGGAGGAGGCCGTTCGCTTCCCCCCCGTCGTCTTCTTTCGTGTGGTCGCCATGGAACCATCCTTTCCGGAATACGGCGGCCGATGCCGCCGGGATCAATCTTATGTACTTAGACCAGGAAGCTGGCCACCAGGGCGATGATACCCACCGCCCAGCAGTAGTAGGCAAAGGCACCGAATTTTCCCTTGTTGGCCAGCAGGTTGACCAGCCGGATGGCGAAATAGCCCACCACACCGGCCACCACCATACCCACGATGTACATGGGGAGCCTGGACACGTCCACTCCGCCGGCTTTGACGGCGTCGGCGATCTCCAGGATGTTGGCACCCAGTACCGCGGGGAGGGACAGCAGGAAGGAAAAGCGCACGGCAAAGGTGCGGTCAAAGCCGCAGAGCATGCCGGCAGAGATGGTGGAGCCGGCCCGGGAGATACCGGGCAGAGTACCCACCGCCTGGGCACAGCCCACCAGCAAGGCATCCACAATGGTCGCAGTGCGGGCATTCTTCCGTCCCTTGGCCATCCGGTCGGAGAAGAAGAGCAGGAAGCCGGTGGCGATGAGGGCCACCGAGACAAAGGTCACATTGGAGAAGGCAGCGTCCACCGCGTCCTTCACCAGCAGCACGGCAAAGAGGGGCAGGGTGCCCACGATGATCATCAGCACCAGCCGCCGGGCCTCCGGGGGCCGTCCCTCGTGATTTCCACGCCGGGAGAAGAGGTCGGAAATGCCCAGGAAAAACTCCCGGATCATGTCAATAATGTAACGCCAGTAGTAGACACATACCGAGATCAGAGTACCGAAGTGGAGCAGGATCGTGAAGAGCATGTCCAGCTCCTCCGGATTCTGCTCCGGGGAGAAAAAATACTGGAACAGCGTCAGATGACCGGAGCTGGAGATGGGCAGGAACTCCGCCACACCCTGCAAGAACCCCATGGCAATGGAAAAGAGATAGTTCAAAGTTTGATCCTCCCGATTTCAGATCTGCCGCCGCCGCGGCGCTTTAGCATTGTGGGAACATTATAATATATTAGCACAGGGCAAAAAACATTTCTACCCCTATCCTGAGGGGGAAATACCGTCATTTTGTCGGGTAAGTCCCCTTTCCGACACAGAAAGACCGCCACCCCGCCGCTGTACGGCGAGGTGGCGGATCTGTGATCCAAACCAAATCTGATGGGACCTTTACTTGTCCTCCGGAGGAAGGGGATCGGGCGCTTTGCGGGCCACATCCTTGCAGGACTGGAGGAGCTTCTCCAGGGCGGCGTCGTGTTCGGCAAACTCCGAACGCACCTGCTCCAGGGCCTTGTCCACCCGGCCCAGCTCCCCGCTGGCGTGGGTGATGGTGGCGTCCACGTCACCACGCAGGCGGCCATAGCCCGCCTGGACCTTGTAGAGGATCTGCTCGGCCTCGGTGCGCAGCTTTTTGGCTTTCTCCTCAGCGGCGCTCTCGATGGCCCGGGCACGCTGCCGGGCCTCCAGCTCAATGGTAGCGGTGCGGTCCTTCAGGTCATCATAGGCCCTGGCGCCCCCCTCCCACTTGGCACACTGGTCCTTATAGCCGTCCAGCTCCTTCCGGAGGGCGGCACAGGTCTCCTGCTCCCGAGCCAGCTCTGCCTGGACCTGGCCCAGTTCGGTACCCTGGTCGGTGCCGGTCTTGCGCAGCTTCTCGGTCTCCTTCCGCAGCGTCTCCACCTGCTGCTCCAGGGCCGTCTTCTCCTGCCGGAGCTTCGCACGTTCCTCTCGCAGCTCCTGAAGCTCCTTCTGGAGGGCAGTTGTTTTTTCACGGCCCTCCCTGACAGTGGCCTCGATATAATTGAGCACATCCTGGCGGTTGAACCCCCCCACCACTGCTGTGCGGAAGGTATGCTCCCCACGCTCCATGTGTGTATCCTCCGTTTCCTGTTCTCCCCGGTCGACTGCGCCCGGAGCAGTTGTATAATTTATTTTATCACAAGATACGCCCCAACTCAACGGGTTCCGACAAATCTCCCCGGTGGGGAATGAATTGACCCTCTTTCTTTTTTATGGTATAATCAATCGATTTGCATAGAGAGAACGAGGAGGAGCGACACCATGTGGGTCTCGGACAAATGGCAGGACTATGAGCTGATCGATTGCGGCAGAGGGGAAAAGCTGGAGCGCTGGGGGGACCGTATCCTGGTCCGTCCCGATCCCCAGGCCATCTGGGACACCCCCAGGGACAACCCCCTGTGGCGGCGGCCCGACGCCCGCTATGCCCGCTCCTCCACCGGCGGCGGTCAGTGGGAGAAGAAGGACGTCCCCGAGCAGTGGAAGATCCACTATCGGGACCTCACCTTCCAGGTCAAGCCCATGAACTTCAAACACACCGGTATCTTCCCCGAGCAGGCCGCCAACTGGGACTTCTGCGCCGACCTCATCCGGAAGGCCGGACGGCCTATCTCGGTGCTCAACCTCTTTGCCTACACCGGCGGCGCCTCTGTAGCCTGCGCGGCGGCGGGGGCCTCCGTCTGCCACGTGGACGCCGCCCGGGGCATGGTGTCCTGGGCCCGTGAAAACGCGAAGCTCTCCGGCCTGGCCGACGCCCCCATCCGTTGGATCGTGGACGACTGCGGCAAGTTCGTGGAGCGGGAGATCCGCCGGGGCCGCCGGTACGACGCCGTCATCATGGACCCCCCCTCTTACGGCCGGGGGCCCTCCGGTGAGATCTGGAAGCTGGAGGAGAACCTGTGGCCCTTTGTGAACCTGGTTGCCGGGGTCCTCTCCGACGAGCCTCTCTTCTTCCTTATCAACTCCTACACCACGGGTCTTGCCCCGTCGGTGCTCACCTATATCCTGGAGACGGTGGTCTCCAAGCGCTGGGGCGGGCGCACCCACAGCCAGGAGCTGGGCCTCCCCGTCACCGACACCGGTCTGGTCCTCCCCTGCGGCGCCACCGGCCGCTGGACCAGCCAGGGCTGAGTCCGGTATTTTTCCCGACTGCGAGGTCTTTACCATGAGTGACATCATCGAGACCCGGGCCCTCCGGTTCTCCTATCCCGCCGCCGAGGGCGTCACCCCCGTGGTGCTGGACGGCGTGGACTTAAATATCCGCTCCGGCTCCTTTGTGGCCGTGCTGGGCCACAACGGCTCGGGCAAGTCCACCCTGGCCAAGCACATGAACGCCATCCTCCTCCCCACCGGCGGCACTGTCTACGTGGACGGCATCGACACCGCCGACGAGGACCGACTGCTGGACATCCGGCGCACGGTGGGCATGGTCTTCCAGAACCCCGACAACCAGATCGTAGCCAACGTGGTGGAGGAGGACGTGGCCTTCGCCCCGGAGAACCTGGGGGTCCCCCCGGAGGAGATCCGGCGGAGGGTGGATGACGCTCTCAAGACCGTGGGCATGTACGAGTTCCGGGAACACGCCCCCCACCTCCTCTCCGGCGGACAGAAGCAGCGGGTGGCCATCGCCGGCGTGCTGGCCATGGCGCCCCGGTGCATCGTTCTGGACGAGCCCACCGCCATGCTGGACCCGGTGGGCCGCCGGGAGGTCATGGACACCATCAAAAAGCTCAACCGCACCGCCGGCGTGACGGTGGTCCTCATCACCCACCACATGGACGAGGCCGCCCAGGCCGACCGGCTGGTGGTCATGTCCAGGGGCAGAGTGGTGGCTGACGGCACCCCCAAGGAGGTCTTCTCCCGCGTGGAGGCCCTCAAATCGGTGGGGCTCACCGTCCCCGAGACGGTGGAGCTGTGTTGGACCCTCCGGCGGGACGGCCTGGACCTCCCCCTGGACGCCCTCTCCGACGAGGAGTGCGCTCAGGCCCTCTACGCCCTGCTCACGAAATGACAAAAGGAGGCCGCCCATGAACAGTGACTGGAACCA
Source organism: uncultured Intestinimonas sp. (assembly GCF_944387245.1). Taxonomy (GTDB): domain Bacteria; phylum Bacillota; class Clostridia; order Oscillospirales; family Oscillospiraceae; genus Intestinimonas. The sequence continues at coordinate 7,606 of NZ_CALXEE010000035.1, read as the reverse complement.
CCCGGTCATCGGGATCTGTATCCTTGTCTTTTTCGTCTCTCTGCTCCTGCTCACCCTGTGTACCCCCCTCCTTGATATGGACCTCTGGCTCGTCTTCCGCATTCTCTTCAGCCTAATCCTCGCCGCTCTAGGTGGACTCATTGCGGTGCTTTGGATGCGCCTGAGCCGGCTGGAGACCCAGGTCCGCTTCCTTCAAGACCAGCTATACAGGCTGGAGAAGGACACCGCCACCACTTCCAAAATGTAAGGACTGATCCACCTTTGGACGCCATCATACAAACGGAAAAACTCAGCCACATCTACTCCTCCGGCACCCCCTTCGAGCACGCCGCCCTGGAGGAAGTGGACTTTGCCGCCTACCGTGGGGAGTACCTGGGCATCATCGGCCGGACCGGCTCGGGAAAGTCCACCCTTATCCAACACCTCAACGGCCTTCTGAAGCCCACCTCGGGCAGGGTCCTCTTTGAGGGTAAGGACATCTGGGAGACCAAGGAGCGTACCCGTGAGACCCGATTCCAGGTGGGGCTTGTATTCCAGTACCCGGAGTACCAGCTCTTCGAGGAGACGGTCTACAAGGACATCGCCTTCGGCCCCAAAAACATGAAGCTGGATGAGGACGAGGTGGACCGCCGGGTCCGGGATGCCGCCTCCTTCGTGGGCCTCCCCGACGCCGTGCTGGAGAAGTCCCCCTTCGAGCTCTCCGGCGGACAGAAGCGCCGGGTGGCCATTGCCGGCGTCATCGCCATGGAGCCCTCCGTCCTCATCCTGGACGAGCCCACCGCCGGGCTGGACCCGGTGGGCGTGGAGTCCATTCTGGGCAACATCCGGGACTACCACAAAGCCAAGAACGCCACCATCATCCTGGTCTCCCACTCCATGGAGGAGGTGGCCCGCACCGTAGACCGGCTGGTGGTGGTGAGCAAGGGACACATCCCCTTCACCGGCACCCCCCGGGAGGTCTTTGCCCACGGGGACGAGCTGGAGGCCATGGGTCTGGGCGTCCCCCAGGTCACCCGGGTCTTTCACCGGCTCCGGGCCATGGGGGTGGACATCGACCCCTCGGTCTACACCATCGACCAGGCCCGCTCCGCCGTCCGGGACTATCTGGCACGAAAGGGGGCGGTCTGATGGCCCTCAAGGACATTACCCTGGGGCAGTATTTCCCCGGCAATACCGTCATTCACCGGCTGGACCCCCGGACCAAGCTGCTCTTCACCATCCTCTACATCGTGGCCCTTTTCTCCGCGAAGGGTGGGCTGGCCTACGCCGTTCTCTTCGCAACGCTGTGCGCCTGTATCGCCGTCTCCAAGATCCGGCCCAAGACCATCCTCCGGGGTATGCGGCCCATCCTCTTCATCATTATCCTCACCGCCGTGCTCAACATCTTCTACACCCCCGGCGACCCCATCTGGCAGTGGAAGTTCCTCAAAATTACGGTGGAGGGGCTGTGGGCCGCCTTCTTCATGGTGCTGCGCATCTCCTTCCTTATCACCTGCACCTTCATGCTCACCTACACCACCTCCCCCATCATGCTCACCGACGGTCTGGAAAAGCTGCTGGGTCCCCTCAAGAAGGTCCATGTCCCCGTCCATGAGCTGAGCATGATGATGTCCATTGCCCTGCGCTTCATTCCAACCCTCATCGAGGAGACCGACAAGATCATGTCCGCCCAGAAGGCTAGAGGGGCCGACTTCGACACCGGCAACCTCTTCCAGAAGGCCAAGGCCCTGGTGCCCCTGCTGGTGCCCCTCTTCATCTCCGCCTTCCGGCGGGCCGACGAGCTGGCCACCGCCATGGAGTGCCGCTGCTACCACGGCGGCGAGGGCCGCACCCGGCTGCGGCAGCTCCGGTTCCAGGGCTCTGACATCGCCGCCCTCATTCTGGGCGCCGCCCTGGTGGCCGTGGTGCTGATCCTCCGGGCCCTGGGGATCTAAGACTGACAAGGAGCGCGGCCTTACAGCTGCTGAATCACCTATGACAAGGAACATTGCCCTCAAGCTCATGTACGTGGGCACCGCCTACCACGGCTGGCAGGTGCAGAAAAACGCTGTCACCGTGGAGGAGACCCTGGAAAAGGCCCTCTCCACCGTGGTGTGCCACCCGGTGAAGTGCACCGGCGCCGGACGCACCGACGCCGGCGTCCACGCCGAGACCTATATTGCCAACTTCCGCACCACCTCACGCATCCCTTGCGACCGCATCCCCCTGGCGGTGAACACCCGCCTGCCCGACGATATCGTGGTGGTGAAGGCCACCGAGGTCCCGAAGAACTTCAACGCCATCGGCTCCTGCATCAAGAAGGAGTACACCTACCGCATCTACAACTCCCGGCTGGGCAACGCCTTCTACGTGAACCGGGCCTGGTTCTATCCCAAGCACCTGGACGAGGCCGTGATGCAGCGGGCCGCCGACTGCTTCGTGGGCACCCACGACTTCTCCGCCGTCCGGGCGGTGGGCACCGACGTCCGCTCCCCTGTCCGCACGGTGTACTACTTTGACATCAGCCGCACCGGCGACCTCATTGAGTGCAGGGTGTGCGCCAATGGCTTCCTCTACAACATGGTACGGGCCATGGTGGGCACCTGCGTCTACGCCGCCGAGGGCAAATTTGCCCCGGAGGAAGTGAGCGCCATCCTGGAAAGCAAGAACCGCACTGCTGCCGGTCCCACCGTGCCGCCGGGCGGCCTTTACATGACCAAGCTGTGGTACGACGAGGACGTGCTGTGAGCCCTCCTGGTCCCCACTATCACCAGATCGGGAGCACATAACATGGAAGAACTCAAGCCGGTCCCGCCGGCACCCAAGAAAAAACCGAATCCCATCCTGCGCTTGTTGGCCTTTCTCCTGACCCTGGCCCTTCTGCTGGGGGCGGTAGCCCTGGTGGCCTACCGGGACCGGATCAACCTGGACGCCATCAAACGCTACTTCACCTACCGCTCTCTGGAGCGGAGCGATTCCGGTCAGATCGACGCCTTTCAATTTGACAGTTCCGGGCGGGGCGGCTTCTCCAGTCTGGGAGACGACCTGCTGGTGTGGTCCTCCGCCGGTATACGGCTCTACTCCCCCAGCGGCGTGGAATACCTCAACGACGCCCTTTCCCTTCTCCACCCGGTGGCCGATATCCGGGACGACGCCGCAGTGGTCTATGATGCCGGCGGCACCATTCTGCGGGTCTACGCCGACCGTACCCAGATCTTCTCTCTGGACGCCGAGCAGGGCCACGAGATTCTTTCCGCCCGCATGGGCCCAGGCAGGACCCTGGCGGTAGTCACCCGGGAGACTGGCTATAAGGGGGTCGTCACCCTCTACGGCAGCAACTTTCAGCCCACTATGGCCATCCGGATTTCCACCCGCTATATCATGGATGCCATCCCCTCCCAGGACGGAAAGACCACCGCTGTTCTTACCGTAGGGCAGTCCAATAACGCCTTTGAGAGCACCCTTGCCCTCTATGACAAAACCGGGGACGAGGCCTTTGCCCAGTGCTCTCTGGGCAACAACGCCATCCTGGATCTGAGCTCCTCTGGAGACATGTTCTGGGCCTTAGGCGAGACCGGCCTGAGTATCGTGAGCACCGATGGCAACACCAACCTGATCTGTGACTACGGCGGCGCCTATCTGAAGGACTACTCCCTGGGTGGGGACGGCTACGCTGCCCTGTTGCTGGGCAAGTACCGGGCAGGCAGCAGCACCACATTGACCACGGTGGACAGCAAGGGTGAGACCATTGCCGCCCTGGACCTGGAGGATCAGATCCTGGACCTGGCCGCCTCCGGACGGTATGTAGCGGTGCTCACCGCCTCCACCCTCACCATCTATACCCGGGACCTCCAGCCCTACGCCCTGCTTGACAACACCATGGGCGCCCGCAATGTGGTCCTGCGCAGCGACGGCACCGCCTATCTTGCCAGCGGCGAGACCGCCCAGCTCTGCATCCCCAACTGATCCCCTTCCCTTTTATCTGACCGAGGTGTAACCATGATGACAACCGCAATTCTCTTCGACATCATCCTGCTCATCGTCCTCGCCGCCTTCACCATCCACGGCGCCTCCCGGGGGCTTCTGCTCTCCCTGTGCGGCCTGGTGGCGGTGCTGGTGGCCTTCATCGGCGCTGGTTTCCTGGCAGGCGCCCTCTCCCCCAAGGTGGCTGACTATTTGGAACCCCGCTTCGCCTCCGCCATCGAGGAGCGCCTGGACCAGGAAATCGCCGGCTCCACTGTCCTTCCCGACCAGGGCGAGGACCTCCAGCCTGACAGTATTCCCCTCACCGAGATCCTCAATATCCTGAAGGACATGGGCTTCTACCAGAGCGCCGTGGACGCTGTTAATGACGCCGTGGAACAGGGCATGACCCAAGTGGCCGCCAACGCCGCTGCGGCCGTGGCCGCCTCCATCGCCGGCACCGTGGCCTACATGATTCTCTTTGTAGTCTTTTTTGTCCTCATCCTCATCGCCTGGACCCTCATCAGTCACGGGTTGAACCTGGTGGCCCGCCTGCCCGGCCTCCACTTTCTCAACAAGACCGGCGGCGCCATTCTGGGCCTGGTCAAGGGCTGCGCCATTCTCTTCCTGTGCGCCTGGGTCCTCCGCTATCTGGGCAAGGTCATCCCCGAGGAGACCGTGGAGCAGACCCACCTGCTTAAGTTTTTCATGACCACCAACCCGGTGGCTCTGGTGCTGGGCGGATTGGCCGCCGCCACCGAGACCTCCATCTGAGGATTCCGAAAAGTTTTTATGCTAAATTCATCACCAGTTCATATTTCCGTGATAGATTCGATTCTCTGGGGGATGTATGCAGCGCGACCCATCTCCCGAAAAGGAGTAACGTATGCAGCCTACACTTTGTTCCCGTTGCCATAAAAACGTGGCCGTGATCTTCGTCACCCGCATCGAGGGCGGAGAGACCAAGAATGAGGGTCTCTGCCTCAAGTGCGCCAAGGAGCTGGGGATCAAGCCCGTAGAAGATATGATGCAGAAAATGGGCATCAGCGAGGAGGACCTGGAGGGTCTTACCAATGAGATGATGTCCGCCTTCGGCGGCGCCGAGGGGATGGAAGGTCTGGCTCCCCAGCCCGACGAGGACCAGGAGGATGACGAGGGGCGTACCGCCACTTTCCCCTTCCTCAACAAGCTCTTCGGCGGCCAGCCGGCCTCCGAGCCCCCCAGCGGCGAGCAGACCCGCCAGCAGAGAGAGGAGAAATCCTCCGGCAAGGAGCGCCAGCCCAAGCGGAAGTTTTTGGAGAACTACTGTATCTCCCTGACCAACCGCGCCCAGGAGGGCAAGCTGGACCGCATCATCGGCCGTGAGTCCGAGCTGGAGCGGGTGGTGCAGATCCTCAACCGCCGGCAGAAAAACAACCCCTGCCTCATCGGCGAACCCGGCGTGGGCAAAACCGCCATCGCCGAGGGTCTGGCCCTGCGCATCGCCGAGAAGAACGTGCCCTATAAGCTGCTGGACAAGGAGGTCTATCTGCTGGACCTCACCTCCCTGGTGGCGGGCACTCAGTTCCGCGGCCAGTTCGAAAGCCGGATGAAGGGCCTCATCGAGGAGATCAAGAAGCTGGGCAACATCATCCTGGTCATCGACGAGGTCCACAACCTGGTGGGCGCCGGCGATGCCGAGGGCTCCATGAGTGCCGCCAACATCCTCAAGCCCGCCCTCTCCCGGGGCGAGATCCAGGTCATCGGCGCCACCACCCTCACCGAATACCGCAAGTACATCGAGAAGGACTCCGCCCTGGAGCGCCGGTTCCAGCCGGTCATGGTGGAGGAGCCCTCGGTGGACGACGCCATCGAGATCATCAAGGGCATTGCCCCCTACTATGAGCAGTACCACCACGTCACCATCTCTCCCGAGATGTGCCGCCTGGCGGTCACCATGTCGGAGCGGTACATCACCGACCGTTTCCTTCCCGACAAGGCCATCGACCTCATCGACGAGGCCTCCTCCGACGTGAACCTCCACAACAAGGCCCTCACCCGGACCATGCAGATCGACAAGGAGCTGGCCGACATCGCCAAGGAGCGGGAGGTCATGCTGGCCGCCGCCAACGACAAGTCCGGCGAGCCCTTTGACCGCCTGCGCCGCCGGGAGCAGACCCTGCTCCAACAGAAGGAGAAGCTGGAGAGCACCCTCGCCCAGCCCGAGGACACGGAGCGCCAAGCCAAGCTCACCGAGCTTCGGCAGCAGCTGGAGCAGGTAAACCAGGAGCGGAGCGAGCTGGAGCGCACCAACAGCGAGAAGGCCTACCAGCGTCTGGCCGTCCTCAAGAGTCAGGAGCTCCAGCTCAATGAGGAGAAGGACTCCCTGGCCGACAAACTCACTCCGCCCCTCACCGTATCTCACCTGGCCCGGGTCATCGAGCTGTGGACCAAGATCCCCGCCACCCAGATCCAGGAGCAGGAATTTGAGCGCCTGGCCCACCTGGAGGATCGGCTCAAGAGTCATATCATCGGCCAGGACGAGGCCGTCCACGAGGTGGCCAACGCCATTCGCCGGGGACGGGTGGGCATCGCCTCCAAACGCAAGCCTGTGTCCTTCATCTTCGTGGGCTCCACCGGCGTGGGCAAGACCGAGCTGGTCAAACAGCTGGCCCAGGACATGTTCAACTCCCCCGAGTCCCTCATCCGGCTGGATATGTCGGAGTTCATGGAGAAGTTTGCCGTCAGCCGCATCATCGGCTCTCCCCCGGGCTATGTGGGCTATGACGAGGCCGGACAGCTCACCGAGAAGGTCCGCCGGAAACCCTACTGCGTCATCCTCTTCGACGAGATCGAGAAGGCCCACCCCGATGTGCTCAACATCATGCTCCAGATCCTGGACGACGGTCACATCACTGACGCTCAGGGCCGGAATGTGAACTTTGAGAACGCCATCATCGTCATGACCTCCAACGCCGGCAGCGACAAGGGCGGTGGCTCCGTGGGCTTCGGCCGCACCGATAAGGAGCAGGGCAAGGAAAAGGCCATAAAGGCTCTGGGGTCCTTCCTGCGGCCCGAATTCATCAACCGGGTGGACGAGGTGGTTTACTTCAACCGTCTCAGCGAGGAAAACTTCAAGGAGATCGCCAAGATCATGCTGGGCGAGCTCACCGACAACCTCCGGGAAAAGGGCATTACCTTCACCTGGGACGAGAGCGTTCTGGACCACCTGGTCAAGACCTCCTATTCCCTCACCTACGGCGCCCGGAACCTGCGCCGCCAGGTACAGAAAGACCTGGAGGACCCCATCGCCACCAAGATCATCGAGAGTTATATGGAGCCCATCACCCAGCTCAAGGCCGTGGGCAAGGACGGCAAGATCGAGCTGCTGGCTCTCTAAAAACGGCATCAAAAAGGCCCGCCTTTCGGCGGGCCTTCAGTCTGTCGAAAAAGTGCCCATATGTCAAATCGTATGCAAGAGCCTCGCAGAGTTCCGTCGTCCGCAGACAACGGAATCAAGTCAAATCTGTTTTTTCCGGGGACATGTGCCTCGGAAAAAACACTTCTCAGGCCGCAAGTGTGGAATTTGGCCGCTCCGGACAAATTATGCGCGCAGCGGCCTGCATCTCTTCTCGCACGTGCTTGCACGTGCGAGAGAGCCTGTCGACTTTGTCGACAGGCTCAA
>NZ_CALXEE010000034.1 GCF_944387245.1 uncultured Intestinimonas sp. | reverse complement strand
TTATCCTTCTTTGGCAGCTATACACAAGAAACCCGGCTTATGCTTGACGCATATGCCGGGTTTCTCGACAGGCTGAAGCGTGTGGACCAGTGTCCACACGCTTTTTTATTTCCCTCTCCGCTGTGCCAGGGCGCGGAAGAGGCCCTGGGGCAGCTCAAAGACCAGCAGGATGCCCAGCACGATGGCCACCGCCGCCTTCAGGGTGGAAAAACCCTTCCGGGCGGCCAGGTCCAGCTGATCGGTGACCACATAATAGGCCGTCCAGTAGATGCCGGCGCCGGGCACCAGGGGAAAAATGCCGGGGATGAGGAAGAGGGTGACGGGGCACCGGCGGCGCACCGCCGAGTACCGGGAGCAGAACACCACCAGGGCGGTAGCGGCGAAGATGGAGACGATGGTCCCCAGCCCCAGCCGGTCCAGAGCCAGGTAGCACAGCCACCCCAGGCCGCCGATGACGCCGCAGCGGAGGTAGCAGCTGGGGGGTACGCTGAAGAGGAGGGCAAAGGCGGCGGTACCCACCGCCGCCGAGAGGACCTGGGCGATCCATTCCAACACAGCCGTCACCCCCTTACAGCCCGGTGAGGGTGTGGTAGCAGGCCATGACGGCCCCCACCCCGAAGGCGATGCAGAAGGTGACCAGCAGCACGTCCAGCAGCCGCACCGACCCGGCAATGTAGTCCTCGTCGGCGATGTCCCGGATGCCGTTGGTGAAGGCCACCCCGGGCACCAGCGGGATGATGGACCCGATGATCATCATGTCCAGGTGATGGCCCAGTCCGGCGCCGTAGAGGAGGACGCAGATCAGGGTCACCAGGGCTCCGCCGGTGATGTTGGTGGCGATCTTGGAGAGCCGCCCCTTTACCACAAAGAGAAGGTAAATGTAGAGGAGGAGGCCGGCAGCCGCCGCCGTCAGGGCGTCGGCCCAGTCCCCGCCGAAGAGGACACAGAAGCAGCCGCTGCCCACCCCCGAGGCCAGGACCTGGAGCCAGGCGGGCAGCCGGGGCATGGCCCGGATGGCCTTGAGCCGTTCCATGGCCTCCTCCGGGGTGTGGAGCCCCTGCTCGATCTCCCGGGAGAGCTGGTTCACGGCGCTCACCCGGTCCAGCCGGGCCCCCACCAGGGGGATGTGCTTGACCCGGGCAAAGGTCTTGCGGCCCTCCCCCTCGGAGGTGAGGAAGATGCCGCTGCTGAGGACGAAGGCCTCGGCCTCCTCCACGCCGTAGGCCGCCGCGATGCGGTAGATGGTGTCCTCCACCCGGAAGATCTCAGCGCCGCTCTCCAGCAGGATCTCCCCCGCCAGAGCTGCCGCGTCCAGCACCAGGCGGTCATCTCGCTCCTTCATGGTGTTCCTCCCTTACGCCGAAAAAACCGGAGACGCTGTCAGGGCGTCTCCGGTTTTCGGTTCTATATCCCGAGCCTTAAAGGGGTTTAAACATGGCCTTGTCCATGCCGCACAGGGGGCAGGTCCACAGGCTGGGCACGTCGGCAAAGGCGGTGCCGGGAGCCACGCCGTGGTCCGGGTCACCGGCGGCGGGGTCGTAGATGTAGCCGCACAGCTTGCAGATGTACTTCTGGCTCTTGGCGGGGGCGGCGGGGGCAGGGTCCTTCACCAGGGCGGCCACGGACCGGGCCCAGGCGGCCACAGCGGCCAGGTCGTCCTCGGTGGGGGTGAAGCAGACCTTGAAGGGGGCCTCGGGCAGGGCAAACTTCAGCTGCTTGAGCTGCTCGTGGACCATGCCGGCGGCCTCGCCGGTCCAGCCGAAGGAACCGAAGGCGCCGGCGGCCCGGCCCCGGGTGTTAATGGCGTCCACGGCGTGGACGGCATCCCAAATGGCCTCGGGGGCGGAGCGGTTAATTGTGGGAGCACCGAAGAGAACGATGTCACAGCCGTTCACCAGACCGGCCACGTCGGCGCCCTGGGGGTCCACCAGGTCCACGGTGGTGACCTGGCAGCCGTCGTCGGCGAGGGCTTGGGCGGCGGCCTTGGCCAGGGAGGCGGTGCAGCCATAGGCGGAGCAGTAGAGCACCGCGGCGGTCTTGACCGCGGGCCGGGGGGAGGGGGTGGCCCACTGGCGGTAGCACTCCTTCACCTGGTCCAGGGTGGCGGTGGTGAGGCAGGGGCCGTGGCTGGTGCACACCAGCTCGGCCTCGGCGGGCATCTTGTCCAGGCCGTCCAGCACGGCGGGCTTGAAGGGCCCGAAGATGCAGTCAAAGTAGTAGCGCAGCTCCCCCTCGTAGGCCCGGCGGTACACGGCGTGGATGCCGGTGTCCACCATGGAGGGCTCACAGAAGTGAGCGCCCAGGAAGTCGCAGGTGAAGAGGGTCTTGTCCGCCTCGTCCCAGGTGAACATGGAGTCGGGCCAGTGGAGCAGGGGTGCGGAGATGAAGGTAAGGGTCTTGCCGCCCAGGTCCAGGGTGTCCCCATTCTTTACCACCCGGCAGGGGAACTCCTCGTTGGAGATGGCGCTCAGGAACTTTTTGGCCGAGGCGGAGCACAGCACCGTCAGGTTGGGGCAGCGGTCCAGCAGGGCACGGACACCGCCGGAGTGGTCGGGCTCGGTGTGGTTCATGATGAGGTAGTCCACCTTCTCGATGGGCATGACCTCCTCCACATTCCGCACCAGCTCGTCGAAGTAATCCTTGTGGACGGCCTCGATGAGGGCGGTCTTTTCCCCGCCGGTGACCAGGTAGGCGTTGTAGGTGGTGCCGTACTTGGACTCCATCACAATGTCGAACACCCGAAGGGCGGGGTTCTGGATGCCCACAGACCAAATGTTTTCCCGGAGCTTGATTGCGCTCATGTCTGTCCTTCCTTTCCCGGGCGGGGGCAGCCCGCCCTGTAAATCCTTGTAATTCCGTCGGAATTTAGTATATCTTCCCTGAGCCGGTCTGTCAACCGTTATCCCACCGCAAATCCACCAAAAACCCGCCCTTTACCGGCCCCATTCCGCCACCTCTTGACGGTTTTCTCCAGCGGCGGTAGAATATTGTTTATCTGCGGGCCGGACACACCGTTTTCCGGCCCGAAAACCATTCATTTGGGGACATGAGAAGGAGCGCAGGAGCACATGATCTATCTGGACAACGCGGCCACCACAAGGGTGTGCCCCGAGGCGGCCCGGGCCGCCATGGCCGTCATGACGGAGGGCTTTGGGAACCCCTCCTCCCGATACGCCCACGGCGCGGCGGCGGCGGAGCGGCTTCAGGCCGACCGGAGCGTGGTGGCGTCGGCGGTGGGCTGCCTGCCGGAGGAGCTCTTCTTCACCTCCTGCGGCACCGAGGGGGACAACTGGGCCATCCGGGCCGCGGTGGAGTACGGCAAGCGGAAGGGCCGCCACATCATCACCACCGCCATCGAGCACTCCGCCGTGCTGGAGCCCATCCGGGCCCTGGCCAATCAGGGCTATGAGGTGACCTACCTGCGCCCCGACCGGTGGGGCCGCATCGACCTCAAGGACCTGTCCGCCGCCCTGCGGCCTGACACGGTGCTGGTATCCATGATGCTGGTAAACAACGAGCTGGGCACCATCCTTCCCGTGAAGGAGGCCGCGGAGGCCATCCGTGCCTCCGGCAGCCCCGCCCTCCTCCACACCGACGCCGTCCAGGCCTTTCTGAAGGTGCCCTTTACCCCCAAGGACCTGGGGGTGGACCTGCTCACCATCAGCGGTCACAAGGTCCGTGCACCCAAGGGCATCGGCGCCCAGTATATTCGCCGTGGCCTGAAGCTGAAGCCGCTTCTGCTGGGCGGCGGGCAGGAGAGCGGTATGCGTCCCGGCACCGAGCCCACCGCCCAGATCGCCGCCCTGGCCGCCGCCTGCCAGGCCTGGATGGAGCACCGGGAGGCATATACAAAGCGGATCGAAGATACCAAAAATCACTTTTTGGACTCCTTTGCCGCCGCCCTGCCCCAGGGTGTGGTGGTGAGTCCCGGGGACGCCCCCCACATCTGTGCCGTCTCCCTGCCGGGCTACCCCAGCGAGATGCTGGTGCGTGAGCTCAGCGACCGGGGCATTTGCGTCTCCTCCGGCTCAGCCTGCCACCGGGGCAAGCCCAGCCATGTCTTTGCCGCCACCGGCCGCCCCAAGGTGGAGCTGCTGGGGGCGCTGCGGGTGTCCTTCTCGCCGGAGAGCACCTCCGAGGAGGCCGACGCCCTGGTCCGGGCCCTGGTGGAGATCACCTCCGCCCGGGTCTCCGCCCGGTAAGGCCGTGCTGGCCCATATGCGGCGGGGCAGGGCCTTTTACCGGGACGTGGTGACCCTGGCCCTGCCCATCGTAGCCCAAAACCTCATCACCACCTCCCTGGGGCTGGTGGACACCTTTATGGTGGGCGCCCTGGGGGAGGCCCCCCTGGCGGCGGTGACCCTGGCCAACATCCCCGTCTTTGTCATCCAACTGGTGATCTTTGGCCTCCAGAGCGGCTCCTCCGTCCTCATCAGCCAGTATTGGGGCAAGGGGGACACCGACAGCATCAACCGGGTCCTGGGCGTGGGCTGCTATGTGGCCGGCGCCATCTCGGTCCTCTTTGCCCTGGCCATGAGCGGCTTCCCACGGCAGCTCATGGGGCTGCTCACCAACGACCCCGCCCTGGCGGAGCTGGCGGCGGGCTACGCCCGCATCGTGGGGCCCTCGTACATCCTCAACAGCATCACCGGCGTCTATGTGGGGGCCCACAGGAGCATGGAACACCCCCGGCTGGGGCTCATCATTTTCTCCATCTCCATGTGTACCAACACCTTTCTCAACTGGGTACTCATCTTCGGCAACCTGGGCGCTCCCCAGCTGGGGGTCACCGGCGCCGCCACGGCCACCCTTCTCTCCCGGGTGGTGGAGTTCCTGGTCATGGCGGTGTACGCCCTCACCAACCGCCGCTTCCGCCTGCGGCCGGGGCTGGCCCTCCGGCCGGGCACAGAACTGCTGTGGCGCTTCCTGCGCTACTCCGGCCCGGTGGTGGTCAACGAGACCCTCTGGGGCCTGGGCACCTCCCTTTATAAGGTGGTCATGGGCCACATGGAGGGGAGCACCGAGATTCTGGCCGCCCGGGCCCTGGCCGGCAACATCGAGGACATCTGCACCGTAGTCATCTTCGCCATCAGCGGCACTACCGCCATCATCGTGGGCCGGGAGATCGGCGCCGGCCGGGGAAAGGAGTCGGTCTACCAGGTGGGGGCCGCCATGGACACCCTGGCCCTGCTGGCCGGCGGCGTCATCGGCCTCGGGCTGGCAGCTGCGGCCTGGTGGGTGCTGCCCTGGGCCGTCTACCCCCGCTTCCTCCTCTCCGACACCGCCGCCCGCACCGCCACCATGATGCTCACCTTCACCGGCGTCTTTTTGGCCCTCCGGGCCTTCAACAGCAACAACACCGTCGGGGTCCTCCGGGGCGGCGGCGACGTCCGGGCCGCCATGCGCATCGACATCCTCCCCCTCTGGTGCGTGGCCCTGCCCCTGGCCGCTCTCTTCGGCCTGGTCCTCCAGTGGGGCATCTTCTGGGTCTATGTGGGCATCACCATGGAGCAGGTCACCAAATTCGGCGCCGGTGTGCGCCGCTTCCGCTCCCGGGTGTGGATCAACGATATCACCCGGGCCTGAGGGAATCCATTCCGGGTTGAAAAAAGCCCACCGGACTGCTATAATAATCTCTGTTGGACCATGGCCCCTCAGCTGATTTGCGGGACATTTGTCCAATTATTTTATTTAAACAGCTGTTTTCCAATCTTTTACTTTTGCATTTCCGGCGGTGCACTCCCTGTGCCGCCGGGCGCAGGATCACCCAAGGACGGTGGGCAAACGCAGCCGTCCGGGTCGGGTCACGGCCAAAGGCGCGGCTGCCGCGCCGGGAGGTGATGTCATGCCGGACTCCAACATCACAAAGCGTGCCCTGGCACAGGCCATGAAGGAATTGATGCGCGCGGAGCCCTTCTCTAAGATCAGCGTGGGCGACATCTGTCAGGCCTGCAACATGAGCCGGAAGAGCTTTTACTACCACTTTCGGGACAAATACGATCTGGTGAACTGGATCTTCGACTCCGAGTTTCTTCAGTCTATCCACCCGGAGGCCTACCACAGCGGCTGGGGCCTCCTGGCAGACATGTGCGCCTATTTTTACCGGGAACAGGCCTTCTACCGCAGCGCACTGCTCATCTCCGGCCAAAACTCCTTTCGGGAGTATTTTGGGCAGGCCATCGCCCCCGTCATGGCCTTCTTTGCACAGGACATCTTTGACGGCGTGGAGCATGTGGACTTCTACGTCACCTTTTTCAGCGACGCCATCCTCATCTCCATCATCCGCTGGCTCACCGAGGGGGCGCAGATCCCGCCGGAGGAGTACCTGAGCCAGCTGCGGCACATTCTGGTCCGCCTGGCCAAGCATACCATTGACGAGCTGGGTCCCTTTGAGGAGGACGCCCAGTCCGAACCGCCCGTACCATCCGGACAGACATAAAAGGGGCAACGCCCCGGAAAGGACATGCTTATGGATCGAACCAACTCGCTTACCCGTTTCCACCTGGATGCGGAGGACGCCGTCCTCCTCATCATCGACGCCCAGACCAAGCTCATGGTCGCCATGGAGGAGCAGGCCCGTGTCTGCCGGAACACCGGCATTCTCCTCACCGCCGCCCAGGCCCTGAACATCCCCGTGGTGGTCACAGAGCAGTACCCCAAGGGTCTGGGGCCCACCGTGCCGGAGGTGGCCGGGCTGCTGCCCCCGGACGTCCGCATGTTGGAGAAGGCCTCCTTTGACGCCGCCCGGGACGGCCTGCTGCCGGTGCTGGAGGAGTTGGGCCGGCACAGCGTCATGGTCTGCGGCACCGAGACCCATGTGTGCGTCTATCAGACGGTCCGCAGCCTGCTGGAGCAGGATTACAAGGTTTTCCCCATCGGAGACGCCATCTGCTCCCGCTCCCCCTACAATTATCAGAACGGCCTCTCCCTCATGGACCGAATGGGCGCCTGCGTCCTCACCGCCGAGGGCGCCGCCTTCGATCTGCTGAAGGTCTCCGGCACCCCCGCTTTCAAAACCGTGTCCAAGGCTCTGAAGTAAGCCAAAAATAAAAAAAGAAAAGAGAGAGAGAAATCATGAGGATCTGGAAACGCGTCTGTGCCCTTGCCCTGGCTGCTCTTCTTATCCTCCCTGCCGCCGCCTCCGCACAGTCCTACACCGACCTGCCCATCTCCCACTGGGCCTATGATGACATGACCCAGGCCGCTGATCTGGGTATCATCCAGGGTGTGGGCGGCGGCCGCATCGACCCCTCCGGCACCCTGAGCTGGGGGCAGTTTCTCACCATATTCGCCCGCACCTTTGCCTCCGGCAAATACACCGCCGCTCTGAACTCCGGTCTGGCCTGGGATCAGGCAGGGCTCCAGGCGGCTCTGAACGCCGGCTACCTGGAAAGCGGCGATCCGCTGCCTTTCCTCCAGGGCGGCAGTCTCTCCAACCCCGTGTCCCGTCAGGACGCCGCCATCCTTCTCTCCCGGGCCCTGCCCGAAAATGCAGGCGTCTACGGCTGGCAGCCGACAAATGCCGCCTCCTTCACCGACTGGAGCCAGATGGACGCCATCCATCAGGAGGCAGTGTCCGCTCTGGCCGATCACGGGGTGATCTCCGGCCGCACTGATGGCTCCTTTGGCTGCGCCGACACCATCCAGCGCTCGGACGGCGCTGTGCTGCTCATGCGGGTACTGGACCTGGTGGACCAGGCGCATTACGGCGAGCGGAAGACGGTGACCATCCGGGTGGTGGATACCACCACTGGCCAGTCCATCCTCCCCGACCAGCAGATGAGCGTCTCTGTGGGCGACTCCCTGTCCTATCTGGCCTACCAGGTGGAGCCCAGCTACTACAACTATGACGGCGGTTACGGCACCTCTATCAGCACGGCCTGCGACGTCTACACCCTGGACTTCACCCCTATGACCCAGGCCGAGATCCAGGAGGCGCAGTTCTGGGAGAAGGTGGACCGGGGCGAGGCCAGCTATGACGACTACTGGACTCAGGACTTCCTGCTGAAGTACCAGGGGGAGAACCCCAGAAAATATCTCCTCCTCTTCGGCAGCCAGGACAAGCGCCGCTTTGACAACAAGGCGGAGGCCGAAGCCGCCATGACCACCATCACCGTGCCGGTTTGGAAGCTCTCGGGCGGCGTTAAGACCCCCTCCACCATGTCCCTCACCATCCACGCCGCTCTGGCCCAGGACGTGACGGAGATCTTTACCGAGATCTACAACGACCCGGAGCAGTTCCCCATGCACGACATCGGCGGCTACTCCTGGCGGGGCGATACCGCCACCGGCGAACACAACTGCGGCACCGCCATCGACATCAACTCCAATGAGAACTGCCAGATCCGGGACGGCCAGGTACTGGCCGGGAGTCACTGGACCCCGGGTACTGACCCCTACTCCATCGGCCCCGACAGCTCCGTGGTCCGTATTTTTGCCGAGCACGGCTGGAGCTGGGGTGGCGACGCCTGGGAGTGGGACTCCGACATCTCCTACGGCTACCACGACTACATGCACTTCTCCTACATGGGCGGCTGATCTCAAAGATTTTTTCAGTTTTTTCTTCAGAGGGCTTGACACTTGTCCAGAGGTGTGGTAATATAATCTACGCTGTCTGGACGATTAGCTCAGCTGGTATGAGCATCCGCTTGACGTGCGGGAGGTCACAGGTTCAAGTCCTGTATCGTCCACCAGATCAATCCCCCGAAGCCGCAAGGCTTCGGGGGATTTTGTTTTGCCCAAAACAGGTTTTTAGCCTTATTTTTACCCTTTTCGCATGAAGCCCATGATTGAGGCATCAAAATGGAACGTACACCCTCCAAACGGAAAAAGCTTCGTTTTGAGGGTGCACATTCAATAATAAAGTATATTCCTCTCAGAATTCTTTCCGGCGGGTCCTTGAAATTCCAAATCGCAAAAGGTACAATAGGGGTGAAAACATCATTGCGGGCAGGGTATGACGGGCAGCCGCCCGCCATACTCCCATGCGAGTGAATACAGCACTCAGCACAGCGACATATGTTGCACCACGGGGTCACGATATCTATTTTGCCGGACCTTTCAAAGGGGGATAGGTTGATCGCCCTGTGCTTCGCATGGAGGAATCAAGGCGGTGTTGAGTACATAACTCGACGCCGCTTTTATGTTTCCGGCGGACACCCTGAGCGGGGAGCACTCTCCGCCCAGGGCATTCACCGGAGCAGCAAATTCATCTAACACAGGAGGAAACAAGGGATGAAGAAACAGTTGCTGGCTCTGGTATCAGCCGCCGCTTTGTGCGCGGGGCTGATGGGTCCGGCCTCAGCCGCCGGGCAGACATTCACCGATGTTCCCCAGGGACACTGGGCCTATGAGTCTGTCGACTACGCCGTAGATAAGGGGTACTTCTCCGGCACCGGCGTGGACACCTTTTCCCCGGACTACACCATGACCCGCGCCATGCTCTGGACGGTTCTGTCCCGTATGGACAACTACACCGGCACTTCCGCCCCCAGCCAGCCCTGGTATAAGAGCGGCCAGGATTGGGCGGTGAAGAACGGCATCAGTGACGGCACCAACCCGGACGCCGACATCACCCGAGAGCAGTTTGCCTCCATGCTCTATAACTTTGCCAGGCATACCGGCCGAGACACCAGCACCGGCAGCACGGTACTCAATCAGTTTGCCGACCGGAGTTCCATTTCCTCCTATGCCGTGGACGCCATGGCCTGGGCGGTCACTCACGGTATCGTGTCCGGTACCACCAGCACCACCGTCTCCCCCGCTGTCGTCACCACCCGCGCTCAGGCAGCAGCTATGCTTATGCGGTTTGACAAGATGGGGGAGGGGACCCAGGTGGACCCTGAGGAGGCGGACTATGAGACCATCTTCCGGGTTATCAATGCGCCCCCGCTGTATCCTGGCGACAGCATTGATGTGGGCGGCCTGGCATTCATCGCCATTGGATCTGAACCTTACGGCGCGAATGTGAAGGTCGGTGTCACCTACACCGTGACCTGTTCCGACCCCTCTATGGCGAGAATCTACCGGGAGAACTCGATTTCCCAGGATGAGGTCTGCTACGGCGTGGAGGGCCTGAAGGCTGGCACGGCAACCATTACAGCTGTCGGTTCTGATGGGTTCCGTGGCACGGTTACCATTACCGTCAAGGGCGACGAGGCGGAACCTACTGACCCTGATTCTCCTAATGTGGATTGGGGAGAATATGCCGAGATTATAGATAAGATGATTCAGCTTACCAATGAAGAAAGAGCAAGAAACGGGCTTGGTGAACTGAAAGTAAGTGAGCGATTAATGAGCGGGGCTGCAATTCGAGCAGATGAATGTACGATTTCATTTAGCCATACTCGACCCAATGGTGGAGACCCCATTGGGTCCGCAGAAATTTTGGCTGCCACTTCAAGTCTAGATGCTAACAGGGCTATCAATAATTGGATTCAGTCTGACGCGCATCACAAAATAATGCTCAACAGCAAATATAATTATATTGGTGTGGGTGTTGCAGAAGGAACAGACGGGAGATATTATTATGTGGAGCTATTTAGCGTACAGCAATAATCTACTCCTACAAAATACACATTCCGTGTTTCACCGAAGAAACATTGACAGACCATCTAAGCGGCCCTGCTAAAAATACAGAAGGCCCGGGCTACAACATCCATAGCCCGGGCTTTTATATGCGGCAGTCTTGTCCTTGGTATGTCTGTTGGCGGATTTTTTTACCTCAACAGATCGCTGCGGCTGTATACATGGGCCGTCGTCCTCCCGCGCTTCTTTAAAGGGCCCCGGCGTAGTGGCAGGCCACTGCGCCGCCGTTTTTATCTATCCATTCTTGTATTTCTTTCCGTTACAGCAGGCGTCACTCCCGCCCTTCCTGCTCCTCTTTCCGCTTCTCCAGCCGTTTGTCCAGAAGGGTGCCGATGGCGATGCCCATGATGGCGCCGAAGATGACCCCCAGCCCCACATTCTGGACCCGGAGCCCCACCAGCAGGCCAATGACCACCCCCGGAATGACAAAGATCCAGGTAAAAAAGGGCTTCTTAGCCATCTGGGACTCGTCCTTGAATTTTCCGTAGTAGGGGTTGTACGCCTCCCGGGGCGCTCCCAGCTTCTTCTTTTTGCCCACGATCCTCCGCCCTCTCCTGTTTGGTGGCACCATCATACCACAGTCCGCCCCAAAAGTCCAATCCCCCGTCCGGCGCAGGCCGGACGGGGGATTATTTTTATGCTACGTTCTGCTTTTGCTTACAGCTTGCACAGCTCCGCGGCGGTCTTGGCGGCCAGACGGGCGTTGTTAAACACCAGCTGGATGTTGGAATCCAGGCTGTCGCCGCCGGTGAGCTCCTTCACCTTGGCCAGCAGGAAGGGGGTGCTCTCCTTGCCGTGGATGCCCTGGGCGTTGGCCTCGGCAATGGCCTCGTCGATGGCCTTGTTGATGACGGCGGGGTCCATGGAGTACTCCTCGGGGATGGGATTGGTCACCAGCATGCCGCCCTTGAGACCCATGTCCTGGCTGGCCTTGAAGGCGGCGGCCAGCTCGGCGGGGCTGTCCAGCTCATAGTCCACGGAGAAGCCGCTCTTGCGGGTATAGAAGGCGGGCAGCTCCTTGGTGCCGTAGCCGATGACGGGCACACCGTGGGTCTCCAGGTACTCCAGGGTGAGGCCCAGATCCAGGATGGACTTGGCGCCGGCGCACACCACCATGACAGGGGTCTGGGCCAGCTCCTCCAGGTCGGCGGAGATGTCCATGGTGGTCTCGGCGCCCCGGTGGACGCCGCCGATGCCGCCGGTGGCGAAGATGCGGATGCCCGCCATATAGGCGATCATCATGGTGGTGGTGACGGTGGTGGCGCCGTCGGCACCCTTGGACACCAGCACCGCCAGGTCGCGGCGGCTGGCCTTGGTGACCTCGTGGCCCTTCTTGCCCAGATACTCGATCTCCTCAGGGGAGAGGCCGGCCTTCAGACGGCCGCCCAGAATGGCGATGGTGGCGGGCACAGCGCCGTTTTCCCGGATGATGGACTCCACCTTCAGAGCGGTCTCTACGTTCTGGGGATAGGGCATGCCGTGGGAGATGATGGTGGACTCCAGAGCCACCACGGGCTTGCCGGCGGCGACGGCCTCGGCCACTTCAGGGGAGACGTCCAGATACTTGTTG
The DNA here is from genome assembly GCF_944387245.1 of uncultured Intestinimonas sp. Taxonomy (GTDB): domain Bacteria; phylum Bacillota; class Clostridia; order Oscillospirales; family Oscillospiraceae; genus Intestinimonas. The sequence continues at coordinate 9,032 of NZ_CALXEE010000034.1, read as the reverse complement.
AGAGACATGATCGTTACCTCCATATGTATGATATCAATGTTTGTTGTACACGCTGCTCAAAGGCCGGCCCGCTTGCGCAGGGCGTCCACGCTCAGGTCGGGGTTGATGGTCTCCTTGCCCTCCATGGAGATGGCGGAGGCGGCCTCACCGGCCAGGGCGGCCTCCCGGAGCCCCAGGCCCTCCAGCCAGCCCCAGGCCAGGGCAGCCATGAAGGCGTCCCCGCAGCCGGTGGTATTCACCATTTGGGCGGGGAGGCAGGACACCTTCTCCCGTCCCCCCAGGTGGTCGGCGGCGTAGACGCCGTCCGCCCCCAGGCTGATAAAGACCCGGTGGAGGCCCGTCTCCAGCAGGGCGTCCGCCGCGGCGGCCAGGCTGGCGTCGTCGGTGATGGCCACCCCGGAGAGGAGCTCGGCCTCGATGCGGTTGGGCTTGAGGGTGTGGAGCTTGCCCAGCACCGGCTTCACCTTCACCGACTTGGCGGTGGACACCGGGTCCACAAAGACCGGCGCTTTGCAGTTCTCCGCCAGCCATTGGAGGCTCTCCGCTGGAATGTTGGTGTCGGCCACCACCAGCCGGGCGTTGTTCAGCAGGGCCTCCTTGGTGGCTAGGTACCGGGGGGTCAGGTGCTCATAGATGGCCATGTCGGACACCGCCAGGGCCATGTCCCCCTTCTCATCGTTGAGGAAGAGGTAGGTGGAGGTGGTGCCGCCGGGGACCTGGAGGGAGGGGGCCAGGTCGATCCCCAGCTCGATGCAGGAGGTGGTAATCTTCTGGGCGTTCATGTCGTCCCCCAGGGCGGTGAGGAGCCGCACGTCCATATCCAGCAGGGCCATGTTGTGGGCAATGTTCCGGCCCACGCCCCCCAGGCTCATGGTCACTTTGCCCGGGTTGGAGTCCTGCCCCACCAGGGGGGCAAAAGGGGTGCCGCCGATGTCCATGTTCACGCCCCCCACCACCACGGCGTAGGCCTGGTCGCGGACGATGTAGCCCTTTCCGCCGATGTAGCCCTTCTTCATCAGGTTGGAGATGTGGACCGCCACCGACGACCGGGTGATCCCCGCCCGGTCCGCCAGCTCCTGCTGGGAGATCATGGGGTTTTCCCGAATCCACTGGAGGATCTGTGCTTCCCGCTGGGTCATGGCATAACCTCCTAAACTTTTCTTTAGTTTTTCGTCATATGTTTATGATACCTGCTTTCACGGAAAAGTCAAGGGGGCGGGAACGATTTTTCCCATCTCTCGTCTAAAAGCGTACCAAAAAGGAGGGGATCTCGATGAAACGCCATCTGTTTGTCCTATTGCTCCCCTGCGTGCTGCTCACCGGCTGCGGCGGGGAACCCCGGGAAACCGCCATCCCCGCTGTCTCTCCGTCCGTGGAGCTGCCCAGCCCGGCCCAGGGCGAGGAGCCCAGCTGCCTCACCGCCACCATCGTGGACGGGGCGGAGACGGGGGAGCTGCTGCTGGCGGGGGAGGAGGCCTATGACGTCTACACTGTGAACGCGAAGGACCTGCCCGTGTGGCTGGACGGGGCTGAGACCGACTGCACCGCCCTCCGGGACGGCATGACGGTGGAGCTCTCCTTCAACGGCTACATCATGGAGACCTACCCCGCCCAGCCCGGGGTGAGCTACAGTCTCACCGTGGTGGAGGAGGGGGACGGCCGGTGCGCCCTGTGGCTCCGGGTGCTGGAGGACCTGTGGGCCGTGGACGACGGTCTCAACGGCGGCATCACCCAGGTGGGGGTGGACCTGTCGGAGGTCCCCGGCCTCACCGAGGGGGAGCGGTCGGCCATCGCCTGGGCTTTCGCCAGTGCCCACGGCGTCAGCCCCGTCACCGGCACCCTGGAGGAGCTGTGGGAGGAGGGCTACTTCACCCCCACCACCCAGCCGGCGGAGGGGTATGACGACTCCCTGGCCCTCTGCTGGTGGGAGGACGGGGTCCACTTCTCCATCGACGTGGACGAGGATGCGGTTTGGAACCTGCCCGCCCTGGGGCCGGGGGAGGAGCTGCCGGAGCTGGTGGCCTTTTCTGCCCAGAAGTGGCGCTCCGGCCTGGGGGCCTACTTCTTCGGCGACTGCGTAGGCCGGCGTGGGGAAGACGGCACCTGGACCTACACCGTAGGCGCGGAGATGATCGCCTGACCTCTTTCTGCAAAAAAGTTCCCCCTGCCATCAAGCAGGGGGAACTTTTTGTCTTATTACCGGAAGAGCTCCGGGTGGGCGAAGTTGGCCACACCGCCGCCGGTGTGGAAAAAGACCACGGTGTCCTCCTTGGTGAGGACCCCCTTGCGGATGAGGTCCACCATGCCGGCAAAGGCCTTGCCGGCGTAGGTGTGGCAGAGGATGAGGCCCTCGGTGCGGGCGGCCATGGACACCGCCTCCAGGGCGGCGTCGGTGACGGCGCCGTAGCCAGCGCCGATGTAGTCGTAGTTGACGGAGATCTGGTCGGCGGTGAACCGCTCCCCACAGTCCAGAAAGTCCATGGTGGCGTTGCACAGCTCGGCGATCTCCTCCTCCTTGGGCCGGGTGTGGTAGCTGACGCTGATGCCCAGCATCCTGGTGTCCATGCCGGCCAGGCGCAGGCCGCACTCGATGCCGGCTTGGGTGCCGCCGGTGCCGGTGGCGGCGATGACATAGTCCGCCTTGATCCCCAGCTCCTTGAGCTGGTCATTGAGTTCGTCCACGGCGTTGATGTAGCCCAGGTTGCCCACGGGGGTGGCGCCCCCCAGAGGCATGAGCACAGGGTGCCGGCCCTTGGCCCGGTACTCCTCGGCGATCTTCCCGGTGATGGGGAAGACCCCCTGGATCTCCAGGTCCTCCACGTCCTGGGGCACGTTGGGCTCGTAGCGCAGCTCGGCCCCCATCAGGTGGTCCAGCAGCAGGTTGCCCTGGAGGTCCCCCTGGGGGGGCTCCCCCTCCAGCACCACCACCGCCTCCATGCCCAGCTTCCGGGCGGCGGCCACAGTCTGCCGCACCCAGTTGGACTGGAGACCGCCCAGGGTGATGACGGTGTCCGCCCCCTCCGCTGCCGCCTTGGGCAGCAGGAACTCCAGCTTCCGGGTCTTGTTCCCCCCGAAGGCCAGGGCAGTGAGGTCATCCCGCTTGATGTAGATCCTGGGTCCCCCCAGCAGGGCGGTCAGGTTGGGGGCAAACTCCAGGGGCGTGGGCAGCGGCGTCAGATGCAGCCGCTCGTGTTCCGCGATGAGCTTTTTGATTTCCATAAAAACACCCCCGGTTAAAAATATGGGTTCAGGCTCTGGGCCGGGAGACGGACTCCACCACTCCGGCGTCCTGGAAGGGCAGGAGCACGAAGAGGGCCCGGCCCAGGATGCACCGCTCGTCCACCACCCCGATGTTGGGGGAACGGCCGTCGGTGGAGTTGTTGCGGTTGTCGCCCATGACAAAGACGCAGCCCTCGGGCACCTCTACATGGGTGGCGTACTCCTCGGGCAGCTCCCGCATGGGCTCCAGGATATAGGGCTCGTCCAGGGCCACGCCGTCCACGTAGACGGTGTTGGTATCATAATCGATGTCCACGGTCTGGCCGCCCACGGCGATGATGCGCTTGACGATGGGGGCGCCGTCCCGGAAGGTGTTCTTGCTCAGCACCACCACGTCGCCCTGGTCGGGCTCGTAGCCGATGGACTGGAGCAGGAGCATGTCCTTGTTGTGGAGGGTGGGCATCATGGACTCGCCGTCCACCCCGATGATGCGCCCCACGAAGGTAAAGACCAGGATGAGGCCCACCAGGGCCATCACCAGGGCCTGGAGCCAGAAATACATGTCCACCTTCATGGCGTCGCCGTCGGAGAGCTTGACGCCCTCCTCCTGTTCCTCCTCCGGCTCCTGGGCCGGGTCCAGCTTCCGTTCCTCGGACAAGTGGGATCAACTCCAAATCAAAATAATTATCGTCATTATACCCCTTCAAGGGGGGGATTGCAAGGGAAAGGACGGGAGACGCTCACCCCTCCAGGCTGGCCTTTTCCCGGCCGTGGCAGGTGAAGAGGAGGATCTGCCGCTCCTGTGAAAGGTCTTTCAGACAGTCCAGGGCCAGGGCCATGCGGCCGTCGTCGAAGTCAGTGAGGGCGTCGTCCAGCACCAGGGGGGAGGGGTCCTCCGCCGGCAGGGCCAGCTCGCACACCGCCAGGCGCACCGCCAGGTAGAGCTGGTCCACCGTGCCCTGGGACAGGGTGATGGCCCGCCGGGGCAGCACCGCCCCCGCCTCCCGGGCCGAGGCCTCCAGCTCCCGGGTGAGGGTGACCTCCTGGTACTTTCCGCCGGTGAGGGCGGAGAAGAGCTCCCCCGCCCGCTGGTTGAGCCGGGGTGAGAACCGGGACTGAAGGGCGCTGTTGGCCTCCCGGAGGACCTCCAGGGCCGTCTCCAGGGCGGAGTACTCCCCCCGCCGCCGGCCCAGCTCCTCCCGGAGCTCCTCCTGCCGGTGCTCCAGCTCCTCCGGGTCCCCCAGGGCGGCGCGCTGGCCCTGGGCGTGGGAGAGGGCCTCCCGCACCCGCTGGAGCTCCCCCGTCACCGCCGACAGGGCGGCGGCGGTCTGCTGGGGGCTGTGCGCCACCGGCGGCGGCTCAGGGCAATCGGTCTCTCCGGTGCGCTGGACCCGCTCCAGGATCACGTTGTTCTCCACCGTGGGGGCGGGGAGGGAGTCCACCAGCTTCTGGGCACCCTCCACCTTCACCCGGGCGGTGGCGAGCCGCTCCTCCCGGGAGAGGCCCCGGGACAGGGCCGCCGACACCCCGAAGGCGTCGGTGACCTCGGGGGCGAAGCCGTGGACGAAGGTCAGCAGCTCCTGCCACAGCTCAGCCCTCTGGTCCTCCAGGTCCCGGATGGACTGCTCCAGCTGCCCGGCGGCCCGCCGGGCCTCCTCCGCCGCCGTCCACTTCTCCCGAAAGGCGTTGGCCTTCTCCAGGATGTCGTCGGGGAACTGAGCGCCGTACCGGTCCAGCAATTCGGCCCGCTCCTCCCGCCGTTTGGCGGCGGTCCGGCGGGCGGTGAGCAGAAAGATGGCTCCGGCCACGACGAAGCCGCCGGCGGCGGCGAAGAAGGGGATCATCTCCAGCAGCACCGCCGCCGCCGCAAAGCCGGCGGCGGCCAGAAGGCAGACCACCCCCGCTCCGGTGAAGCCGGCGGCGCCGGACTTCTCCAGGTCCCGGACCTGGGCGGCGTCGCCGCTGGCCTGCTTCCAGGCCTCGTCCGGGTTGAGGCCGGGGAAGAGGGGGTCCACGGCGGCGGTCTCCGCCGCCTCCACCTGGGCCCGCACCGGCTCCCGCTGGCCCTTGGCCTCCTTGATGCTGAGGGCCAGGGTGTTATAGTAGGTCAGGTCCCCCTGGGCCTTCCGCAGCTCCTCCCGGCTGGGGAGATGCTCCCCCTCCAGGGCGGCCAGGGCCTCCTGGGCCTTCCGCAGCTCCTTCACGGCAGAGCTGTACTGCTCCAGCACCGCCCAGTCCCGCCGGGCCCGCTGGGCGTTCTGTTCGGACTCCAGCTCCTCTTTCCGACTCTCCAGGGCCTGGGACTGGACCTGGGCCTCCCGCAGCCGCCGCTGGTTCTGGACAGCGGCGCTCCTGTCCCCCTCCAGAGCGGAGAGCTCCTCCTCCAGCTGGGGGATGAGCCCGGTTTTGTTGTGTTTGCGGCGGTTGAGCCAGCCCTTCAGGGTCTGCTCCGTCTCGGAGAAGGAGACGTCCTCCTCCCCGGAGGACACCAGGGCGGCGATGCGCCGCTCCAGATCCGGGTCGGCGTCCACCCCCAGGCCGGACTGGCCCACGAAGGCGCTGCGCTGCCACACCTCCCGGCTGACGCCCAGCAGCACCTCGCCGCAGTTCTCCCCGGTGAGGCCGGGGACGGCCTCGCCGGTGGCGGCGTCCACCGCCTCAAAGCCACTGAAGGGGGAGGCCCCCTTGGCAAAGCGCCGGATCAGAATATCCCGCCCTCCCCAGGTGAGGAGGACCTCCCCCGCCATGGGGGAGCCCGACCAGGGGGCATACCGGTTCTTCTCGGCCAGGGTGGTGCGGGTGTCCCGCTCCCGGGTGGGGATGCCGTAGAACATGGCCCGCAGAAAGGCGCACCAGGTGGATTTGCCCCCCTCGTTGGGGAGCTGGAGGATGTTGAGTCCCCCCTTCAGTTCCAGCACGGCCCCCTCCAGCTTGCCGAAGGTGGCCGTCATTTTCTTGATGATCATGCCATGGGCTCCTCTCTGTGCTCCAGGGCGGCCAGGCCGAACCGGACGGCCTCCTCCAGCCGTCCCCGCTCGTCCTCGTCCGCCGCCCCCTCCAACCGCAGCCGCATCTGCCGCAGGAAGAGGCCGGTGAGGGTGTCCTCCTCCGCCCGGCTCCACAGGTCCCGGCGGACGGTGGTGCGGTCCAGTACCTGGGCGCTCCAGCACTTGGTCTCGGCCAGGGCCTTCAGGGGCGTGAGGTCCAGCCCCTCCACGTCGCTCTCCCCGGTGAGCACCACCCGGAGGATGTCGTCTCCGGCGTCGGCGGGGAGGGCGGAGAGGAGGGCGTCCCCGGGGCGGTCCGCCCCGGAGAGGTCGGCCTCCACCAGCCGGTAGCGGCGTCTGGCCAGGGGGAGGAACTCCGCCTCCACCGAGGCCCCGTCCACCGTCACCCAGAGACAGCCCTTCTCCCCCAGCTCGTCAAAGCCCCGGCCCTCAGGGCAGCCGGGGTAGGCCCAAGCGGTCTCCCCGGCCCGCTGGAGGCCGGAGCAGGCGTGGATGTGGCCCAGGGCCAGGTAGGTGAGGCCGGAGGCGGCGATATCGCTCTCCGGCAGCGGGGCGTAGCGCCCCTTGCCCTCCACGTCGGCGTGGAGGATGCCGATGTGGACGTCCCCGTCCCGGGGGGCGGCAAAGCCGTCCAGGGGGGAGTCCTCCCGGCTCACGCCGGTGAAGGCACATCCCCAGACGGTGCAGCCCAGCTTGGGCATGGGCACGGCCTCCATGGCGGCGGTCCGGAAGATGTGGACGTTCTCCGGCCAGGACAGGAGGGCGTAGGGGGACCGGGGCCCATAGGGGTCGTGGTTGCCCGGGGCGATCAAGACGGGGCAGCCGGTCTGCCCCAGGGCCCGGGCCAGGGCCTGGGCGGTCTCCGCGTAGGGGTCGGAGCCGTCAAAGAGGTCCCCGGAGAGGAGGACCAGGTCGGCCCCCCGCTCCCGGGCCAGCTCGGCCAGGCGGCGGGGCAGCTCCCGCAGCTCGGAGCGGCGCTGCCGGGCCTGTTCGGCGCTCAGGCCGGTAAAGGGGGCGTCCAGATGGAGGTCGGCCCCGTGGAGGATGTGCAGCATGGGTGGCTCCTTTCGGTCTACCAGGTCTCGTGCTCGCCAACGTCGATGCGTGTGACCGACTGGCAGCGGCCGGTGGCGGTGTCAATGGCAAAGACGGCTCCCTCCAGCTTGCAGGGGCCCTCAGCGGGCTCAAAGCGCATGGGGAGCCCGCCCAAAAAGCGGTTGATGGCCTGGCTGCTCTTCATGCCCAGCACCGAGTCGGCGGGGCCGGTCATGCCCAGGTCGGTGAGGAAACCGGTGCCCTTGGGCAGCACCCGGCCGTCGGCGGTGGGCACGTGGGTGTGGGTACCCCACACCGCCTGGACCCGGCCGTCCAGATACCAGCCCATGGCCCCCTTCTCGCTGGTGGCCTCGGCGTGGAAGTCCACCACCTTGATCTCGGCGTCCACGTCCCGCAGGAGGCGGTTTGCCACAGTAAAGGGGTTATCGAAATTGGGGTCCATCTCGCACCGGCCGATGAGGTTCATGACGGCAATGCGCAGGCCCTGGGGACCCTCATAGACGCCCAGGCCCCGGCCGGGGACCCGGTTGGTGTAGTTGGCGGGGCGGAGCAGCCAGGGCACCTCGTCCAGCAGGTCCTTGATCTGGATGCGGTTCCAGGTGTGGTTGCCCAGGGTGACCACGTCGGCGCCGGCGGCGTAGAGGGCCTTGGCCTGCCGGGGCAGCACCCCCACCCCGGAGACGTTCTCCCCGTTGACCACGGTAAAGTGGACGTTGTGGCGCTTTTTCAGCCGGGGCAGGTTGTCTTCCAGAAAGGCCAGGCCGGGCTCTCCCACCACGTCGCCGATGGCCAGAAGATTCAGAATCATCGTTTTTCTCCTCCTCAAAAAAAGGACCGCCCACGGGGATAGGGCCCGTGGGGCGCGGGCAATATTATATACCAAATCCCCCGTCCTGGCAACGTGAGCCGCCCCCCTTTTCCCGGGCTTGACCGGCCGGGCGGCCCACGGTATACTGGTGGAAAGAAAAGGAGGTTTTGCCCATGACGGAACGTGTCTCCCTACCCCTTCTGTGCGCCGGACTGCTGCTCCTGGCCGGGTGCGGCGGCTCCCCCGCCGCCACAACCGCCCCCGTCTCCTCGCCGCCGGCGGAGACCGTCCAGGCCGCCCCGTCGCCCTCACCCACGCCTGCGGCCACGCCCACTCCGACGCCCACGGAGACCGCCGCCGCGGCGGAGACGGAGCTGCCCGCCGAGACCCCGGCGGACCCGGGCTGGACGGCCCTGGACACCGGCTCCTCCTTCGGCCGGGCCTCCGGCACCGGCGGGGCCCTGGTGGTGTATGCTGTTCAGGCAGATGAGGACGGCCTCACCGTCACCCTGGCCCCGCTGCCCAACGAGGCCGACGTCACCGCCTTCCAGGAGACGGAGGAGGCCCTCCCCGCCGGCACCGTGGACTACTGGTCCGATGCCGGGGCCCTGGTGCTCAAGCTGGAGAATACGGTCCTCTCCAGCGGTGAGATCGGCGGCGACGACTGGCTCCACGACTTTCTCCGGGAGGGGGGGCTGGAGTATCCCATGAGCACCCCCATGGGTGCGGTCCCCGGGAGCTGCCCTGACTTTGAGAAGGCGGCCATCTCCTCCGACGGCGCCAATACCACCATTTCCCTCATCCCCCTGGGCAGCATGACCGAATACCAGGTTACCCCTCTGGGGGTGGACGGCCTCACCGTCTCCTTCCGTCTGGCCCTGCAATAAAAGACGGCGGCTGTCAGCCGTCCGATAAACCTTCCCCCTGGAAGGGGGAAGGTC
>NZ_CALXEE010000033.1 GCF_944387245.1 uncultured Intestinimonas sp. | reverse complement strand
GGCGGGCGGCTTTACAATTTGGCGGAAGGGGGCGTATAATAAAACGGCAAGGAAGTGATACCATGAAGACCGGCATCGTGCTGGAGGGCGGCGCCCTCCGAACCATTTTTTCCAGCGGCGTCTGTGACGCCCTGCTGGAGGCGGACCTTCTGCCCGACTATGTCATCGGGGTTTCGGCGGGCATCGCCTACGGCGTGAGCTATGTCTCCCGCCAGAAGGGACGCAATCTGGAGATCGTGACCAGGTATGCCAACGACAAACGCTATATGGGGCTTCGGAACCTGCTGGTTCCGTCCAACCGCTGTTACTTCGGCCTGCGTTTTACTTATGAGACCATCCCAAATGAACTGGTGCCCTTTGACTATGACACCTTTGCCGCCTTTCCCGGAGAGGTGGAAGCGGTGGTGAGCAACCTGAAAAGCGGTCAGGCGGAGTATCTGCCGGTCCCCCGGCGGGATGATAAATTCCTCATTCTGCAGGCTACCTGTGCCATGCCCGTTCTCTTCCCCATCTTCTGGATAAACGGAATGCCCTATCTGGATGGGGGCTCGGCGGACGGTATCCCGTACCGCCGGGCCTTTGAGATGGGCTGTGACCGGGTGGTGGTAGTCCTCACCAGGGAGCGTAGCTACCGACGGGGACCGGAAAAGTTTCAGCAGCTCATCAATCTACGATACAGCCGATACCCGAATTTCTGCGAGACCATGCGCACCCGGGCAGAGCGGTATAATGCCTGCCGGGAGGAGCTCTTTCAACTGGAGAAGGAGGGAAAGGTCCTTCTCATTGCCCCAAAGAGCACCGAGGGCTTTTCCCGGGTAGAACGGGATCTGGATAAAATCCGGGCATTGTGGAAAGACGGCTACGATCAGGGTCTGGCCCACAGTGAGGAGATACGGACCTTCTGGGGGAAATAAAACAACACGAAAAAGTGCATAAAGGGCCAAGCAGGAAGGGGAAGTCCTCCCGCCACTTGCTACAAAAAAGCGTTAAAGCAGAATCTGGGTCTTGACAGAGGATGGGGGAACCGGTATACTTAGCGCATCAGTTGAGAACGAAGGCGTTCCACCCGATGAGGGCGGAGCGCCTTCTCTGCTATCCAAGGTCATCCGCACCGCCGATGGCGAATCCAATAGAGGAAGGGGACACCAACAATGGCGCACACCAAGGAAGACATTATTCGTATGGTCAAGGAGGAGGACATCGAGTTCATCCGCCTGCAGTTCACTGACATCTTCGGCCAGCTTAAGAATGTGGCCATCACCGCCTCCCAGATCGAGAAGGCGGTCAACAACCAGTGCATGTTCGACGGCTCCTCCATCGAGGGCTTTGTACGTATCGACGAGTCCGACCAGTATCTGTACCCTGATCTGAAGTCCTTCCGGGTGTTTCCCTGGCGGCCCAGCCATGGGAAGGTGGCCCGTCTCATCTGCGACGTCCACAACCCCGACGGTTCCCATTTTGAAGGTGATCCCCGGTACGTGCTGAAGCGTGCCATCGAGAAGGCAAAAGCCATGGGCTATGACGCCTTTAACGTAGGTCCCGAGGCGGAGTTCTTCCTCTTCCAGACCGACGACGAGGGCAAGCCCACCACCAAGACCAACGATGAGGCCGGCTACTTTGATCTGGGTCCTCTGGACCACGGTGAGTCCACCCGCCGGGAGATCTGCATGGCCCTGGAGGCTATGAAGTTCGAGATCGAGGCCAGCCACCACGAGGTGGCCGAGGGCCAGCACGAGATCGACTTCAAGTACGAGGAGGCCCTCCACACCGCCGACAACATTATGACCTTCAAGCTGGCGGTCAAGACCCTGGCTCAGAAGAACGGCCTCCACGCCACCTTCATGCCCAAGCCCATCTTCGGCATCAACGGCTCCGGCATGCACACCAACATGTCCCTCTTCCGGGACGGCAAGAACGTCTTCTATGATCCCAACGATCCCCGCGGCCTGTCCAAGGAGGCTTACAGCTTCATCGCCGGCCTGCTGGCCCACGTGAAGGGCTTTGCCGCTATTACCAACCCCCTGGTGAACTCCTACAAGCGTCTGGTGCCCGGCTACGAGGCTCCCTGCTACCTGGCCTGGTCTGCCTCCAACCGTTCCGCCCTCATCCGTATCCCTGCCGCCCGTGGTCAGGCCACCCGTGTGGAGCTGCGTTCCCCCGACCCGGCCTGCAACCCCTACCTGGCCTTTGCCGTGTGCCTGGCCGCCGGCCTGGACGGCATCGAGAAGGGCATGACGCCTCCCGACGAGGTCACCGAGAACATCTTCGCCATGGATCAGGCCACCCGTGAGGCCAACGGCATTGCGTCCCTGCCCGGCTCCCTGGAGGAGGCCATCCACTCCCTGGAGAAGGATCAGCTGATCCTGGATACTCTGGGCGAGCACGTGGCCACCAACTTCATCGAGGGCAAGATGAAGGAGTGGGATGAGTACCGCACCCGCGTGAGTTCCTGGGAGCGGGACAAGTATATCATCAACTACTGATTCCCAATAGAGACCCATGACCCCGCAGGCATGTCGGCCTGGCGCCGGCGTGTCACTCCTGCCAGAAGGAGTTGAGAAACGTTGGAGATGGAAAGTGTCATCGTGGCCTTTGAGAGCGACCGCAGCTGCGAGCGGATCCGGGACATCCTGGAGACCAGCGGTACCGCCGCCTGTATCCTGTGTCATTCGGCCGCCGAGGTCAAGCGCATCGTGAGCAAGCAGCGGATCGCCACTGTGATTTGTGGCTTCAAGCTGCCTGACCAGCCCGCCGAGGCCCTCTTTGAAGACTTGCCGCCCACCTGTTCCATGCTGATGGTGGCAGTCCAGGGCATGCTGGACCTGTGCCAGAACGACGACATCTTCCGTCTGGCGTCCCCGGTGCGCCGGGGTGATCTGGTGGCGTCGGTGCGCCTGTTGCTCCAGATGGGGCACCGGCTGGAGAAGTTCGTCCGTCCCCAGCGCAGTCAGGAGGAGGAGAACCTCATCCGGTCGGCCAAGGAACTGCTCATGGACCGCAACGGTATGACAGAAGAGCAGGCCCATCGGTTTTTGCAGAAAAAGAGTATGGATTCCGGGGTAAAGATGGTCCAGACTGCCCGGCTGGTGCTGGGCATGGGCTAACGCCGCCCCGAAAAAACGCCACCGGAAGATTGGAGGGCCAAAGATGGCCTAGGATCGGTCCCAGGCGCATACATATCGTCAGACGAGGATGTCTCTCCGCCCGGGGCGGCAGTTCGGAACGCGATGCTGGACTGCCGCCCTTATGCTATCCACAGGGGGAGAGCGCCGGACAGGAGGTCTGACGATGCGTTTCACCAAAATGCAGGCCCTGGGCAACGACTACGTCTGCCTGGACTTGACCCGCCAACAGCCGGAAGAAGAGCTTTCTAGGCTGGCCCGTACCCTCACCGACCGCCATTTCGGGGTGGGGGGAGACGGACTGCTGTGTGTGCTCCACGGCAAAGACGGCCGTCTGCGGATGGCCCTTTACAACGCTGACGGCTCCCGGGCCGCCATGTGCGGCAACGGTATCCGGTGTCTGGCCGCCTACGCCTGGTCCCACGGCCTGGCGGAGGAGGGAAGCCCTCTCACTGTGGAGACCGACGCCGGGCTCCGTATCCTCACCGCCTCCGCAGACGGCATCCGGGTGGAGATGGGGCGGCCGGTGCTGGGGGAATCCCTGGTCCTGGAGGCGGGAGGAAGAACTTGGCGGGTACGGCCCGTGTCCATGGGCAACCCTCACGCCGTCATCTTTGTGCCCAGGCTGGACCGCGCTCCGCTGGAACAGGTGGGGCCGGAGCTGGAACGCCACAGCGCCTTCCCGGACCGGACCAACGTGGAGCTGGTGGAGGTCGCCACCCCAGACCTACTGCGGATGCGGGTATGGGAGCGGGGCTGCGGGGAGACCCTGGCCTGCGGCACCGGCGCCTGTGCCGCCTTTGCCGCGGCGGCGGTCTCCGGACTGACGGCCCGGCGGGGGCGGGTGGAGCTGCCTGGCGGCGTCCTCTCTTTGGATTGGCCGGACCCGGAGGGCTCCATTTTTCTGGAAGGCCCCGCGTTCACCGTGTTTGAAGGTGAGTGGCCGGGGGGATCATAAGGAGGTAACAACGTGCACATCAACGAGAATTTCGCAAAACTGCCCGGCAGCTATCTCTTTTCCGAGATCGCCCGCCGGGTGACGGCTTACAACGGGGAGCACCCTGAGGCCGACATTATTCGCCTGGGCATCGGCGACGTGACTCTGCCTCTGGTACCGGCGGTGTTGGAGGCCATGCACAAGGCGGTGGACGAGCAGGGAAAGGCCGAGACCTTCCGCGGCTACGGCCCCGAGCAGGGCTGGGCCTTCCTCCGGGAGGCCATGGCGAGACATGACTTTCAGGCCAGGGGGGTGGACATCTCCCCCGAGGAGATCTTCATCAGCGACGGCGCCAAGAGTGACTGCGGCAACATTGTAGATCTCTTCCAGAGCGGCAACAAAGTGGCGGTGTGCGACCCGGTATATCCGGTGTATGTGGACTCCAACGCCATGGCGGGCCGGGCGGGGGACTATGACGCGGACACTGGGCGGTGGACGGGGCTCTTCTACATGCCCTGTACGGCAGAGAATGGGTTTCTTCCTGAGATTCCCCAGGAAAAGGCCGACCTCATCTATCTGTGCTTCCCCAACAACCCCACCGGCGGGGTGGCCGGCCGGAAGGTCCTCCAGGCCTGGGTGGACTACGCCAACGACTGCGGTGCGGTCATCCTCTTTGACGCCGCCTATGAGGCATTTATTACCCAGCCGGAGATCCCACACTCCATTTTTGAGATCCCCGGCGCCAAGACCTGCGCCATCGAGTTCCGTTCCTTCTCCAAGACCGCTGGCTTTACCGGTACCCGGTGCGCTGCGACCATCATTCCCAAGGAGCTGGTCCGGGATGGCATGAGTCTCCGGGAGATGTGGAACCGCCGCCAGTGCACCAAGTTCAACGGTGCGCCCTATATCGTCCAGCGGGGTGCCGAGGCCACCTATACCGAAGAGGGCCGAAAGCAGGTCATGGAGAACATTGCCTGCTACCTCCGGAACGCCGGGACCATCCGGGCCGGCCTGGCAGACGCCGGGCTCACTGTCTCCGGCGGCGTGGACTCCCCCTACGTGTGGGTGAAGACCCCGGATGGGACGGACTCCTGGTCGTTCTTCGACACCCTCCTGCGTGAGGCAAATGTGGTCACCACCCCGGGTGCCGGCTTTGGCCCCAGCGGGGAGGGGTATATCCGCCTCACCGGCTTCGGCGGCGCCGAAGCCACAAAGCAGGCGGTGGAGCGAATCCGAAAGATTCTTTGATATTGTTGGCGCGTACAATGGGGTGCGTGCTGCCGTGCCAGACGTCCCCGTCCGGCGCGGTGGCGGCGCGCCCCTTTTTTATAACCATTGAATGGTAAAAAATGAAAAACGCCGGACGGCCCTGGCCGCCGGACACACCCGGAAAGGGGATGCGGAGATGAAAAAGACCAGAAGTGAGGGCTTTCAGCGGTCCGGGCTCTACGACCCGGTGCTGGAGCACGACGCCTGCGGCATCGGTGCCGTGGTGGACATCCAGGGCCGGAAGACCCGGCAGACGGTGGACGACGCCCTGAAGATCGTGGAGAAGCTGGAGCACCGCGCCGGTAAGGACGCCGAGGGCAAGACCGGCGACGGCGTGGGCATACTGCTCCAGATCCCCCATGACTTTTTTAAAAAGGCGGTGCCCTTTGCCCTGGGTGGGGAGCGGGACTACGGCGTGGGCATGTTCTTCCTGCCCCAGGACGTGCTGCTCCGGGGCCGGGCCCAGAAGAGCTTTGAGCGGGCGGCGGCGGCCGAGGGCCTGGAGGTACTGGGCTGGCGCGAGGTGCCCGTGGACCCCTCTGTGCTGGGAGAGCGGGCCCTGGCCAAGATGCCCTGCATCATGCAGGTCTTCCTGAAGCGCCCGGAGGGCGTGGAGCGGGGACTGCCCTTTGACCGGAAGCTATACGTGGCCCGCCGGGCCTTTGAGCACACCGACAAGGATACCTATGTCTGCTCCCTCTCCAGCCGGACCATCGTCTACAAGGGCATGTTTTTGGTGAACCAGCTGCGGGCCTTCTACCTGGACCTCCAGGACGAGGACTGCCGTTCCGCCATCGCCATCGTCCACTCCCGGTTCTCCACCAACACCAACCCCTCCTGGGAGCGGGCCCACCCCAACCGGCTGCTGGCCCACAACGGAGAGATCAACACCATCCGGGGCAACGCCGACCGCATGCTGGCCCGCGAGGAGACCATGTCCTCCCCGCTGCTGGACGGAGAGCGGGACAAGATCTACCCCGTCATCAATGTGGAGGGTTCCGACTCGGCCATGCTGGACAACACCCTGGAGTTCCTGATGATGGCGGGCATGGAGCTGCCCCTGGCCGTCATGGCGGCCATCCCGGAGCCCTGGCAGGAGGACAAGACCATGTCCCGCGCCCGCCGGGATATGTACCGCTACTACGCCACCCTCATGGAGCCCTGGGATGGCCCTGCGGCGGTCCTCTTCTCCGACGGCGATCTCCTGGGTGCGGTGCTGGACCGCAACGGCCTGCGTCCCGCCCGGTACTATATCACCAACGATCAGCGGCTCATCCTGGCCTCCGAGGTGGGCGTTCTGGACCTGCCCCCGGAGATGGTGTGTGAGAAGGGCCGGCTGGGCCCGGGCCGGATGATCCTGGCCGATACCAAGGCCGGGCGAGTCATCCGGGACTGGGAGCTCAAGGAGACCCAGGCCGCCAAGGCGCCCTACGGTGAGTGGCTGGACCGGGAGCTGGTGGGCCTGGCCGACCTGTCCCTGCCCAACCGCCGGGTGGAGTCCCGGAGCCGGGAGGAGCTTCAGCGGCTCCAGAAGGCCTTTGGCTACACCTATGAGGATGTGCGGGACACCATCCTGCCCATGGCTCGGGACGGCTCCGAGCCCACCGCCTCCATGGGGGCTGACATCCCTCTGGCGGTGCTGGACAAGAAGGACCGGCCCCTCTTCGACTACTTCCGGCAGCTCTTCGCCCAAGTCACCAATCCCCCCATCGACGCCATCCGGGAGGAGTTGGTCACCGACACCGCCGTCTATGTGGGCGACGACGGCAACCTGCTGGAGGAGAAGGCGGAGAACTGCCGGGTCCTCCAGATCCGCAATCCCATTCTGAGCTCCACCGACCTCATCAAGATCAAGGCCATGAAGCGGCCCGGCTTCCAGGTGGAGACGGTGTCCATCCTGTACTACAAGGGCTCCTCTCTGGAGGAAGCCCTGGACCGCCTCTTCCTCGATGTGGACCGGGCATACCGCCGTGGAGCCAACGTGGTCATCCTCTCCGACCGGGGGGTGGACGAGAACCACATGGCTATCCCGTCCCTGCTGGCGGTGTCCGCCATGGAGCAGCATCTCATCCGCACCAGGAAGCGCACGGCGGTATCCATCATCCTGGAATCCGCCGAGCCCCGGGATGTCCATCACTTCGCCGCCCTGCTGGGCTACGGCGCCCGGGCGGTGAACCCCTATCTGGCCCAGGAGACCATCGTCTCCCTCATCGAGGACGGCCAGCTGGACAAGGACTTCCACGCCGCCGTGGCCGACTACGACAACGCCGTCCTCCACGGCATCGTGAAGGTGGCCTCCAAGATGGGCATTTCCTCCATCCAGTCCTACCAGTCCGCCCAGATCTTTGAGGCGGTGGGTATCTCCAAGGAGGTCATCGACCGCTATTTCACCAACACCGTCTCCCGTGTGGGCGGCATCGGCCTCAAGGAGATCGGCGCGGCGGTGGAGCGCACCCACTCCAAGGCCTTCGATCCCCTGGGCCTGGAGGTGGACCTGGAGCTGGACTCCCTGGGCTGCCACAAGGCCCGGTCCGGGGGAGAGGAGCACCTCTACACCCCGCAAACCATCCACCTGCTCCAGGAGGCCGTGCGCCGCGGGGACTATGGCCTCTTCCAGCAGTATACCGCCCTGGTGGACGATCAGACCAAGCCCCGGACCCTCCGGGGGCTCCTGGAGCTCAGCTACGCCAAAGAACCCATCCCCCTGGACGAGGTGGAGCCGGTGTCCTCCATTGTCAAGCGCTTCAAGACGGGGGCCATGAGCTACGGCTCTATCTCCCGGGAGGCCCACGAGTGCCTGGCCAAGGCCATGAACATGCTGGGCGGGCGGTCCAACTCCGGCGAGGGCGGCGAGGAGCCCGAGCGCCTGGGCACCGACCGCAACTCCGCCATCAAGCAGGTGGCCTCGGGCCGCTTCGGCGTCACCAGCGCCTACCTGGTCAGCGCCAACGAGATCCAGATCAAGCTGGCCCAGGGCGCCAAGCCCGGTGAGGGCGGCCATCTGCCCGGCGGGAAGGTGTACCCCTGGATCGCCAAGTGCCGCCACTCCACCCCCGGCGTCACCCTCATCTCTCCGCCGCCCCACCACGACATTTACTCCATCGAGGACCTGGCCCAGCTCATCTACGACCTCAAGTGCGCCAACCGCCGGGCCCGGATCTCGGTGAAGCTGGTCAGTGAGGCGGGGGTGGGCACCATCGCCGCCGGCGTGGCCAAGGCGGGCGCCCAGGTGGTCCTCATCTCGGGCAGCGACGGCGGCACCGGCGCCGCCCCCCGCACCTCCATCCACGGGGCCGGGCTCCCCTGGGAGCTGGGCGTGGCCGAGACCCACCAGACCCTCATGGCCAACGGCCTGCGCTCCCGCGTGGCGGTGGAGGCCGACGGTAAGCTCATGTCCGGCCGTGACGTGGCCATCGCCTGTATGCTGGGCGCCGAGGAGTTCGGCTTTGCCACCGCCCCCCTGGTCTCCATGGGCTGCGTCATGATGCGGGTGTGCAACCTGGATACCTGCCCCGTGGGCGTGGCCACCCAGGACCCGGAGCTGCGCAAGCGTTTCCAGGGCAAGCCGGAGCACGTGGTGAACTTCATGACCTTCATCGCCCAGGAGCTGAGGGAGCATATGGCCAAGCTGGGCGTGCGTACCGTGGACGAGCTGGTGGGCCGCACCGACCTGCTCTCTCTCCGGGAGAACAGCGTGGGCGTGGACCTCTCCGGCCTGCTGGCCGACCCCTGGGGGAAGGCCGGCGCCAAGCGGCACTTTGACCCGGCAGACGTCTACGACTTCAAGCTGGAGCAGACGGTGGACCTGCGGGAGCTGGAGCCCCGGCTGAAGGAGTCCCTGGAGCAGGGGGCCCCCGGCCATGTGGAGCTGGCTGTCTCCTCCACCGACCGGGCCCTGGGCACCATTCTGGGTTCCGACGTCACCCGTCTCCACGGCGATGCCCTGCCGCCGGGGACCATCACCATCAAGTGCACCGGCGGCGGCGGCCAGTCCTTCGGTGCCTTCCTGCCCAAGGGGGTGTCCCTGGAGCTGGAGGGCGACGCCAACGACTCCTTCGGCAAGGGCCTCTCCGGCGGCCGCCTGGCCCTGTATCCGCCCAAGGAGAGCACCTTCGTGGCCGATGAAAACGTCATCGTGGGCAATGCCGCCCTCTACGGCGCCACCTCCGGCGAGGCCTATATTGCCGGCATCGCGGGGGAGCGGTTCTGTGTCCGCAACTCCGGCGCCACGGCGGTGGCCGAGGGCGTGGGTGACCACGGCTGTGAGTATATGACCGGCGGCTGCGCGGTCATCCTGGGACCCACGGGCCGGAACTTCGCCGCGGGCATGTCCGGCGGCGTGGCCTACGTCCTGGACGAGAAGCGGGACCTGTATCTCCGTCTCAACAAGACTCTGGTCTCCATGGAGCCGGTCACCGACGGAGAGGACGCCAAGCGCCTGGAGAAGATCCTCCGGGCCCACGCCGAGGCTACGGGCTCCGTTCGGGCCAAGGCCATTCTGGAGGACCTGGACCACTGGCTGCCCCTCTTCAAGAAGATCCTGCCCATGGACTACGACCGGATGCTGCGTACCACTGCGGCGCTGGAGGGCCGGGGCATGGACAAGGAGCAGGCCGAGGTGGAGGCCTTCTATCTCAACACCAGAGGAGGGAAGCGGTAATGGGAAAGCCTACTGGATTTATGGAGTATCCGCGGCAGGGAGAGCCCGCCCAGCCGCCCCTGGAGCGAATCCGTCACTTCAATGAGTTCCACCCCCGGCTCAGCCGGGAGGAGCGTCGGCGGCAGGGAGGCCGCTGCATGGCCTGCGGCGTGCCCTTCTGTCAGTCGGGCGCGGTGCTGGGGGGCATGGTGTCCGGCTGCCCTCTCCACAACCTGATCCCCGAGTGGAACGACCTCATTTATACCGGCAGCTTCGACCACGCCCTGCGCCGGCTGCTGAAGACCAACAGCTTTCCGGAGTTCACCGGCCGGGTGTGCCCCGCCCTCTGTGAGGCGGCCTGCACCTGCGGCCTCCACGGCGATCCGGTCACCGTCCGGGAGAACGAGCTGGGCATCATCGAGGAGGCCTGGGAGAAGGGCCTGGTCCAGCCCCGTCCGCCCCGTGTCCGCACCGGGAAAACGGTGGCGGTGGTGGGCTCCGGCCCCTCCGGCCTGGCCTGTGCCGACCGGCTCAACCACCGCGGCCACACCGTCACCGTCTTTGAGCGGGCCGACCGGCCCGGCGGGCTGCTGATGTACGGCATCCCCAACATGAAGCTGGAAAAGACCGTGGTCCAGCGGCGCATCGACCTCATGACCAAGGAGGGGGTCACCTTCCGCACCGGCGTGGACGTGGGCCGGGACATCACCGCCCAGACCCTGCTGGAGGAATATGATGCCGTGGTCCTCTGCTGCGGTGCCGCCCATCCCCGGGACCTGGCGGTGCCGGGCCGGGAAGGGGAGAGCGTCCTCTTCGCCGTGGACTACCTGAAGGCGGCCACCATGGCCCTTCTGGCCGGCGACCCGACCGCTGCCACCGTCTCTGCCAAAGGGCTGGACGTGGTCATCGTGGGTGGCGGCGACACCGGCAACGACTGTGTGGGCACCGCCCTGCGGCAGGGCTGCAAGAGCGTCACCCAGCTGGAGATGATGCCCAAGGCCCCCGACCACCGGACGGACGCCTGTCCGTGGCCGGAGTGGCCCAAGGTGTGCAAGACCGACTACGGCCAGCAGGAGGCCGCCGCCGTCTTTGGCCACGACCCCCGTATCTTCCAGACCACCCTCACCGGACTGGTCCGGGACGAGTCGGGCCGTCTCACCGCCGTGGAGACGGTGCAGCTGGACGAAAAGCTCAAGCCCGTGGCTGGTACGGAAGGGAAGCTGCCCTGTCAGCTCCTCCTCATCGCCGCCGGCTTCCTGGGGCCGGAGGACTATGTGCCCGAGGCCTTTGGCCTGGAGCGCACCCCCCGCTCCTGTGTCAAGACCGGGGAGGGTCACTACGCCGCCTGCGGAGGTGACCGGAAGGTGTTCACCGCTGGCGACATGCACCGGGGCCAGTCCCTGGTGGTGTGGGCCATCCGGGAGGGCCGGGAGGCCGCCCGGGAGGTGGACCAGTACCTCATGGGCTATACCGCTCTGGAATAAAAGGAACGATATCACAGCCGGATCGCCGAAAGGCGGTCCGGCTGTTTTCCTGCCTCTTGCTGTTCCGCCGGAGAAAAGACGGTTGCCTTTCCACCGAAAGTGCCGTATCATATATCATGGTGATTTTTTGTGAAGTTCCTCATCCGCGTTCTGCGCTTGTTGTTTCGGCTGGTGGTGCTGGGGGCCGTGCTGGTCCTGGTGGCCTACGGAGCCTTTCAATTCTGCCGCTGGCGGGGACTGATCCTCTTCTCCCAGGAGGCCGACCCAAACCAGTGGGAGGTCTTTGGGGTGGACGCCTCTGTGTACCAGGGAGAGATGGACTGGACCGCCCTGGCGGCCCAGGGGGTGGACTTTGCCTTTTTGAAGGCCACCGAGGGCAGTTCTCTCCAGGATGTCCGCTTTGCCCAGAACTGGGCCGCGGCCCAGGCCGCCGGAGTCCGGGTGGGGGCCTACCACTTCTTCAGCTACGACAGCCCCGGCGAGACCCAGGCCGACAATTTCATCTCCGCCGTCCCCGTCACCCCGGGGGCGCTGCCTCCGGTGGTGGACATCGAGTTCTATGGCGACAACCTGAAAAATCCGCCGGACAAGGACCATGTGAAGGCCGTTCTGGACCCCCTGCTGGGCCGGCTGGAGGAGCACTACGGGGTCAAGCCCATCCTCTATGTGACCTATCGCTCCTACGACCTCTACCTGAAGGAGGGGTATGAGGACTACCTCTTCTGGCTCTCCAGCCCTGTGGTGGCCCCCTTCTGGAAGCCCTGGACGTTTTGGCAGTACTCCCACAGCGCCCGGCTGGAGGGGTACAGCGGAGGAGAGGAGCGTATTGATCTCAATGTGTTCAAAGGGAGCCGGGAGGAGTTCCAGAACCTGTTTGGCCCGGGCTGAGGACGGCCTTTTTTGGCGGAACTATTCTATTTGAGCGCCGGTTCTGTTATAATATTCATATTGGGAGCATATGGCCTTTGGGTTGCTCCAATGATTGAGCATATCGCCGAGTGGTGTGGCCACCGGCGTCTTTAGATATTGATAGGAGGAAAAGAGAGTATGGACCGATATGCGTCTTTGTTCCGGGAGTTGTCCCGGACCTGTCCCGACCTGGAGCTTCGGGCGGAGGAGCCCATGAGCCGCCATACCACCTTCCGCATCGGCGGGCCGGTGCGACTCATGGCCCTGCCCCGGACCGAGGAAGATGCCAAGAAGGCGGTGCGCACCGCCCTGCAGCACGACATCCATCCCTTCTATATGGGCAATGGCAGCGATCTGCTGGTGTCCGACCAGGGCTACGAGGGCTTTATCATCAAGGCGGTGGACGGCCTGGGCAAGCTGGAGCACCACGATAACATCATCACAGCCGGCAGCGGCGTGCTCCTCTCCCGGCTGTCCAGCTTCGCCATGGACAAGGGCCTTTCCGGCCTGGAGTTCGCCCACGGCATCCCCGGCTCGGTGGGCGGCGCCGTCACCATGAACGCCGGCGCCTATGACGGGGAGATGAAGGCGGTGGTCCGCTCTGTGCGCTGCCTCACCACCGAGGGTGAGGAGGAGACCGTGGCGGGGGACGACCTGGACTTCTCCTACCGCCACAGCGCTTTCCAGGACGAGAGCCGTCTCATCCTCGCGGCGGAGATGGAGCTCAAGCCTGGGGACAGCGGGGACATCAAGGCCCTGATGGACGACTTCGGCAACCGCCGCCGCCACAAACAGCCTTTGGACCTGCCCAGCGCCGGCAGTGTATTCAAGCGCCCCAAGGGATATTTTGCCGCTTCCCTCATCGACGAGTGCAAGCTCAAGGGCCGCACTGTGGGCGGTGCTCAGGTCTCTACGAAGCACGCCGGTTTTATCGTCAACCTGGGGAACGCCACGTGCTCGGACGTGCTCACCCTGGCTGACCAGGTGCGGGAGACCGTGCTCAAGGAGACCGGCGTGGAGCTGGAGCTGGAAGTGCGCACCCTGGGCGTGTAAGCGATCCGTGAGGTGAGCACCATGAGATTCATCCTGATCTCCGGCCTCTCCGGGGCCGGAAAGAGCAAATCCGCCTCCTTTCTGGAGGATATGGGCTACTATGTGGTGGACAATATGCCCGCCGCCCTCATTCCCAAGTTTGCCGAGCTGTGCATGGCGGGCCAGGGGCGCTACGACAAGGTGGCCCTGGTCACCGACATCCGGGGCGGTCAGACCTTCGACGCCCTCTTTGACGCCCTGGCCCAGCTTAAGGATATGGGCTGTGACTACAAGATCCTCTTTGTGGAGGCCAGTCTGGAGGCCATCATCAAGCGGTACAAGGAGACCCGGCGGAGCCACCCGCTGGCCAAGGCGGGACGCTCTCTGGAGGAGGCGGTGGCCCTGGAGCGGTCAGCGCTGGAGCCGGTGCGGAAGCGCTCGGAGTACATCCTGGACACCTCGGCCCTCTCCACCGCCAAGCTGCGGGGGGAGATGCTCCGCCTCTTCGGCGAGGGGGACGGCAAGCCGGCCATGAGCGTGTCGGTGATCTCCTTCGGCTTCAAAAACGGCATTCCCCTGGAGGCCGACCTGGTCTTCGACGTGCGGTGTCTGCCCAACCCTTACTATATCGCCGAGCTCCGACACCAGACGGGGCTGGATGCCGGGGTGCGGGATTTTGTGTTCGGCTACCAGCAGACCCGGGACCTGATGGCCCATCTGGAGAGCCTGCTGAGCTTCCTGTTGCCCCTCTACGTGGAGGAGGGCAAGACGGCCCTGGTCATCGCCGTGGGCTGCACCGGCGGACACCACCGGTCGGTGGCGGTGACCCGGGCTTTGGCCGATTTCATCCGGCAGAAGGGGTACAACGCCTCTGAGAGCCACCGTGACATGACGAGGGACTGACGTATGAGCGAGCAGTACAGCCGCAGCGACCAGCGCTGGGAGCACGGGCCCAAGATCGCCGCCATCGGCGGCGGCACGGGCCTTTCCACCATGCTCCGTGGTCTGAAGCAGTATACCCGCAATCTGACCGCCATCGTCACCGTGGCCGACGATGGCGGCGGCTCCGGTATGCTCCGGCAGGATTTGGGCATGCCGCCGCCGGGGGATATCCGCCACTGTATGGAGGCCCTGGCCAACGCTGAGCCCATCATGAACCAGCTTCTGACCTACCGGTTTCCCGGCGGGTCGGGGAGCCTTACCGGCCAGTCCTTCGGCAACCTGATCCTGGCGGCTCTCAACGGCATCACCGGTTCCTTTGACCAGGCGGTGGCCCGGATGAGTGAGGTCCTGGCCATCACGGGCCGGGTGCTGCCGGTGACCAACGAGAACGTGCAGCTGGAGGCCACCTTTGAAAACGGGAAGAGCGTGGTGGGGGAATCCAAGATCTGCGCCTTCAAGAAGGAGCAGGACTGCCGCATCGTCCGGGTGCGGCTGCTGCCGGAGCGGCCTCCTGCGCTCCCGGAGACGCTTCAGGCCATCCGGGAGGCCGATCTCATCCTGCTGGGGCCGGGGAGCCTCTACACCAGCGTCATCCCCAATCTGCTGGTGGACGGGGTGGGGGAGGCCCTCCGTGACTCCGACGCCCTGAAAGTCTATATCTGCAACATCATGACCCAGGACGGGGAGACCGAGGGCTACACCGTGGCCGACCACGTGGCCGCCCTCCTGTCCCACGGGGGCGGGCCGGGTCTGGTGGACCTGTGCCTGGCCAACTCGGCCCAGGTGCGGCCCGGTCTGGTGGAGCGCTACCGGGAGGAGGACGCCGCTCCCATCGTCATCGACCGGGACCGGGTAGAGGCCTTGGGTGTGGAGCTGGTGGAGCGGCCGCTGGCCTCCGAGACCTCCGATTACGCCCGCCACTCGGTGGTCCGGCTGTCGGCCGCCGTCATGGAGCTGCTGGCCGAGCGCTCCATCCGCATCGCCCACGAGCTGGGCGCCGAGGAGACCCCGTTCCGTCTGGAGGAGTGACCGGGCTGATACCCATCATAGAAAGAAAAAAGGAGCGCCTATGTCCTTTTCCAACCAAGTCAAAACCGAGTTGTGCCGGGGGGAGCTCTCCCGGCGGTGCTGTGCCCGGGCGGAGGCCTACGGCGCTCTGCTCTTCTGCCGCAGCTTCACCCGGGCGGAGGCCAAGGTGGTCACCGCCTCACCCGCCTTTGCCAAGCGCCTGCCGGAGCTCTTCCGCCGGGCTTTTCGGGTGGAATTCGACACCGTGACAGCGTCGGCGGCGGGGAAGCAGACCTTCCACCTTACCGACCCCGCCAAGCTCACCGCCGTCCGGGAGGCCTTCGGCTACGAGCCGGAGGCCTCTCTGGCCCACCACATCAATTTTGCCATGGTGGAGGAGGACCACTGCCGGTCCGCCTTCCTGCGGGGGGCCTTCCTGGCGGGAGGCTCGGTGAGCGACCCGGCCAAGAGCTACCACCTGGAGCTTTGCACCACCCACTTCAACGTGAGCCGGGAGCTTGCAGCACTGCTGCGGGAGGTGGGCTTTGAGCCCAAGCAGACCACCCGGAAATCCAACTACATCACCTACTTCAAGCCCAGCGAGACCATTGCCGACTTCCTCACCGCCCTGGGGGCCCCGGTGTCGGCCATGGAGATCATGAACGCCAAACTGGAAAAGCACCTGCGGGGGAGCGTCAACCGCCGGGTGAACTGCGATTCGGCCAACCTGGACAAGGCGGTGGACGCCGCCCTGGAGCAGGTGGAGGCCATCGAGCGGTACGCCCGGAGCCGGGGGCTGGACTCCCTGCCGGACAAGCTCCGGGCTACGGCGGAGCTGCGCCTCAGCCACCCGGAGCTCACACTGTCCCAGCTGGCCGCCCTCAGCGATCCGCCGGTCACGAAATCCTGCCTCAACCACCGGCTCCGCAAGCTCATGGAGCTGGCGGAGGAGGGGTAAGCGAGATTTACTGACACTATTTTGATACGAGGAGGTCCCCTATGTCCTTCGTCCATCTGCATGTCCATACCGAGTTCAGCCTCCTGGACGGCTGCTGCCGCATTCCGGGGCTGGTGAAGCGGGTGAAGGAGCTGGGGCAGAACGCCGTGGCCATCACCGACCACGGCGTCATGTATGGGGCGGTGGACTTCTACAAGGCCTGCAAGGCCGAAGGGGTCAAGCCCATCATCGGCTGTGAGGTCTATGTGGCTCCCCGGACCCGGTTCCAGAAGGAGCACGAGTTCGACTCCTCCCCCCGCCACCTCATCCTGCTCTGCCGGAACGAGGAGGGCTACCGCAACCTGTGCCACATGGTCTCCCGCAGCTTCACCGAGGGCTTTTACATCAAGCCCCGCATCGACAAGGAGCTGCTGCGGCAGCACGCCGGCGGACTCATTGCCCTCTCCGCCTGCCTGGCGGGTGAACTGCCCCGGCTGCTCCGCAACGGCCAGTATGAGGACGCCAAGAAGGAGGCCCTGGCCATGCGGGACCTCTTCGGCCCCGACGGCTACTATCTGGAGCTCCAGGACCACAGCCTGCCCGAGGACCCGGCCATCATCCAGGGACTGCTGCGCCTCCACGAGGAGACGGGCATCCCCCTGGTGGCCACCAACGACGCCCACTACCTGACCCGGGAGGATGCCCGGACCCAGGATGTGCTCATGTGCATCCAGATGGGCAAGACGGTGGACGAGCCGGGCCGGATGAAGTTTGAGACCGAGGAGTTCTATGTGAAGAGTGAGGCCGAGATGGCCCAGCTTTTCCAGAGCTGCCCGGAAGCCCTGGAGAACACCCAAAAGATTGCCGACCTCTGCAATGTGGAATTCCAGTTCGGCACCTACCACCTGCCTGAGTTCAAGCTGCCCGAGGGCTGGACCGACGGGGACGCCTATTTTGAAAAGCTGTGCCTGGACGGCTTTGCCCAGCGCTATCCCGACGCCCCGGAGGACGACCGGAAGCAGCTCTCCTACGAGATGGACATGATCCGCAAGATGGGCTTTGTGGACTACTTCCTCATCGTCTCCGACTTTATCGGCTACGCCAAGCGGCACAATATCCCCGTGGGCCCCGGTCGAGGCTCCGCCGCCGGCAGCATGGTGTCCTACTGTCTCCACATCACCGATGTGGACCCCACCAAATATGGCCTCTACTTCGAGCGTTTCCTCAACCCGGAGCGGGTCACCATGCCCGATATCGATATAGACTTCTGTATCCGCCGCCGGCAGGAGGTCATCGACTATGTCTGCCGCAAGTACGGCGCAGACCATGTAGCCCAGATCGTCACCTTCGGCACCATGGCTGCCCGTGGGGCCATCCGGGACGTGGGCCGGGCCCTCAATGTCCCCTACGCTGAGGTGGACAACATCGCAAAGCAGGTGCCCAGCGGACCCGGCGCCCTTCACATCACCCTGGACGAGGCCCTGAAACTGTCCAAGCCCCTGCGGGACCTCTACGAGGGGGACGAGCGGGTCAAGACCCTCATCGACACCGCCCGCAGCATCGAGGGCATGCCCCGCCACGCCTCCACCCACGCCGCTGGCGTGGTCATCACCCGGCTTCCCGTGGACGACTATGTCCCCCTGGCCAAGAACGACGAGTCGGTGGTCACCCAGTACACCATGACCACCCTGGAGGAGCTGGGTCTCCTCAAAATGGACTTTCTGGGCCTGCGGAACCTGACGGTGCTGGACGACGCCGTGCAACTGGTCCGCCGGAAGGAGCCCGATTTCGACCTCCACAACATACCGGACAACGATCCGGCGGTCTTTCAGATGCTCTCTGAGGGCAAGACCTCCGGCGTGTTCCAGATGGAGTCTCCTGGCATGACGGGTGTGTGCGTGGGCCTCAAGCCCAAGGATATCGAGGACATCACGGCTATTATCGCCCTCTACCGCCCCGGCCCCATGGAGTCCATCCCCCGGTTCATCGCCTGCAAGCACGACCCCAAGCTCATCCGGTACAAGCATCCAGCCCTGGAGCCCATCCTGTCGGTGACCTACGGCTGTATCGTCTACCAGGAGCAGGTCATCGAGATCTTCCGCAAGCTGGGCGGCTACTCCCTGGGCCAGGCCGATATGGTGCGCCGGGCCATCTCCAAGAAGAAAAAGGCACAGATCGAGAAGGAGCGCCAGGCCTTCATCTACGGCGACCAGGAGCGGAACATCCCCGGCTGCATCGCCCTGGGCATCCCGGAGCAGACCGGCCAGGACATCTACGACGAGATCTACGATTTTGCCAACTACGCCTTCAACAAGGCCCACGCCGTGAGCTACGCCATCGTCTGCTACCAGACGGCCTGGTTCAAGTACCACTATCCCAGGGAGTATATGGCTGCCCTCCTCACCTCGGTGCTGGACTCCCAGGCCAAGGTGGCCGAGTACATCGGGGAGTGCCGGGAGAGCGGCATCGACCTGCTGCCCCCCGACATCAATGCCTCCGGCGCCGACTTCACCGTGGAGGGGGACAACCTCCGCTTCGGTCTGGTGGCAGTGAAGGGCGTGGGCCGGGGCGTCATCCTGGACCTGCTCTCCGAGCGGGAGCGGGGGGGACCCTTCACCTCCTTCGCCGACTTCTGCCAGCGCATGGGGGGCGCCGACCTCAACCGACGGGTGGCCGAGAGCCTCATCAAGTGCGGCGCCTTCGACAGCCTGGGCTACCGCCGCTCCCAGCTGCTGGCCGTGTATGGCCAGGTGCTGGACGGAGTGGCCCAGCAGCGGAAGAAGAACCTGGAGGGGCAGTTCGACCTCTTTGGCGGCGGGGGCGAGGAGCCCTCCGCCGTCACCGACCCGCCTCTGCCCAACCTGCCTGAGTTCACCCGGCAGGAACGGATGGCCATGGAGAAGGAGACCACCGGCCTCTACCTCACCGGGCACCCCATGGACGAGTACCGGCAGGCCGCCAAGGCGGTGCACGCCGCCCCCATGGGAGCCATCCTGGCCGACTTCGGCAAGGAGAGCGGCCCGGACACCTATCGGGATGAGCAAAAGGTTACCCTGGCGGGGGTGGTGGCCGCAGCCAAGACCAAGACCACGCGGAACAACACCCTCATGTGCTATGTCACCCTGGAGGATGACACCGGCTCCATGGAGCTGCTGGTCTTTGCCCGCACCCTCAGCGCCAGCGGCTCCCTGCTTCAGGAGAACACCCCGGTCTGGGTCACCGGCCGGCTCTCTGTCCGGGATGAGAAGGCGCCCCAGCTGCTGGTGGATGAGGTCCACTCCCTGGGTATGGTGCCGGGCCAGCCGGAAGAAGAGACGGCAGCCACGAAAGCAAATACCCTTTATATCAAGCTGGAACAGGAGGAGGGCCTGGTCTGGGAGCGGGTCCAGAAGATCTTCCTCATGTTCCCCGGTACCGAAAAGGTGATCTTCTATTTTGCCGGTAGTGGCCGGAAACGCCGGGGTTTATGTATCCAGCACCCGGCGTTGATCCGGGAGCTGGAGGAGCTGCTGGGCCCGGAGAACGTGGTCCTGCGTCCACCCAAGACGGCTGGCTGATGAGGAAAACATCTGAAAAGCAAAAACACTTGTCACTGTGAGGCATATATGAAGAAACTGGTCTCTCTGCTGTTCCACCGGGCGGTGTTGATGGGGGTATTCCTCCTCATCCAAATCGCCGTGCTGGTGCTTATGCTCCTGCGGTTCAACGAATTTTTCCTGCCCTTTTATGGGATCTGTGTGGCGTTGAGCATCGCGGCAGTTTTCTGGATCGTGAACCGGAGTAGTGAACCGGCCTATAAAATCGCCTGGATCGTCCCCATTCTGATCTTCCCCATCTTTGGCGGGCTCTTCTACCTCCTCTTCGGCGGCAACAAGCTGAGTAAGCGGACCCAACGTAAGATGGAGGGAATGGACCAGAAGATGCTGGAGGTGCTGCATCAGGACTTCAAGGCGGACAGCCTCATCACCTTTGGCGAGGATGCTGTGCACCAGGCCCGGTATCTGGAGCACATGGCCCACTGTCCGGTGTACGGCGGCACGGAAACCGAGTATTTTCCCCTGGGGGAGGACTGCTTTGCCCGGATGGTGGAGGAGCTCAAGAAGGCGGAGCGATATATTTTCCTGGAGTATTTTATTATCGAGGACGGGATCATGTGGGACACCATCCTGGACATCCTCACCGAAAAGGTGAAGGAGGGGGTGGATGTACGGGTGATGTACGACGACATCGGTTCCATGTTCACCCTGCCCCGGGAGTACGCCTCTGAGCTGGAAAAGCGTACCGGCATCCGGTGCTGCGTCTTCAACCCCTTTGTCCCCATCCTGTCCCTGCGGCTCAACAACCGGGACCACCGAAAGGTCCTGGTCATCGACGGAAAGGCGGCCTTTACCGGCGGCATCAACCTGGCCGATGAGTATATCAACCAAAAGGTCCGATTCGGCCACTGGAAGGACAGCGCCATCCTGGTCCGGGGAGAGGCGGCCTGGAGCATGACGGTAATGTTCCTCACCCTGTGGGACTATACACGGGAGACCTTCACGGAGGATTATGACACCTTCCGTCCGAAGTGGGAGACGCCGCCCAAGGGAACGGGCTATGTGCAGCCCTATACCGACAACCCTCTGGACGGGGAGGCGGTAGGCCAGACGGTCTACCTCAACCTCATCAACAGGGCCAGGCGCTATGTCTATATCACCACCCCTTATCTCATCGTGGACGACAGCATGAATACGGCTTTGTGCATCGCAGCCAAGTCGGGAGTGGATGTGCGCATCATGACCCCTCATATCCCGGACAAAAAGGTAGTCTTTGAGGTCACAAGGGCCCACTATGGTCCGTTGCTGGAAGCCGGGGTCAAGATCTACGAGTATACCCCCGGTTTTGTTCACGCCAAGAACTTCGCTGTGGACGACAAGTACGGCACTGTCGGCACAGTAAACATGGATTACCGCAGTCTGTTCCTCCACTTTGAAAATGGCGTGTGGCTGTGCGGTGATCCCACGGTGAGGGACATCAAGGCCGACTTCCTGGCCACGCTTGAGAAGTGCCAACCCATCACCCTGGAGCAGAGCCGGGCTCTCCCATGGTGGCGGAAGGCCTACCGGGCTGTTCTCCGTGTGTTCGCGCCGCTCATGTAAGCCCAAAAATGAAAAAATGCTGTTCCCCATATGGGGAACAGCATT
>NZ_CALXEE010000032.1 GCF_944387245.1 uncultured Intestinimonas sp. | reverse complement strand
ACCACCTATTGCTATTTTACCTCTTGCAAACGAAAAAGCCCAGCTTTCGCTGGACTTTTTCGACAGACTGAAGCGTGTGGACACTGGTCCACACGCTTTTTTCTTGTGTTCATCTGAGCATGCTCAGCCCTGCTTGGCGGGCACCTTCCAGATGTCACGGGCGTAGTCCCGGATGGAGCGGTCGGCGGCGAAGATGCCCGACTTGGCGATGTTGATGAGGGCCATCTTGTTCCACTGCTTGGGGTCCAGGTAGGTCCGGCCCGCCCGCTCATGGGCCTCCCGGTAGCTCTCGAAGTCGGCCAGGAGCATATACTCGTCGGCCATACCGCCGTTGGCGCCGAAGAGGAGCCGGTTGGTGATGTCGGAGTAGCTCACCCCGTCGCCGAAGCCCTGGGTGATCTGGTCCAGCACGGACTTCAGGAGGCCGTCGCGCATGTAGTACTCATAGGCGCGGTAGCCCTTGCTCTTCTTCTCGGCCACCTCGTGGGCCTTCAGGCCGAAGAGGAAGATGTTCTCGTCGCCCACCTGCTGGTGCATCTCCACGTTGGCGCCGTCCAGGGTGCCGATGGTGAGGGCGCCGTTCATCATGAACTTCATGTTGCCGGTGCCGCTGGCCTCCTTGCCGGCGGTGGAGATCTGCTCGGAGAGCTCGCTGGCGGGCATGAGCTTCTCGGCCAGGCTCACCCGGTAGTTCTCCAAAAAGACCACCTGGAGCCGGTCCTTGCAGACGGGGTCGCTGTTGACGGCCTGGGCCAGGGAGTTGATGAGGTGGATGATGTCCTTGGCCACGGAGTAGCCGGGGGCGGCTTTGGCGCCGAAGAGGTAGGTCCGGGGGGTGAAGTCGAAGTGGGCGTCGTTCTTGAGCTGCTGGTAGAGGTAGGTGATGTGCATCACGTTGAGGAGCTGGCGCTTGTACTCGTGGAGGCGCTTGACCTGGACGTCGAACATGGCGTCGGTGTTGAGCACCACGCCGGACTCCCGGGCCACGTAGGCGGCGAAATTCCGCTTGTTCTCGGCCTTGATGGCGGCCAGCCGCTCCAGCACGGAGGCGTCGTCCTGGTGCTTGAGCAGGCACTCCAGCTGCTCGGGGTGGAGCTGGTAGCCCTTGCCGCCGCAGTCCTGGATGAGGGCGTCCAGCTTGGGGTTGATCTCGCTGAGCCAGCGGCGGTGGTCGATGCCGTTGGTCACGTTCTTGAACTTCTCCGGGGTGCGGACATACACGTCGTGGAAGGTCTCACGCTTGAGGATCTCGGAGTGGAGGGCGGACACGCCGTTGACGGCAAAGCAGGCGCACACGCAGAGGTTGGCCATGCGGACCTCGCCGCCCCAGATGATGGCCTGGTCCCGCACCTTGGACTGGTCGCCGTGGAAGTACTCGTTGAGCTGGGCCTGGTAGCGGTTGCTGATCTCCACCAGGATCTGCCAGATCCGGGGCAGCAGGGACTCGATGAGCTGCTGGGGCCAGCGCTCCAGGGCCTCCACCATGATGGTGTGGTTGGTATAGGCCACGGTGTTGGTGACGATGTGCCAGGCCTCGTCCCAGGTGTAGCCCTCCTCGTCCAGCAGGATGCGCATGAGCTCGGGGATGACCAGGGTGGGGTGGGTGTCGTTGATCTGGATGACGTGCTTCTGGTGGAAGTTCCGCAGGGTGCCGTACTCCGCCTTGTGTTGCCGGCAGATGGACTGCACGGTGGCGGAGACAAAGAAGTACTGCTGCTTCAGGCGCAGGGACTTGCCCTCGTAGTGGTTGTCCTCGGGGTAGAGGACCTTGGCGATGGACTCGGCCATGGCCTTCTGCTCGGTGGCCTTCAGGTACTCGC
The DNA here is from genome assembly GCF_944387245.1 of uncultured Intestinimonas sp. GTDB lineage: Bacteria > Bacillota > Clostridia > Oscillospirales > Oscillospiraceae > Intestinimonas. Next base: position 21,324 of record NZ_CALXEE010000032.1, on the reverse strand, counting down.
CCCGGGAGAAGAGGGACATGTCCAGGGGGGTGGGGCTCTTGGCGTCCCACAGCCGGAGGACGTTGACGTGGTCGGTGCCGTAGCCGGCGATCTCCATGTCCTTGGGCACGGCCAGCACGTCGTTGCCGCCCTCGTAGACCACAGAGTGGCTGCCGTCGGGGCCCCACACGTCCTTCACGGTGCCGCCGAAGTGGACCTTCTCCGTCTCATCCATCTTGGGGATGAGCCAGCAGTCGGAGATGTCCAGCCAGTTGTCGGGCAGCTCCACCTGCTGGCCGTCCACGATCTTCTGCTTGAAGAGACCCAGCTCGTAGCAGATGGAGTAGCCGGTGGCGGGAATCTCCAGGGTGGTCATGGACTCCAGGTAGCAGGCGGCCAGACGGCCCAGGCCGCCGTTGCCCAGGCCGGCGTCGGGCTCCACCTCAAAGAGGTCGGGGGCGGAGAAGCCCAGGTCCTCGATGGCCTCCTTCAGCTGGGGCAGGACCCCCAGGTTGTAGGCGTTCTTCTCCAGGGAGCGGCCCATGAGGAACTCCAGGGAGAGGTAGTGGACCTGGCGGGCGTGGCTGTCCCGGATACGGCTCTGGGTGGCCAGCTCCCGGGCGGACATGATGTCCCGCAGCACCAGGGCGCAGGCCCGGAACATGTGGACAGAGGTAGCCTCCTCCACTTCACGCCCAAAATTCCGGCGGAGCTTGCCGATGATCTGCTCCTCCAGCTCTTTTTTGGTATATTTCGTAGACATTGGCATACGTCTCCATTTCATAAAGTTCAACGCGGTACAAGAGGTTCGCGGCGGGGGCAAGCCCCCGCCGCGTCTACGTCTCATTCCGCCTGACTACGGATTGGCGCACAAAGTTTATCACAGCCCATCCGTTCTGTCAATGTTGGAACTGTCTATTTTTGGGAGGGGGTCGACCCTCACTTTTTGACCTCCGCTTTGCCCTTGGGGGTCTCCTTGACGGGGGCGGGCGTCTCCTCCTGGGCCTTGGGGGTCTCCTTGACGGGGGCGGGAGTCTCCTCCACGGCCTTGGGTGCCTCCTTGACGGGGGCGGGCGCCTCCTCCACGGCCTTGGGTGCCTCCTTGACGGGGGCGGCGGCCTTCTCCTCAGCCTTGGGAGCCTCCTTCACAGGAGCGGGGGCCTTCTCCTCGGCCTTGAGGGCTGCCTTTCTGGCAGCGGGCTTTTTTTCCGCCTTTTCGTCCTTGGCTGCCGCCTTTTTAGCGGTGGGCTTCTTGGCTGCCTTGGGCGCCGCCTTCTTGGAGGCAGGCTTCTTCTCAGCCTTGGGGGCGGACTCCACTACGGGTGCGGCTTCCGGCTCAGCCTGGACAGGGGTCTCCGCCGCCGGGACCGGGGCTGCTTCCGGCGACGGCTCAGTAGGGCGGGGAATGCCGGTGATCTGGTAGTAGACGTCCTCATACTCCCGGGCGGGGTTGTTCCAGCTGAAGTCCTTGGTCATGCCGTTGCGCTGGAGGACGCGCCAGCCGTCCTCCCCGTCCTTGTTGTTGTAGTAGAGGCCCACCGCCTCGCCCAGTACCCACACCATGTCGTGGGCGTTGATATTGGCGAAGGTGAAGCCGGTGTCGCCGAAGACGCCGTGGGGGATGACGGTATCCTTCAGACCGCCGGTCTCCCGGACCACGGGGACGGTGCCGTAGCGCATGGCGATCATCTGGCTCAGGCCGCAGGGCTCGGCCAGGGAGGGCATGAGGAAGATATCGGCGCCGCCATAGATGGCGGTGGAGAGGGAGGCGGAGTACTGGAGCCGGGCGGCGAAGCGGCCGGGGTACTGGGCCTGGGCCTGACGGAAGGCCTCCTCAAAGTTCCACTCGCCGGTGCCCAGTACCACCATCTGGACGTTCATGCCCATGATGTCGTGGATGGAGTTGGCCACCAGCTCAAAGCCCTTGTGTTTGACCAGCCGGGACACGCAGGCGATGATGGGCACGTCGGGGTCCTCCCGGAGGCCCACCGCCTGCTGGAGGGCCTTCTTACAGGCGGCCTTGCCGCTCAGGTCGTCGGCGTTGAAGGGGGCGGCCAGGCCAGCGCCGTTGGCGGGATCGTAGAGGGCGGTGTCCAGGCCGTTGAGGATGCCCCGCATCTTCCAGCGGTTGTCGGCCACCACGCCCTCCAGGCCGTGGGCGTAGAAGGGGTACTGGAGCTCACTGGCATAGGTGGGGGAGACGGTGGTGACGTAGTCGGCGGCGTAGATGGCGCCCTTCATCAGGTTCACGTCCCCGTGGTAGGCCAGCATGTGCTCGTTCATGTAGCCGGGGTGGAGGCCCAGCAGATCCTGGATGATCTGGTCGCCGTAGCGGCCCTGGTACTCGATGTTGTGGATGGTAAAGACGCTCTTGGTGCCCCGGAGCTGCCAAATGCGCTCCCGCTCCTCCAACAGGTAGATGGGCACCAGGGCGGTCTCCCAGTCGTTGCAGTGGAGGATGTCGGGGTGCCAGTCCAGGTGGGCCGGGGTCTCGATAACGGCCCGGGAGAAGAAGGCGAAGCGCTCGCCGTCGTCGTAGTGGCCGTAAATTTCCGCCCGCTTGAAGTAGTACTCGTTGTCCACGAAGAGGTAGGAGATGTTGCCCTCCCGCAGCTCAAAGATGCCGCAGTAGGGGGTGCGCCAGGCCAGACGGCAGTTCCAGTGGAACATGAAGCGCATCTTCTCCCGGTACTGCTGGGCGATGCCCTCGTAGAGGGGGAGGATGACCTTTACGTCATGGCCCATGTCGGCCAGCTTCTGGGGGAGGGACCCGGCCACGTCGGCCAGTCCGCCGGTCTTGATGAAAGGGGCGACCTCGGAGGCTGCAAACAAAATATTCATAAACTGACTCCTTTTCTCCATCCTTGATCCGGCATCCGGACACGGTCCGCGGCCGCCATGCAGGACGGACCCGGCGATGCCCGGAGGGGGCAGGTGTGGGCCGCCGTACACGGCGGCCGCATCCCTGCGCCGCTCTGCGCGGTCTATGTACCGTTATACCACGGCGTTTTTGGCGATGGCCAGCGGGTAGGTCTCATGGCCCATGAGCATCCGGCCGGCGTTGACCTGTACGTTCTTGTCGGTGATGGCATATTTGAGCACCGCGCCCTGGTGGATCACCGTGCCCTGCATGAGAATGCAGTTCTGGACCTTGGCGCCCTTCTCCACGGTGACGCCGCGGAAGAGGATGGAGTTCTCCACCTCGCCCTCGATGATGCAGCCGTCGGCCACCAGGGAGTTCTTGGACAGGGAGGCGGGGCCGTAGTAGGTGGAGGGGTTGGACATGTCCTTGGTCTTGATGGGCCGCAGGGGGTTGAAGAGGTCGGCCCGGACGGCGGGGTCCAGCAGCTCCATGCTGCGGGCGTAGTAGCCGGCCACCGACTGGAGCCGGGCGGCGTAGCCCTCAAAGGTGTAGGACATCAGCTTGAGCCGGCTGCTCATGTTGAGGAGCACCCCCTGGCTGAAGGAGGGGATGTTGTGGGCGATGCAGTGCTCCACCAAGGACATGAGGAGGTCCTTGCTCATGATGTACACCTCCATGGACTCGCAGCCCATGGGGCTCACCGGATGGACGGACACGTCGGCGATGACGCCGTCCTCCCGGACGGTGAAGTAGTCGGAGCTGCGGGCGTCCCCTCTGGGCACCGGGGTGCACACGGCGGTGACGTCGGCGCCGGTGCGCAGGTGCTGCTCAAAGACGTCGTCCAGGTCCAGGTTCACCGCCACGTCGCCGCCGGCCAGGACCACGTAGTCCTGACGGATGCGCTCCAGGTAGGAGTAGACGCCGGCCAGGGCGTCCATGCGGCCCCGGTAGTCACCCTCCCGCTGCTTGTCGGCGTAGCCGAAGGGGGGCAGGATGCGCAGTCCGCCGTGTTTGCGGGAGAGGTCCCAGTCCTTGCCGGAGCCCACGTGGTCCAGGAGGGACTGGTAGTTGGTATGTACGATGAGGCCCACGTCGGAGATGCCGGCGTTGACCATGTTGGAGAGCATGAAGTCCACCACCCGGTAGCGGCCGCCGTAGGGGATGGAGCAGGTGTTCCGGGGCTGGGAGAGCTCCCGGAGCTGCGGATTGGAGCGGTATGCGAAAATGATCCCGTGCAGCTTGTTGGTCATTTCGCCGCACCCCCTTTCACGTTCCGGGTGACCATGGCCTTGGCCGGGACCACGGCGTTGTCACCCACCTTGATGCCCTCGGCGACCACGGCGATGCCCCAGTCGTCCGGGGCGCCGTCCACCGCCGGCGGTGTGCCCACCTTGGCGCCGGCGCCGATGACGGCCTTCTCGGCCACGATGGCGTACTCCACGTCGGCGCCCTCCTTGACCACGGCGCCGGGCATGAGGATGGAGTAGCGGACCTTGGCCCCCTTCTCCACCGTCACGGAGTGGAAGAGGACGGAGTTCTCCACCTCGCCGTCCACCACGCAGCCGCCGGTCATCAGGGAGTGATGGACCACGGCGTTGGGGCCGGTAAAGTGGGGCGGCCGGGTGGGGGTGCGGGCGTAGATGGGCCACTCGGTGTCGTAGGGGTCGATGCCGCTGTGGACGGAGAGCATATCCATGTTGGCATCCCACAGGGAGTCGATGGTGCCCACGTCCTTCCAGTAGCCGGAGAAGCGGTAGGCCGCCATGCGCTCATTGTTGGCCAGCATGGCGGGGATAATGTTCTTACCGAAGTCGTTGGCGGACTTCTCATCGGCCTCGTCGGCAATGAGGTATTCCCGCAGCTGCTTCCAGTTGAAGATGTAGATGCCCATGGAGGCCAGGTTGCTCTTGGGCTTCTTGGGCTTCTCCTCGAACTCATAGATCATGTCGTTCTCATCCACGTTCATGATGCCGAACCGGGGGGCCTCCTCCATGGGGACCTCCATGACCGAGATGGTGCAGGCGGCGTTCATGGCCTTGTGGTGCTCCAGCATCTGCTCGTAGTCCATCTTGTAGATGTGGTCGCCGGACAGGATGAGGACATAATCGGGGTCGTAGAGAGAGATAAAGCCGATGTTCTGATAGATGGCGTTGGCGGTACCCTTGTACCAGGTGCCCTTGTCCCCCTCCTTCACGTAGGGGGGCAGGATGTGGACACCGCCGTCCGAGCGGTCCAGATCCCAGGGCTGGCCGTTGCCGATGTAACCGTTGAGCTCCAGGGGCTGGTACTGGGTGAGGACGCCCACGGTATCGATGCCGGAGTTGACGCAGTTGCTCAGGGGAAAGTCGATGATGCGGTATTTGCCCCCGAAGGGGACAGCGGGTTTGGCTACTTTTGACGTCAGAGCTTTCAGGCGGCTGCCCTGTCCGCCTGCCAGCAGCATGGCGACACATTCTTTTTTCATCTCTATCACCTCTCGGTCAAAGTGGAGATCACAGGATCACAGAGGGGAGGGGTCAGCCCTCCTTGGGGGTTTTCTTCACGGCGGGGTGCTGGGCCTTGGGGCGTACCGCCGGATGGGGAGACTTCTCCTTCACCGCCGGCTTGGCGGCGGTCTTGCGGAGGGCGGGCTTGGCCGCCTTTTCCTTCACGGCGGGCTTGGCCGCCGCCTTGCGCACCGCCGGCTTGGAAGCCGGGGCTTTTACGGCCAGCTTGGCCTCCTTTTTCCGCCGGGCGGGGAACTTGCGGGTACATTTATAGATCACCGCGCTCATGGGCGGCAGGGTGATGATGATGGACTGCTCCCGGCCGTGGCAGGGGGTGTAGGTGCTCTTCACCGGCTCCTTGTCCCCGCGGCCCTCGCCGCCGAAGGCCTCGTCGTCGGTGTTGAAGATACAGGTGTAGGCGCCGGGCACCGGCACGCCGATGCAGTAGCCCGTCCGGTCCACCGGCGAGAAGTTGCACACGATCACCAGGGTATCCCCCTTGTCGTCCTTGCGGAGGAAGGAGATGGTGTTGGCCTGGTTGTCATCGGCGTAGATCCACTCGAAGCCCTCCCAGGAGAAGTCCTCCTGCCACAGCTCCGGATGCTCCAGATAGAGGTGGTTGGCAGCCTTGAAGAAGGCCTGGGTCTTCCGGTTGATCTCGTTGTCCATCAGGTGCCAGTCCAGGGAGTACTCGAAGTGCCACTCGTTCCACTGGCCGAACTCGCTGCCCATCATCAGCAGCTTTTTGCCCGGATGGGTGAGCATATATGTATAGAAGGCCCGGACGCCATAGAACTGCTCCTCGTAGGTCCCCGGCATCTTGTTGAGGAGGGAGCCCTTCATGTGGACCACCTCGTCGTGGCTGAGGGGGAGGATGAAGTTCTCGGAGAAGGCGTACATAAAGGAGAAGGTGATGTCCCGGTGGTTGAACTGCCGGAAATAGGGGTCCAGCTTCATATAGTGGAGCACGTCGTTCATCCAGCCCATGTTCCACTTCAGGTTGAAGCCCAGGCCGCCCTCGCTCACGGGGTGGGACACCTTGGGCCAGGCGGTGGACTCCTCGGCGATCATCATGACGTCGTCGTGCTCGGCGAAGATGCGCTCGTTGAGCTTCTGGAGGAAGTCCACGGCCTCCAGGTTCTCGTTGCCGCCGTGGATGTTGGGCACCCACTCGCCGCCCTGCCGGCCATAGTCCAGGTAGAGCATGGAGGCCACCGCGTCCACCCGCAGGCCGTCGATGTGGTACTGCTCCAGCCAGAAGAGGGCGGAGGAGAAGAGGAAGGAGCGGACCTCGTTGCGGCCGTAGTCGAAGACACGGGTGCCCCAGTCGGCGTGCTCACCCTTGCGCATGTCCTGGTACTCGTAGCAGGGCTCGCCGTCAAATTCATAGAGGCCGAAGGCATCCTTGGGGAAGTGGGCGGGCACCCAGTCCAGGATGACGCCCACTCCGGCCTGGTGGAGCTGGTCGATGAGGTACATGAGGTCGTCGGGGGTGCCGAAACGGCTGGTGGCGGCAAAGTAGCCGGTGCACTGGTAGCCCCAGGAGTCGTCCAGGGGGTGCTCGGTGAGGGGCATAAACTCCACATGGGTGAAGCCCATCTCCTTCACGTAGGGCACCAGATAGTCGGCGATGCCCCGGTAGGAGAGGAACTGACCGTCCCCCGTCCGCCGCCAGGAGCCCAGATGGACCTCATAGATATTCAGCGGACGGTGATAAACCGGGTTTTTCTTCCGGTAGTCCAGCCAGGACTGGTCGTTCCATTGGTAGGACCCCAGTTCGTAGATCTTGGAGGCGGTGCCCGGCCGGGTCTCGGCGTGGAAGGCGTAGGGGTCGGCCTTCAGCAGGGTCCGGCCGTCCTTGGTGCGGATGGCGTACTTGTAGACGTCGTAGCGATCCAGGCCGGGGACGAAGCCCTCCCACAGCCCTCCGCCCATGGGGGAGAGGGGATTGGCCTCCTCCTCCCAGCGGTTGAAGTCTCCAACCACGGAGACCTCTGCGGCGTGGGGCGCCCAGACGCGGAAGGTGTAGCCCCACTGGCCGTCCCGCTCCTGGGCATGGGAGCCCATGAACGCCCAGGCGCGGATGGCCTCGCCGTTGGTGTACGCCGTGACGATCTCCTCGGCGGTGGGTTTATTTGTGCGATCCATGGTCAGTGCCTCATTTCTTTGGTAATATTATCCAAATGCCCCTGGGGGACACCGTCGAAGCTTGTCAATAACGCTAATCGACCAAAAATATAGCTCTGATTATTTGTATGAATTATACAACACAAATAGCACCCCGTCAAGGTGCGGGAGGGCGGGAACCATAATTTTTACGCATATTTTTCCGTTTCTTCCCGGGAAGAGAAACAGGAGGACTCAGCCGGCCAGAAAGAGGTTCCGGACCAGCCGCAGGAAGAGGCCGGGGACGGTGATGCGCGCCACCGCCTGGTCGGCCACCAGGGGAATGGTGCAAAGCTGGGTATCGCCGGCAGAGACTGTCAGCTCACCCAGCGTCTGACCCTGCTCCACGGGGGCCTCCACATCCTCAGAGAGCTGGAGAGAGGTGGTGATCTGGTTGAGCTGGCTCTTCTCCACCAGGATACGGCTGCCGTTTGCCAGCACGGGCTGGACCGTGTCGGTCACACCCAGGGAGACGGCCACCGGCGGGATGGCCTGGTCGGGGCGGACGTCCACCAGGGTATAGTTGGCAAAGCCGTAGGTGAGCAGGGCCTGGGCGGCGCTGAAGCGCTGGGCGGAGGTGGGGGAGCCCAGCACCACGGCGATGAGCTCCATGCCCTCCCGCTCGGCGGTGGCGGAGAGACAGTAGAGGGCGGAGTCGGTGGAGCCGGTTTTGAGGCCGGTGCAGCCCTCATAGTAGCGGACCAGCTTGTTGGTGTTGGCCAGCTGGAACTGGCCGCCCCGGATGGTGTCCATCCAGATGGTGCTGTACTGCCGGATATCCGGGTGGTTGAGGATGAGCTCCCGGGACATGAGGGCGATGTCGTAGGCGGAGGTCAGATGGCCCGCCGCCGGCAGGCCGGTGCAGTTGACGAAGTTGGTGTCGGCCATGCCCAGCTGGGCGGCCCGCTCATTCATACGGGCCACAAAGGCCTCCTCACTGCCGGCAATGTGCTCGGCCAGGGCCACGGCGGCGTCGTTGCCCGACACCACCGCCACCGACTTGATGAGCTCCTCCACGCTCATCTGCTCCCCTTCCTTTAAATAGACCTGGGAGCCTCCCATGGAGGCGGCGTGGGCGGAGACGGTGACCTGGTCGGTGAGGGCCATACGGCCCTCGTCCAGGGCCTCCATTACCAGCAGCAGGGTCATGATCTTGGTGACGCTGGCGGGTTCCCGCTTGTCGTGGGCGTTCTGCTCACACAGGACGGTGCCCGTCTCCTTTTCCATCAGCACCGCGGCGGCGGCCTCCACCTGGGGGGTGCCGGCGGCGGCAGCGGCGGCGGGACAGACCAACAGCCCGGCGCAGAGCAGGACAGCGAGGGTTCGTTTCATCATGGCGCTTCTCCTCCATCATCGAAGATTCCTGTAAGAAAGAGGATGTGGAGGGAGGGAGAATTCTATACTGGAAAGAATGGGAAGGGAGGAACAGCGGTTTTGGTTGAAAAAAAGAAAGGACGATCGGAATAGAGGGATTTCGCTCCGGACCGGCCCTTCTATGTCGGTCCGGTAACGGTCAGAGCTCCTTTTTCATGGCGATGTCGGAGAGCTCGAAGGCCACGTGGTCGTGGTCCTCATAGCGGAAGCCGTAGGACTCATAGATATGGAGGGCGGCCTTCAGGCTGTGGTGGGAGGTGAGGACCAGGGTGTGGACCCCCATGGCCCGGGCGGCGTCAATGGTGGCCTCCATGAGGGCCTTGCCGATGCCGCGGTTCCGGTAGGCCTCCAGCACCCCGAATTTGAAGGGCTCGGCCACACCGTTGCCGAAGGGCTCCAGCATCATCATGCCCACCGGCTTTCCCTCCGCCATAGCCAGAAGGATGCGCCCGCCCGCTGCCAGCACCCGCTCCGGGTGGGTCAGCTGGTCTATGTCCGCCGGCTCCAGGAGGTCGTTGCCCTCCAGCCAGGGTAGGGATATGTCCATGAGGGCACCCTTATATTGGTCGTCATAGTCCTGAATGGAAAAGTCAAACGGCATGACCGCCCCTCCTCTCTGTTTTCATCATCCTACCACACCTGCCTGCTGTTGGCAATCGGACAATGGGTGTGCAAGATCAAAAAGCAAAAATTACCGGGGTGAAACCGTTCACATTTAATTTACAACCTACCCTATTGACTTTTAACCGGGGTGGTGGTAGATTTACATTAGCACTCAGGGAGAATGAGTGCTAAAACCACAGAGAAGAAGGTGAGCGGGGATGGATCTGACAGAACGGAAGAAGAAGATCCTCCGCGCCATCATCGAAAACTATATCCAGACGGCGGAGCCGGTGGGCTCCAAGGTTATCGCCGCCACGCCGGGACTCAACGTCTCCTCGGCCACCATCCGCAACGAGATGGCCGATCTGGAGGCCCTGGGCCTGCTGGAGCAGCCCCACACCTCCGCTGGGCGCATCCCCTCGCCGGGGGGCTACCGGGTGTACGTCAACGAGCTCATGGAGGACTACCGCCTGTCGGTACAGGAGACCCGGAAGCTCAATGAGGCCCTGCACCTGAAGATGCGGGAGCTGGACCAGGTCATCGACCAGGCCGGCCGGGTGATCTCCCAGCTCACCCAGTATCCCGCCTTCGCCCTGGCCTCCGGGTCCAGCCGGGTGACCATCCAGCGCTTCGACCTGCTGATGGTCTCCAGCGACTCCTTTATTATTGTGGTGATGACGGACACCAACGTGGTCCGCAACCGGCTGGTGCGGCTGCCCTCCGACCTGAGCGAGGCCCAGCTCCAGCTTTTGAACACCCTGCTGAACACCACCTTCACCGGCCTGACCCTGGACGAGATCACCCCCGAGCTCATGCGGGTGGCCTCCCACGCGGCAGGCGAGGCTTACGGCCTCATCAGTTTGGTGGTTTCCTTCGCCATGGATGTGCTGGAGAGCCTGGAGCAGCGCAGGGTCCACACCGCCGGTATCACCAGTCTCCTCTCCCACCCGGAGTACCGGAGCCTGGACCGGGCCGCCCCCCTCATGAGCTACCTGAGCGAGGACCAGGACGCCGCCCGCTTCCCAATGCCCCAGGGGGACCCTATGGAGATCCTCATCGGCCCGGAGAACGTGGCCGACGCCCTGAAAGACACCAGCGTGGTGGTGGCCAGCTACGACATCGGCGACGGCATGCGAGGCGTCATCGGTGTGGTGGGCCCCACCCGGATGGACTATGCAAAGATCACCGCCCGTCTCTCCTATTTCGCCGCCGGCCTGAGCCGTCTCTTTGAACAGGGCAGCCTGCCGCCGGCAGAGGAAACGGAGAAGTAGGACGATCCACTTAGGAGGTAATCGCTTGAGCAAGCAGGAAAAGAAACAGCAGGACCCGGCTGTGGAGGAGGTCCCCGTGGAGGAGACCCAGACCGAGGCCCAGGCCGCTCCCCAGCAGGAGGCGGCGGCCGATCCGCTGCTGGAGGAGCTGGAAAAGCTGCGGAAGCAGATGGACGAGAAGGAGGAGCAGTACCTCCGCCTGGCCGCCGAGTATGACAATTTCCGCAAGCGCTCCCAGAAGGAGAAGGAGGGCATCTACCAGGGCGCCAAGAGCGACGCCGTGGCCGCCTTCCTGCCCGTGTACGACAATCTGGAGCGGGCCCTCAAGCAGGAGACCGCCGACGAGGCGTACAAGAAGGGCGTGGAGATGACCATGACCGGCCTGAAGGACATCCTCTCCAAGCTGGGCGTGGAGGAGATCCCCGCCCTGGGCGAGACCTTCGACCCCTCCCTCCACAACGCCGTCATGCACGTGGAGGACGAGAGCGCCGGGGAGAACACCGTGGTGGAGGTCTTCCAGTCCGGCTTCAAGCTGGGCGAGAAGGTCATCCGGTTCGCCATGGTCAAGGTAGCGAATTAGCAAGAAGCGCGGAGGCGTGCGGAGCAGCGCGGATGGACCGGAGCGAGGGCGAGAAACCAGGGGCCGCGGAGCGGGCCTGTTTCGAGTCCGAGTCGGAGGGAAGCCGCGCGTCGCGCAGCCGCCGCAGCGTGACACCGGAAGCGTGGAGTGCCCGGGAGCAGGCGGCTAAGACCGGAGCGAGGCAAACGGACCGCAGGGCCGCAAGGTCCGGAGGACGGCTTGCAGAGTCGCAGGGCTTAGATGCCGTCGCGGAGGGCGCGCAGCGTGACAATCTGACACTCATCTATTGTTTGTTAAAAATAAGTTTTCAATATATTGGAGGAATCGTTTATGTCTAAGATCATCGGTATCGACCTTGGTACCACGAACTCTTGCGTAGCCGTCATGGAGGGCGGCGAACCCGTTGTCATCGCCAACGCCGAGGGCAACCGCACCACCCCGTCCGTGGTGGCCTTCTCCAAGGACGGCGAGCGTATGGTGGGCCAGGTGGCCAAGCGCCAGGCCATCACCAACCCCGACCGCACCATTATGTCCATCAAGCGCCACATGGGCACCGACCACAAGGTGAACATCGACGGCAAGGCCTACACCCCCCAGGAGATCAGCGCCATGATCCTCCAGAAGCTGAAGGCCGACGCCGAGGCCTATCTGGGCCAGCCGGTCACCGAGGCCGTCATCACCGTCCCCGCCTACTTCAACGACGCCCAGCGTCAGGCCACCAAGGACGCCGGCAAGATCGCCGGTCTGGACGTGAAGCGGATCATCAACGAGCCCACCGCCGCCGCCGTGGCCTACGGTGTGGATAAGGAGAAGCAGGACCAGAAGATCATGGTCTACGATCTGGGCGGCGGCACCTTCGATGTGTCCATCCTGGAGATCGGCGACGGCGTCATCGAGGTGCTCTCCACCTCCGGCGACACCCACCTGGGCGGCGACGACTTCGACCAGGCCATCATGGACTGGATGGTTGCCGAGTTCAAGAGCTCCAACGGCATCGACCTCTCCGGCGACAAGGTGGCCATGCAGCGCCTGAAGGAGGCCGCTGAGAAGGCCAAGATCGAGCTCTCCGGCGTCACCTCCACCGCCATCAACCTGCCCTATATCACCGCCGACGCCACCGGCCCCAAGCACCTGGATCTGACCCTGAGCCGCGCCAAGTTCGACCAGCTCACCGCCAACCTGGTGGAGCGCACCGCCGGCCCCGTGCGTCAGGCCATGAGCGACGCCGGCCTCTCCGCCAACGACATCTCCAAGGTCCTGCTGGTGGGCGGCTCCAGCCGTATCCCCGCCGTGCAGGACATGGTCAAGAAGCTCACCGGCAAGGAGGGCTTCAAGGGCATCAACCCCGATGAGTGTGTGGCCATCGGCGCCGCCATCCAGGGCGGCGTCCTGGTGGGCGACGTGAAGGGCCTGCTGCTGCTGGACGTCACCCCCCTGTCTCTGGGCATCGAGACCATGGGCGGCGTCATGACCAAGCTCATCGAGCGCAACACCACCATCCCCTGCAACAAGAGCCAGGTCTTCACCACCGCTGCCGACAACCAGACCTCCGTTGAGGTCCACGTCCTCCAGGGCGAGCGTGAGATGGCCCAGTACAACAAGACCCTGGGCCGCTTCAACCTGGACGGCATCGCCCCCGCCCGCCGCGGCGTGCCTCAGATCGAGGTCACCTTCGACATCGACGCCAACGGCATCGTGAACGTCTCCGCCAAGGACCTGGGCACCGGCAAGGAGCAGCACATCACCATCACCTCCTCCACCAACATGTCCAAGGAGGACATCGACAAGGCCGTCCGTGAGGCCGAGCAGTTCGCCGCCGAGGACGCCAAGCGGAAGGAAGAGGTGGACGTCCGCAACCAGGCCGACCAGGTGGTCTACCAGACCGAGAAGGCCCTGGAGGACGCCAAGGACAAGATCGACGCCAGCGACAAGGCCAGCGTGGAGGCCGCCCTCAACAAGCTGAAGGAAGCCCTGAAGGGCACCGACGTGGAGGCCATCAAGGCGGCCACCGAGGAGACCACCAAGGCCTTCTACCCCATCGCCGAGAAGATGTATCAGCAGGCCAATCCTCAGGGCGGCCAGGCCGGCCCCGACATGGGCGGCGCGGGCTTCGGCGGCCAGGCCTCCGGCGGCGCCGACACCGACCCCAACGTGGTGGACGCCGACTACAAGGTCGTGGACGACGATAATAAGTAAGATCCTTTTGAATTCAGAAGAGGCGCTGCGGCGGTTATGCCGGCGCCCCATGGGAAGCGCAGGCGGGGTCTCCGACCCCGCCCCTTTCCGCGCAAAGAGGTGAGAACCAATGGCGGAACAGAAACGAGATTATTATGAGGTCCTGGGCGTCAGCAAGGGCGCGTCGGACGATGAGATCAAAAAGGCCTACCGGAAGCTGGCCAAAAAGTACCACCCCGACCTCAACCCCGGCGACAAGACGGCCGAGGCCAACTTCAAGGAGGTCAACGAGGCCTACGAGATCCTCTCGGACAAGGATAAGCGGGCCCGGTACGACCAGTTCGGCCACGCGGGGGTGGACCCCAACTTCAACCCCAATGGCGGCGGATTCGGCGGGTTCGGCGGCTTTACCGACATGGGGGACATCGACCTGGGCGACCTGTTCGGGTCCTTCTTCGGCGGCGGCTTCGGGGGCGGAGGCGGCGGCAGCCGGCGCAACGCCCCCCAGAAGGGCGAGACCATCCGGGCCGGCGTCACCATCACCTTCGAGGAGGCGGCCTTCGGCTGCGAGAAGGAGGTCACGGTGAGCCGCACCGAGCAGTGCGACGTCTGTAAGGGCACCGGCTGTGCCCCCGGCACCACGGCGGAGGTCTGCCCCGACTGCCACGGCAGCGGCACGGTGCGCATCCAGCGGGGCGGGGGAGGCTTCTCCTTCTCCACCACTACCTCCTGCCCCAAGTGCCGCGGCACCGGCAAGATCATCCACCAGCCCTGCAAGACCTGCGGCGGCGCCGGTACCGTCCGCAAGCAGAAGAAGCTGGCCGTCACCATCCCCGCCGGCATCGACAACGGCCAGGCCGTCTCCCTGCGGGGCCAGGGCGGCGCCGGGCGCAACGGCGGACCGGCGGGCGACCTGCTCATCGGCGTCACCGTCAAGTCCCATCCCATCTTCCGGCGGGAGGGCACGGCGGTTTACATGGACCAGCCCGTCTCCTTCGTTCAGGCGGCCCTGGGCGCCGAGCTGGAGATCCCCACCATCGACGGCAACGTGAAGTACGAGATGCCTGAGGGCACCCAGTCCGGCACCACTTTCCGGCTCCGGGGCAAGGGCATCCCCGGCCTGGGCGGCCGGGGCAGGGGCGACCAGTATGTCACCGTGAAGGTGAAGGTCCCCACCGGCCTCAACAAGGAGCAGAAGGACGCCCTCCGGGCCTTCGCCGCCACCATGGGTGAGGAGCACGCCGGCAATGACCCCATCAAGAACTTTTTTGAAAACCTGGGCAACAAAAAGAAGAAATAAGCCCGTTCCGACCCCGGTCCCATTTGAGACCGGGGTCATTTTTTGCCGGAGGGTGGACTTCTTTTGGAGAGAGGACTATACTGAGAGCTAGAAACACGCATCCGGACGCGAAACAGAGAGGAGTGTAGCTGTCATGAAATGGAAACAGGTCTTGGTTGTCGGCCTCGTCGGTGCGGCGCTGCTCACCGGCGGCGTGACCGCCGGCGCCTTTTCTGATACGCCTCCGGCCTGGTCGGCGGCACAGCTGACCCATCTGGAGGAGAACGGTATTCTGGAGGGCCTCAACACCGGGGACGCCACAACCGCTCCCATCCGCCGGGGCGACTTCTGCCAGCTTCTGGTGAACCTGGTCCAGAAGGAGATGACCCCCTCCAGCTTTGCTGCCGTCCCCGCCAAGGAGAGCAGCTACTTCACCGACATCGCCGATACGGTGAACCAGTACAACCTCGGGGGAAAGAACGGCATGTACTACGCCGCCGCCTATGGAATCACCGAGGGCGCCCTGGTGAATGGACAGCGCCGGGCGGACACCGACGCCCTTCTCACCCGGGAGCAGGCGGCCAAGATGATGTGCTCTGTCATCGACTTCCTGGAGCAGTCGGTGCTGGAGGGCTCCGTGGCCCAGAGGGGTACGGCCAAGACCTTCACCGATGCTGCCTCCGTCAGCGCTTGGGCCTCCACCTACGTGGACCAGGCCTCCGCCCTGGGCATTATGGAGGGAGACGAAATGGGGCGGTTCAACCCCAAGGGCACCATCACCTGGAACGAGGCCGCCGTCATGGTGGACCGGGCCTTCACCTCGGCCACCGCCCTCCGAAGTGAGCAGCTGGCAGGAGCGGGGATGACCCTCCTCCAGAGCCAGGCCCCCGTGATGGCCACCAGCTCCGTCTACCTGGAGAACACCCCCCTGTGGCTGATCCCCGACGCCGACGGCGGCTATGCCGTGGTCTCCGTGGAGGAGGCCCAGCTCAGGGTGGAGACCTTCTCCGGGGACGGCGCCTCTCAGGGTATCCGTACCCTGCCCGCCGAGTTGTCCACATTTGGCGGCTTCTATGTGGGAGAGGACGGCTATTACGCCGCCTACGGCCAGGAGAACAAGGAGGAGAATGACGGCAAGGAGGTCTACCGGATCGTCAAATACGACCGGAGCTGGAACCGGGTGGGCGCCGCCTCCATCACCGGCGGGGAGAGCTACACCATCCGGCCCTACTACTTCACAGACAGCACCGGCATGGCGGAGGAGGACGGGGTGCTGGTCCTCCACACCGCCCGGCTGCGCTATACCAGCAGCGACGGCCTCAACCACCAGTCCAACTTTACCGCCCGCATCCGCACCTCTGACATGTCGGTGCTGGAGACCAGCAGTGAATTTCCTGCCAACCATGTGAGCCACTCCTTCGCCCAGGATGTGATCTTTGCCGACGGCGCGCCTGTCTACGCCGACCTGGGCGACGCCTATCCCCGCTCCTTTGCCATCTCCCAGTCCAGCGGCACCCAGGCCGAGGTGCTGCCCTTCTATGGCGCCATTGGCGACAACACCACCCACGCCGCCCTGGGCGGGGTGGCCGCCTCCGACGGCTATTATCTGCTGGCCGGCGCCTCTGCCCCCCAGACCGACGCCTCCTCCTGGAAGGAGGAGCGGATGAACGCCCTGCTGGCCGTGGTGCCCAAGGACGGCTTCCCCGCCGGCAAGGCCGACATCCAATGGCTGACCAGCTACACCGACGGCAGCGAGTGGGTGGAGGATGTCCGCCTGGTGGCCGTCAACGACAACACCTTTGTGGTCATGTGGCAGACCCGGGACGCCGCCAGCAAGGCGGGCGACTTCAGCTATGCCCTCTTTGACGGCCAGGGCCGACAGATGGGGAGCACTCAGACTGTGGCAGACTATCAGATGCCCACCGGCAATGTGGTGGTGGACGAGGAGACCCTTACCTGGGTCCGGCCCGACTTTGGTGTGATCAGCCGGAGCTATACCGAGAACAACCGGGGTCTCCTGGTCTACACCCTCCAGGTGGATGCCAACCAGGCCACCGGCAGCGCTCAGGTCTCCTTCGGCGTGACTCCCTCCTCCATGGAGCTAATGGGGGGCGGCGTGTCCCAGCGGCTGACCGTCAGCTGCACCGGCCTCCCCGACGGCCAGCAGCCCCAGGTGCGCTTTGTCTCCAGTGCCCCCTCCGTGGCCTACGTGGACAGTGAGGGCGACGTGATCGGCCGGAGCGCCGGCACCGCCACCATCACCGCCTCCATGACTTACCGGGGCAAGGTCTATGAGGGCACCTGCGCCGTCACCGTCACCCCGGAGCCCACCCTCACCGGGCTGAAGCTCACCCCCGCCTCCGCCACGGTGAAGGTAGGGGAGACCCTGAACCTGACGGTGGAGACCGTCCCCGCCGGGCTCAACCCCCTCATCGCCTGGAGCTATCGTGGCTCCCTGCGGCCCACGGATAACCTCCACGCCGTTTACACCGCTGAGAAGGCGGGCACCGATACCATCACCATTTCGACCACTGCCGCCAACGGGCACACCGTGAGCGCCAGCTGCACCATCACCGTCACCGACGGCGCCGTTTCGGAGGTACAGCCGGGTACCGGTGAGGGGACCACGCCTGGTACCGGAAATACGAATACTGGTACCGGAAATACGAATACCGGCACCGGGAGCACGAATACTGGTACCGGAACCACCAATACCGGCACCGGGAGCACCAACACCGGGACCAGTGGCCCCGCCTCCGACCAGCCCTATGACACCGATTACTACCGGGAGGACTACGGCTCCGGCCGCTATCTGGAGATCCGGGCAGTGGGCGGCTCCACCGTGGAGATCAGCGGCTGTCTGGACCAGAGCCAGACGTACTACAACTACGTGGTGGCCTGGGCCCCCGGCGGCAACAAGACAGAGGTGCCCTATGTGGAGGGACAGCCCTTCCACACCACGGTGCAGGTGGATACGGCGTCTGTGCAGAAGTCGGCCCAGGAGGGAAAGGCGCCCTACCTCACCGTGATGGTCTGTCAGCACTATACGCCGGGTGACGACTCCCTGGCCGGGTTCAGCTTCCAGGAGGCCGACATCCGTCTGGTCCCCGGCGGCGACGGATTTTTGTTCCATGTCACGCCCCTGTGAGCCGCCGGCAAGAATCTTTTGACATCCATAGGGAAAAGAAATACAATAGGGGGCGGGCATTCGTGCCCGTCCCCTATTTTTATGCTGCGCCGGAGGTGCCTTCATGACCCAGCTGCAAACCATTCTGGATCAGTATATCCTGCCCTGTCTGCCGGGGATGCTCATCGCCCTGGTGGTGTTGACGGGGGTGTTCTTCTTTTTTGCCCGCTGCTGTGCCGCTGCCCGGCCCCGGAGAGGGAGCCTGGAGTGGGTGGCCCTCCAGGAGCCGGTCCCCTTCTCCTTCACCCTGCCCCGCCACCCGGTGGAGCGGGCGGACCTACTGCCCATGCTCCTCATTACGGTGGTCTATGCCGCCACCGCCTTCTTCCGGCTTGGTTCCTTTTCCGCCCCCCAGTCCGCCCTGGACTTCGGGGAGGACCAGACCGTCACCGTGACCCTCTCCCAGGAGGTCCATCTCACCAAGCTGGTCTACTTTTCCAACCTGGGCACCGGGGACTACAATGTGGAGATCTCCCAGGATGGCCAGACCTGGTATACCCTCTGGCAGAAGGAAGAGAACGGCAAGGAGGTGTGGTACTGGGCCGACGCCGAGGGTTACGACCCCAGCTACGCCCTGCCCCAGAAGTACAACGATCTCTTCAAATGGCAGACGGTGGAGCCCACCAACCCACAGGACATAAAATACCTCCGCATCACCGGCCGGGCCGACAAGGGCCTGCTGGAGCTGGGGGAGCTGGCTCTCTGTGACGAGAGCGGTCTCATCGATCTCGCCGGACTCACCACCGGCGGAGATGCCCTCTTTGACGAGCAGGACACGGTACCGGAGCTGTCCACCTGGTACAACTCCACCTACTTTGACGAGATCTACCACCCCCGCACCGCCCTGGAGCACATCGAGGGGGTCTACCCCTACGAGGTCTCCCACCCGCCCCTGGGCAAGCTCACCATCAGCCTGGGCATCCTCCTCTTCGGCATGACCCCCTTTGGCTGGCGGTTCATGGGGACTCTCTTTGGGGTGCTCATGCTGCCCATCCTCTATATCTTCCTCAAAAACCTCTTCGGCAAGCGAGCGGTGGCCGCCTGCGGCACCATCCTCTTCGCCGCCGACTTCATGCACCTCACCCAGACCCGCATCGGCACCATCGACACCTACGGGGTCTTTTATATCCTCCTCATGTACTACTTCCTCTACCGGTGGCTGACCCTGGCCCCGGGGACCCCCTTCCGCCGCTGCGCCCTGCCCCTCTTCCTCTCCGGCCTCTTCTGGGGCATCGGCGCCGCCAGCAAGTGGACCGTCATCTATGGGGCGGTGGGCCTGGCCGTCCTCTACTTCATCGGCCTCTTCTCCAAGCTCCGGGACTGGCCCGCTGAGGCCCCGGGTAAGCTGCCCTGGCTGTGGAAGACCCTGGCCTTCTCGGTGCTGTGCTTCGTCCTCATCCCGGCCCTCATCTACACCCTCTCCTACTGGCCCTATGCCGCCGCCCGGGGCAACGAGGCCGGGCTGTGGGGCATCCTGGCCGAGATCTTTGCCTGGCCCTTCACCCAGCTGCCCCAGGTCCTCAGCGGCGAGCGGGAGCTCTTCCTCAAGGATAGCCAGAACGTGGTGGACATCATGCTCCAGAACCAGCACTTCATGCTGACCTACCACGAGGGGGTCACCGCCTCCCACCCCTACTCCTCCCGGTGGTACCAGTGGATTGTGGACGCCCGTCCCATCCTCTACTACCTGGACAACACCTCCGGCAAGGCCGAGGGGCTCAAGGCCGCCTTCGGCTGCTTCAACAACCCGGTGGTCTGCTGGACCGGCCTGCTGGCCATCCTGGCCTGCGGCGCCCAGGCGTTCCGCAGAAAGCGGTCCCGGGCCATCTTCTTCCTGGCCGTGGCCGCCATCGCTGTGGTGGCCTGCCTGCGGACCGAGGCCGCCTTCCAGCCCGACGCCGGCACTGCCCTGCTGGTGGGCGGTATCCTGCTGCTGGTCCTGGGCGTGGTCCTCTGGCTGGGGGTTGGCGCCCTGGCCAGCTGGGCCTTTCCCCTCCGGTCTCCCCAGGCCCTCTTCATCGTGATCGGTTACCTCTCTCAGCTGGTGCCCTGGATGTTCATCGGCCGCACCACCTTCGAATACCACTACTTCCCCTCCACCCTCTTTCTGGTGCTGGCAATCAGCCTGCTCTTTAACGGCCTGATGGAGCGCAGCCGCCGCTGGAAGAACGGGGTGTACGGCCTCACCGCCCTGGCCGTGGGACTCTGTATCGCCTTTTATCCCGTGCTCGTCGGCCTCATGGTACCCACCTGGTATACCTCCAGCTTCCTCAAGTGGTTCCCCTCCTGGCCGTTCTGATTTCCACATAGGAGGTCCCCTTCATGTATTATATCGACTATCACACCCACACCAAGCTCTCCTCCGACGGGGAGGTGCCCCTTACTGAGATGGCCGAGGCCGCCGTGAAGGCCGGCCTCTCCGAGATGTGCGTCACCGACCACTATGACCTGGTGGACCTGGATGGCGAGCCCCAGCCCAACGGCTACGACTGGGCCCCCGCTCTGGCGCAGCGACGGGAGGCGGCGGAGCGGTACCGGGGGCGGCTCACCGTCCGGCTGGGGGTGGAGTTCGGCAGCGCCAACCGCTATCCCGACCGGGCCAAGGCCACCCTGGCCCAGCCGGAGCTGGACTTCGTCATCGGCTCCCTCCACAACCTGACCCCTGAGGCCGGCGCCAAGGACTTCTACTTTGTGGATTATACCGCCCCGGAGGTGTGCTACGCCTGCCTGGACGACTACTTTGCCCAGATGCTCCGCCTGGCGCCCATCCCGGACTACGACGCCATGGGTCACATCATCTACCCGCTGCGGTATATGTGCATGCGGGATGGGCAGACTGTATCCTTGGACCGGTACTGGGAACAGATCCGGGAGATCCTCCGCACCGTGGCCCAGACCGGCCACGCCATCGAGCTCAATACCTACAACGGCCGTACTCTGGCCGACTGGCTGCCGGTGCTGAAGCTCTACAAAGAGGTGGGAGGAGAGTTCATCACCGTGGGCTCCGACGCCCATCGCACAGAGAATGTGGGTAAAGGGGTACCGGAGGCCTATGAGCTCCTGGCTCAGGCCGGATTCCGGTATGTGACCCTCTATGAGAAACGCCAGCCCAGGCCCGTCAAGCTGTGAGGTTGATTCGGAGGAGTTTGTCTCGCACAAAAAGTTATATTACGATAAAAAGTAACGAGAAGTATTATATTTCGGGCAAAACGCTTGGACGGCGTGACCGCCGGACGCCGCAGGGCGGCGGCGGAAACCCGCTGTTGGATGTAAAATTACGTTAGAAAATAACAGGAGGTAAAAATTATGATCGCACTTGGTTCCGACCACGGCGGGTTGTACCCCACAGAGCCCGGTGCGC
>NZ_CALXEE010000031.1 GCF_944387245.1 uncultured Intestinimonas sp. | reverse complement strand
TCAAGGGCCAGGCATCCCCCCAGGTGGTCAACCAGACCCTGCGTGACAAGCTGGAACAGCTGTAACGACAATAGGCGAGCCGTCCCTCCGTTTCCGGAGGGACGGCTCTTTTTGAAAAATGTAAAAGATTCTTGACTTTTTGCTTGGCGGGGTGTATGGTGGAAATGTAAAGAATGTTGAACATTGTTGGAGGTGACCCACATGAAAAAATGGCTGGCAAGGCTGGGGTTCCGGAAGATGGACGAGATGGAGCGGCTCATCGCCCTGAAGGCCCAGCGCAATACCCTGATCTATATGGTGGTTTTCCTGGTGATCTGGAGCCTGACCAACAGCCTGCGCACCCTGCGGGATCATGTGCCGCTGGACAATATCCCCGGCCTGCTCCTGTCCACCGCCGTGCTGGTGCTCATTGGCTCCCAGCTCTACTACCAGCGCAAGGCCCTCGCCGGCAGCGAGGAGGGGAGGGAGCTGATGAGCGGATTCTGGCGCTTCTTCCTGTCCGCCCTCTGCCTGCTGGTCTTGCTCCTGGCCGCGGGAACCTGGCTGGTGCTGGGATGAAGAACTGCATCAAGGCCCTCCGTAAGGCCCGGGGCCTGCGGCAGGAGGACCTGGCGGAGCTGCTGGGGGTGAGCCGCCAGACCGTCATCGCCATGGAGAACGACAAGTACGACCCCTCCCTGGCCCTGGCCATGCGCTTGGCCCGGCTGCTGGAAACCCCGGTGGAGGCCATCTTCCGGCTGGAGGATTAGGGGGAAAGTGCCCTTGCGCCGGGACGGTTTTCATGCTATGCTACCCGTGAGAGAAACCATCCGCCGCGGGGGAAGGGCCCCGCCGACGAGAGGAGAAGCCGCATGAGATACCTCCGTTCCGTTTTCACCCTGGTCCTGACCGCCGTCCTCCTGCTGGGAAGCGGCCCGGCGTGGGCTGCCGCCCCGGAGGGACCGGGGGAGATGACCATCCTGTTCACCCACGACACCCACGACCACTTCCTGCCCGCCGCCAACGAGGAGGGCGGGGAGTACGGCGGCTATGTGCGCCTTGCTACCTTATTAAAGGATGAGCGGCAGGCGGCAAAGGCGGAGGGGCGGGCCGTGGTCACCCTGGATGGGGGGGACTTCTCCATGGGCTCCCTCTTCCAGACCATCTACACCACCCATGCCCCCGAGCTCCGGGCTCTGGGGGCCATGGGCTATGACGTGACCACCCTGGGCAATCACGAGTTCGACTACCGCCAGCAGGGGCTGGCCGATATGCTCACTGCCGCCAAGGCCAGCGGAGACCCGTTGCCTGCCATCGTTCAGGCTAACTACACCACACCGCTTGACCGGTCGGCGGGGGCAGGTCTGACGGCGGCCCTGGAGGACTATCCCGTCACCGACTACACCATGGTGGAGCGGGACGGCCTGCGGGTGGCCGTCTTTGGAGTGCTGGGGAAAGATGCCGATGACTGCGCCCCCATGTCTGGTATGAAGCTTGAACCCGTTGCCGATGCCGCCAAACGGGTGGTGGCGGAGATTCGGGAAAAAGAAGACCCCGACTATATCATCTGCCTCTCCCACAGCGGTACCGACGGGGCAGGGAAGGGGGAGGACTATGAGCTGGCCAAGGCGGTGGATGGCATTGACGTCATCATCTCCGGCCACACCCACACCACCCTGGAGACTCCCACCCAGGTCAATGGTATCCTCATCGTCTCCTGTGGGGAGTACACGGAAAACCTAGGGGTGCTGACGGTCTCCAAGAGCGGTGGGAAGACGGAGTTGGTGGACTATCAGCTCCTACCTGTGGACGAGACTGTGCCCAATGACCCAGCCATGACCACCCTGGCCCGGAACTTCCAGCAGGCGGTGGACGGGACCTATCTCTCTGGCTACGGTCTCACCTTCAACCAGGACCTGTGTGAAAATCCCTATGACTTTACCCCTATCAGCCGCTTCGGCGCCGTTCAGGAGGAGGATGCCCTGGGCAGTCTCATTGCCGACTCCTACGTCTACGCCGTAAAAGAGGCGGAGGGGGCGGACTACGTGCCGGTGGACTTTGCTGTGGTGGCCTCCGGGGTTATCCGGGCTTCCCTGGCCAAGGGGAATATCACCGTCTCCGACGCCTTTGACGTGTCCTCCCTGGGCTCCGGCGCCGATGGCACCCCGGGCTATCCCCTGGTGGGGGTCTATATCACCGGCAAAGAGCTGAAGGACGCCTTTGAAGTGGATGCCTCGGTGACGCCCCTCATGCCGGCGGCTCAGCTTTACGGTTCCGGTATGGTATGGTCCTTCAACGTCCACCGGATGATTTTCGACAAGGTGACCGATTGTGCCCAGGTCCTCCCCGACGGCAGCCGAGTCCCCATCCAGGATGACAAGCTCTACCGGGTGGTGACAGGGCTTTACTCCGGCCAGATGCTGGGGACGGTAAATGGCAAGAGCTTCGGTCTGCTGACCATCACCCCCAGGGACGAGAATGGACAGCCCATCGAAAACCTGGAGGACTATATCATACACGGTCCCGGGGGAACGGAGGTCAAGGAATGGTATGCCCTGGCCTCCTACCTCCGGAGCATGGGTACGGTAGATAGCCGCTACGCCGCTCCTGAAGGGAGAAAGACGGTGTCCCGCTCCTGGAACCCCATTGAGCTGGTGCGCAGCCCCGGCTGGATCACTTTGGTGGTACTGGTAGTGGTGCTGCTGATTGCGGCGCTGATCGTCCTGCTGGTGACCCGCCCCCTCCGAAGCAGCGGGCGGAAAGGCTATCGTGCCTACCGGGGTCGCCGCCGGCGGTAAAACAAGAAAAATGAAAATTGCCGGTACCCTTGAAACATATGAACTGCCCCAGATTGTGCGGATAGCACGATCTGGGGCAGTTCATATGTCGGGGGGTGAGGCTTGAGCACGCATATGAAGCCTGAGCACGGACAGGTTGCAAAAAGGGAAGGGACAGACCGCTGGTGAGCAGGGCGGGGGAGGAAGACTGTCCTCCCCTTGACAAATGAGGGATTCTCCTGTAAAGTTACACATAGAAGTATTATTCGTTTCGATAGAAAGCACGGGACGAAAAGAAAGTGAGGCGCCGTTCCCATGAATGTACTGCTGGAAAAATTCACATTTACGCCTGAACTGACCGAAATCATCAACAATAGCCCCAGTGTGATCGTGCCTGACAGTAAGGAGACCCTCTATGAGCTCATCTTCGGCAATGAGCACACGGACAAGATCGAGGTCCTCTACGATGTGAACGGGAAGCCTGTGAAAGAGGCCACTGTGGTCCGCTGCAAAAATGGTGCTGTGGTGAACTATATGGAGGATTACATGCGCCGCCGGGACCCCGACTGCATGCGCATCGCCGATGACCAGCCCACCGATAAGCCTCGGTTCGAGGACGTGTACGGCTATGACTTCGACCAGCTCCGGGAGGAGACCTACCGCTGGCTGGCCCGGCAGGAGCTCATCATCGTGCCCTTCAAGGCAGGCGGCTATCAGTACGGCTATGACTCAATCCTGGTCTGCCCCCGGAACGCCGCCTTCTTCGCCTTTGCCCTGGCGGAGCTCCAGGCCTTCGTGAACGCCCGTAAGGTGGAACACTTCAAGCCCCGTTCCATCGTCTACGTGGCGCCGCCCTTCCGCCACACCCACTTCAACGGCAAGCAGGTGGTGGTCCACAGCCGCCACAGCGACCTCCACGAGGTCTTTTCCTATAACCTCTATCCCGGACCCTCCGCCAAGAAGGGCATTTACAGCGTGCTGCTGGACATCGGCGAGCGAGAGGGCTGGATCACCGCTCACGCCTCGGCTGCCCGGGTCATCACCCCCTATGAAAATGAGATGGTCATGATGCACGAGGGCGCCTCCGGCGGCGGCAAGAGTGAGCTGCTCCAGGACGTGCCCCGTGTGGCCGACGGCCGGGTGCTGCTGGGCGTCAACATCGAGACCAATGAAAAGACCTACATCAGCATGAGCGACACCTGTTCCATCCAGCCGGTCACCGACGACATGGCCATGTGTCAGCCCAGCTACCAGCCCCGGAACGGAAAGCTGGCCCTCACCGACGGTGAGGATGGCTGGTTTATCCGGGTGGATGGCATCACGGAGTACGGCTCCGATCCTCTCTACGAGCGCATTTCCATCCACACCAAGGAGCCCCTCATGTTCTTCAACATCGACGGTGTGCCCCGGTCCACCTGTCTGCTGTGGGAGCACACCTTGGACTCCGACGGCAAGCCCTGTCCCAATCCCCGTGTCATCATCCCCCGTCGGCTCATCCCTCACATCGCCGACAAGCCGGTGGAGGTGGACGTGCGCAGCTTCGGTGTCCGCATGCCCCCCGCCACCAACGAGAACCCCAGCTACGGTATCCTGGGCCTTATGGGCATCATTCCTCCCGCCCTGGCCTGGCTGTGGCGGCTGGTGGCCCCCCGTGGATTTAATAACCCCAGCATCAACGGCAGCGCCAAGCTGGCCAGCGAGGGCGTGGGCTCCTACTGGCCCTTTGCCACCGGCCTCCGGGTAAAGCAGGCCAACCTCCTGCTGGAGCAGATCCTCCGGTGCAAGAACACCAAGTATGTGCTCATTCCCAACCAGCATATCGGCGCATATAAGATCGGTTTCGCCGCCGAGTGGATTTCTCGTGAGTACCTGGCCCGGCGCGGCGGTGTCAACATGAAAATGGACCGCCTGGTCCCCGCACGCTGCCCCCTCCTGGGCTACGCTCTCAAGGAGATGAAGGTGGACGGCCAGCAGATCAGCTCCCGGTTCCTCCGCCCTGAGCGCCAGGAGACCCTGGGCGATGAGGGCTATGACAAGGGCGCCAAGATCCTCTACGACTTCTTCGCCCAGGAGCTTGCCGCCTTCGACGTGCCGGACCTCCACCCCATCGGCAAGGAGATCCTCAAGTGCTTCCAGAACAATGGCAGCATCGAGGACTACTGCGCCATCATCCCCCTGGGTCTGGAATAAGAGAACAACAAAAACGGCGTCCCCTTCGAGAGAAGGGGACGCCGTTTTGCCGCTGTGTCAGATCAGGGGATGACCACCCAGCAGGCCCGTTCGGTCTGTGTCTTGTCGAAGGCGGCTGTGGTATCCAGCCCCCAGAACTCAGACAGTTTCCAGCTGGCGGCCAGGGTGCCGTCCTGAAGGACGACAGGCTCGCCCAGGTCCTCCGGCTTCCCGTCCACCAGAGCGGTGGAACTGCCCACGGTGAGGACGATGGTGATGTCCCGGTAGGTACAGGTTGCGCTTTGGGCTTCCTCATCCCACTCATAGGAGGTCCCCAGGGCCTGGCATAGGGCTTCCACGGGGAGAATGTAGCCGCCCTCCTCCGTGATGGGGTCCATCAGGGGGAGATAGAAGGGGTAGAGCTTGGGGTCTGTCTCAACGGCGTAGGGTTTGCCGCCGTCCAGAGGATAGGCGGTGCCGTCAAAGACCACGGCGGCGAGCTGGGACAGGTCCATGACGGACTGGAACCGGTAGAGGAAGGACCACCGCTCTCCCTGGATGCGCTGGGCGGAGACAGAGGTGAGGGACTGGCCGGTGGTGAGGAGGGTGCCATCCTGCATGAGGAAGAAGAGGAGGGGGTCTGCCTCCCGGTCCGGGTCGGCTATGGTGGCCTCTACCTGGCAGGTAAGGGGGCTTAGGGTCACCGAATGCACGGTGAGGTCGCCGCCCCGGGAGTTGTCCAGGGTGGGAGCCCCCGGCCCCGTGGCGTCCACGTCCACCGTCACTGACTCCGCCGGGGTGAGGTTGAACTCCAGGGCCGCCCCATCCTCCATGTAGCCCAGGCGGACCCGGAGAGCGGTGGCCCCGGTCAGGTCCACATCGAAGCGCCAGAAGGTAGAGGATTCCGTCCGCAGCTCCTCCAGCTCACTGTACCCCACGCTCCAGCTGCTGGGCATGGAGGAGCCGCCGTTTTCCTCCGGGAGAAGGGGATGGATAGACCAGGTGTCCATGCCGTTGAAGTCGTCGGAGAACATGAAGTTTTTGGCCTCCTCCGTCAGGGCGTCCACCCGCACCAGCAGCAGGGCGGAGGAATCGTCAGAGACGGAGCTCTCAACTGTCAAGGTATAATCCTTGTCGGAAATGGACCGGACCTCCCGGTCCACCAGGGCCTCTGCGGAGGAGGTGTCCCCCTGGAAGAAGGCGTCCAGCACATCGAAGTGGACGGCCACCGCCAAGGCGGCCCCGGCCAGAACCGCCAGAACGGCGGCCAGAACAATGGAAAAACGGAATTTTTGTCCCATAGATGGTCTCCTTTCCGAGGGGAGGCCGTCCAGGGCGGCGTTCACCCGGCGGACCATGTCCTCCGGGTTCAGGGGCGGGGGACAGGGTGCCTCTGTGGGCACGGTGTCCCTCCAAAGCTCTGCAAAGTGATTTTCCTTCACGGACATTCCCCTCCTTTCGTCAGCACCTCCCGCAGGGCCTTCCGGCCCCGGAGGAGCCGGCTCTTGGCGGTGGAGAGGTTCAGCTTCAGGTCCCGGGCCACATCCTTGAGCCTGTCCCCGTACCAGTAGTAGCGGAGAAAGAGGGTGCGGTCGGGCTCGTCCATGGCGTCCACGGCCCGCCACAGCCGCTCCGCCCACTCCCGCTGCTCGGCCGTCTCCTGGGGTCCGGGCTGGGGAGCGGTATCGGTGTCGGAGAGAGGGAGGACCGGGGCTGGGGACCGGCGGAGGCGGTCGATGGCCTTGTTCCGGGCCACCGTCCCCAGCCAGGGCCGGAGATCGCCGCCCTCCCGCAGCTCCCCGGCGTGCTCCCACAGGGCCAGGAACACGTCGGAGACCACCTCCTCCACGTCCTCCCGGGGGGCGCTGCCCCCGGCGGACAGGGTCCGCCAAACTGTGACGCTCACATAGGAGGTATACCGCCGGATGGCGTCTTCCAGAGCGGCACGGCTGCGCCGGCGCAGCCGTGCGATCAGATGCGCGTCCTCCATGGTCTCCCTCCTCTGTCTCAATGTTGAAGTCGCCCGCGCGGTGGGCTTCTGAACGGGATATACGTATTTCCCGGGAAAAGGTTGCGGGAGAACAAAAAAATTTCCGGCGGGTGACCGCCGGAAATTTTTGCTTTTCGGGTTTTAATAGCCGTTGACCAGCAGGTCCAGCACGGAGGCGGCGATGTTGCCGGCGGTCTGGGCGCCGCTGCCGCCCTCCTCCACCACAACCACAAAGGCGTAGGGGGCGTCCTCATTGCGGAGGAAACCGGTGAACCAGGAGTTGGGTGCCTTGCCGCCGCCCACCTCGGCGGTGCCCGACTTGGCGCAGATGTCCATGTTGGGGAACCGACCAGCTCCATAGGTCTCGGTGACGTTCCGGGCCATCATGTCGGCCAGGGTGGCCGCAGTGTCGGCTTCTATGAGCTTGCCCGTCTTGTGACTGAAATAAAAGGAAGGGGGAAAGTGCAGGGGGGTCACAGTCTTGAGGACCAGCTGGGGGACGGCGGCCTTGCCGCCATTGGCGACAGCCCCCATGTAGATCATCATGGACATGGGGTTCACCAGGTCGTTGTACTGTCCCACCCCGGCCCAGCCCAGCTGGTTGGTGGAGGCACCGGCGAACTGGAAGCTGCCGGCGGCGGTCTTGAGGCCGCTGACGCTATACCGGTCGGTGAGCCCCGCCTTTTCGGTGTAGGCGGCCATGATTTCAGGCCCCAGCTCCACCGCCAGCTTGGCAAAGACGCCGTTGCAGGATTTTGCGAAGGCGCTGTAGATGTCCATCTCCCTGTGGGCGGAGGGGCAGGTCACCACGTCATCCCCTACCTGGCAGGAGCCGGTACAGGTGAAGGTGCGGCTGAAGAGGTCGGGGATATTCTCGATGGCAGCGGCCAGGGTAACGGTTTTAAAGACCGAGCCGGGGACGAAGGTGGAGGAGAGGGCCCGGTTGAGGTAGACGCCGTCGTAGGTGGTGTCCCCCTCCTGAATGTCGGGGGGAGATTCCGGGTCAAAGGTGGGGGAGGAGAAGAGGCACAGGATCTCTCCGGTTTCGTAGTTGTAGACGGCCACCGCCCCCTTTTTCCCGTTCATGGCGGTGTAGGCCTCGTAGTTGAGCCGGGCGTCCACGGTGAGGTAGAGGTCGTTGCCCGCGCCCATGGGGCTGTAGGCCCCGGTGAGAAGGTTATAGCCTGAGAGCTTGTCGGCAAAGGCCACCAGGGCGCCAGAGCCAATCTTGCCCTGGGCGTCGCCCACCACGTGGAGGGTAGCCTTCCGGACGGTGGCGTTGTCGTAGTAGGCCCGGTTCCCGTTTTCATCCACCCAGGAGAGCACGTCGCCGTCCCGGTCCAGTACCCGGCCCACCGAGAGCTGGCCCTGGCTGTTGTAGAGGTGGCGGTTTGCGGCGAAGGAGACCCACTTTCCGCCGTTGAGGAAAAAGCGGAAGCCAAAGACCACCAGTCCCAGCACCAGGGCGGCGGCGAGAAGAAGGCAGACCATGGCCCGCCGTTCGATCTTACGCATCGCCGTTCACCTCCTTGCGGTCCTCCCGGGGGAAGTAGACAGACTCTTTCTCCTGACGGGAGGGAAGGCGGATGGCGAAGCTGGCGTTCTGCCGGGTGTCAGTGGCCTTCAGGAAGGCCAGCAGGCCCCAGGAGGAGAGCATGGCGGAGCCGCCGTTGGAGACGAAGGGAAAGGTGACGCCGGTGAGGGGGAGAAGGTCCACGGCGCCGAAGACGTTGAGGCAGGTCTGGAAGACCAGCAGGGAGGTGGCGGCGCAGGCGGCGATGGTGTAGAAGCTGGACCGTCCGGACCGGCAGGAGCGGACGGCGAAGACGGCCAGGGTGACCACACACAGCACGGCCAGGGCGGCGATGATGAGCCCCCACTCCTCGCACAGCATACCGAAGACCAGGTCGGTGTCGCCGGCGGCCACGTTGTGGAGCCAGCCCTCCCCGGCCCCCACCCCCACCAGACCGCCGGAGGCGGCGGCCGACATGGTGCGTACCTGCTGGAAACCGCCGGAGGAGGCCTGCTCCCAGGCGTGTCCCCAGGTGGCGAAGCGGCTGAGGATGTAGGGCTTGAAGGTGAGGAGGATGACCACGCCGAACACGGCGCCGCCGCAGATGAGGGCCAGGGTGGCCCAGTCGCCGGAGCGGAGGTAGGCGATGACCAGGAAGGTGATGAAGAAGATGGCGGCGGTGCCGAAGTCGCTCATGAGGGCCAGGCAGCCCAGGCACACGGCGGTGAGGACCATGAAGAGGCCCAGGTTCCGCTTGCGGAAGAGCCGCTCCAGGGTGGCTGAGCCGGCGAAGATGTAGCAGATCTTGGCCAGCTCCGAGGGCTGGAAGGAGAGGGGGCCCAGAGTGACCCAGTTGAGGGCGCCGTACTTGCTCTGGCTCAGGCCCAGAAAGCCCAGCACCAGGGTGAGACCCAGCAGTCCGATGGCCCCGGCGGCCATGAGCCAGCGGATAGATTTGACCCGCTCCAGATCCCGGAGGAAGACCCCCAGCACCACGAAGAGGAAGAGGCCCAGCAGCAGGGCCAGCAGCTGCTTGAAGAGGGCGGAGGGGGCGGAGGAGGCGGTGACGGCCAGGGAGAGGGTGGAGAGAAAAAAGGCGATGGTCTCCATCTCGAAGCCCACCCGGTGGATGGCCCGCATGGCCAGGAAGTAGCCCCACATGACGGCGATCAGGCAGAGAAAGGCGCCGGGCACTGTGGCGGGGAGTTCATCTCCCGCGGCGGCCATGAGCTGCACGGCGGTGAGGACCTGGAAGACCGTGAGGAAGAAGAGGCCCACCCAGGGGGAGACGGGGCGCTCCTCGGCCCGGCGCTTCTCCCGGCGCTTTTCCCGCTCCTCGGGAGGGACGGGAAGGAGGACGGTCTCCACGCCGCCCAGGGCCACCACGTCGCCATAGGCCACCGGGGCGGCCTCGGCCACGGGCTTGCCGTTGATGGTGACGCCCCCTTTGGAGCCCAGGTCGTATACTGTCCAGCTGTCGTTCTCCGCCCGGATGAGGGCGGCGTGCTGCCGGGAGACGGTGGGATAGCCCAAAATCACGTCGCAGGCGTTGGAGCGGCCCAAAAAGTTCTCCCAGTGGGTGAGGGGCTCGGAGAGGCCATTGGGCAAAGTGAGGTAGGCCCACACCTCCGGCACATGGGGTACGGTGAGGAGAGACCGGATGCTGCGGATGAGAATAAGAATGGCCAGAACGGGGAAGAGGAACCGCACCACGGCGGTGTACCACGCCATGACGGCGGCGTGATCCCCCAAGAAGGCGGCCAGACCGTTGACCAGATCCTGAAGTCCGGCTGGAAGCTGGGGCAAGGAATACCCCTCCTTTCTGAAAAGAGGTTCGAGAGCAGTATATCACAGTTTAAGCCGTTGTGAATACAGGAAATCCGCCGGGGTGCTGCCCTTTGGGAGACGGATGTAGTCCCGGACGGCACCCAGAATGGCGCCCATACAGGTGAGTTCATCTTCTGGTTGGACCGGGATATCCTTATAGGAGACGTTGATGGCCACCAGCTTGGTCCGCCCGGCGGAGCGGGAGAGCTTGCGGGGGAAGAGCTCCCGGTTGAGAAGGAAAAAGCCCAGTTGGTTGGTAGCCACCTCTCCCCGCTTTACAGCCAGCATGGTGCCGGGAGTGTACACCGGCGTTATGGAGCCGTCGGTGAGAAGGACGGCAAAATCGGCGCGCTCGGTAATGGGGTCGGCGGGCACGTCCAGTACGCCGAAGTCAAAACTGTCCATGAGAGCGCCCCGATGGCCCTGGGCGGCGGGCTGGAGGCAGAGGAGGAGCCGCCGGCGGCCGGTGGGCAGGGGGAGGGGAGACAGAGCCAGCAGCATCTCCAGCAGGGCGTCCACCATCTGCCGGCCCTGAACGGTGAGCACGCCGTAATCCCGAATCAGCTCCCACTCCTGCTCAGAGAGGTAGTGAAGGCCGTTGCCCTCGCACTGGGCGCTGAGAAAAAGCTCATCGGGGATGGAGTCATCCAGCAGATAGCCCATTGAGATGTCCAGCGCCTGACATAGACGCTCCAGGGACTGAGGCGCAGGGTGGGTGGTCTGGCCAGAGAGGATCTTGTTTACCGTGCTCAGGGGCACGCCAGAGCGGTGGGAGAGCTCCGCGCTGGTCAAGCCGCTGCGGCGTTTGGCCAATGCCAACTTGCTGGTCATGGACATCATTGGGGACCTCCCTTCAAAATTCGACAATAGTTATCCAAATTTGGAAAATTTTCAGGGTCCAAATGGCGAGTTCGGCGGCGTACCATTGACAAAAAAGGGGAAATACACCATATTGTTAGGGACAACGGGGCCGACACAAGATGTGTGTATCCGGTCCGGAGGTCAAGGGGCGATCGCGGGAGCCATGGCTCGTCCGGTATTCTCTTCATTATAACATAAGAGACCTACTGAGCGGTAGGTCGGAGAGGAGACACGGGTCTGGAACCCTTCGTTGAGAGAGGAAAGGGTGTGGGCCCAAACGGCGAAGGGAGGTGCCGGACCGCCCGAAACGTGTGAGGAAATCGTGTGAGGAAGAGGAGAGGAAACAGCATGAAAGAGATCCGGCCGTGTTTTGAGGTCTGCGCAGAGGAGGGGGAGATACCCACCTGGTTTGGAGTGGTCTGTCGTGACGGGCAGCGGGCGCCGCGGCTGTCCAGCGACTACGCAGAGGTGGAGCGCCTGGTGCGCGCACTCAATCGGAACCGGCTTTCCCCGGTGCACTTCAGAGATGTCATCGAAGATTTTCGCCATTCCTGGGGAGAAAACCAATAAATCCGCGAATTTGTACTTGCCATTCCTACGCGCAGCGGTTAAAATAATACTTTGCCATATATATGATGAGTAAGCGCGCGTGAGCGGAGGTTAGGAATGGACCGGACGATGGAAACGATCCTCTCCAGGGTGCAGAAGCCTGCCCGGTATACCGGTGGAGAGTACAACGCAGTGGTGAAGGACCCCAAGCAGGTAGATACGCGGATCGCCATGTGCTTTCCCGATACCTATGAGATCGGCATGTCCAATTTGGGGGTGCGGATCCTCTATGGGTTGATGAATGAGCTGCCCGGGGTGTGGTGCGAGCGGGTGTTTGCCCCCTGGGGGGACATGGAGGAGGAGATGCGCCGGGAAGGCCTCCCTCTCTATGGGCTGGAGAGCGGAGATCCCATCTCTGATTTCGACATCATCGGCTTTTCCCTGGGCTATGAGATGGCCTACTCCAACGTGCTCAACATGCTGGATCTGGCCGGGCTGCCCCTGCGCTCCGCGGACCGGGACGAGGACGCCCCCCTCATCATCGCCGGTGGTACCTGTGCCTACAACCCGGAGCCTCTGGCGCCCTTTGTAGATATCTTCTCCCTGGGAGAAGGCGAGGATGTGACAGTGGAGCTCATCCGGCTCTATCAGCGCGCCCGTCAGGAGGGTTGGTCCCGTCAGGATCTGCTGGTGGCCGCGGCCAAGGTGCCGGGGCTCTATGTGCCCTCCCTCTATGCTGTCACCTACCATGAGGATGGGACCGTGGCAGCCGTCACTCCGCAGGAGGGGGCCCCCGAGCTGGTGACCAAGCGGATCGTCCAGGATCTGGACAAGTCCTACTTCCCGGTGAAGACCATTGTGCCCTCCACCGAGATCGTCCACGACCGGGTGATGCTGGAGGTCTTCCGGGGCTGCATCCGGGGCTGCCGCTTCTGCCAGGCGGGGTATGCCTACCGGCCCGTCCGTACCCGGAGCCCTCAGCTTCTTGTGGAGCAGGGCATCGCCGCCTGCAAGGACTCCGGCTATCAGGAGATGACCCTCTCCAGCCTGTCCACCAGCGACTATCGGCCACTGGAGGGGCTGTGCGACGGCCTGCTGGAGTGGTGCGAGCCCAACAAAGTGTCGCTGTCCCTGCCCTCCCTGCGGGCGGACAACTTCTCCATGGGCCTCATGCAGCGGCTCCAGCATGTCCGCAAGAGCGGGCTCACCTTTGCCCCCGAGGCGGGTACCCAGCGTCTCCGGGATGCCATCAACAAGAACGTCACCGAGGAGGACCTGATGAACTCCTGCCGCACCGCCTTCCTGGGTGGGTGGAACACGGTGAAGCTTTACTTCATGCTGGGCCTGCCCACCGAGACCGACGAGGACGTGCTGGGCATCGCCGACCTGGCCAAAAAGGTGCTCCAACTCTGGCGGGAGACCGCCCCCGACAAGCGCCGGGGCTGCCGGATCACCGTGTCCACGGCCTGCTTTGTGCCCAAGCCCCATACCGCCTTCCAGTGGGAGCCCCAGGTCACCCGGGAGGAGTATCTCCGCCGGGTGAAGCTGCTGCGGGACAACATGCGGGAGAAGGCCATCGTCTACCACTGGCATGACCCGGACACCTCCTTCCTGGAGGCTGTTTTTGCCCGGGGCGACCGCCGGCTGGCCGACGCCATCGAGCTGGCCTGGCGGGAGGGCGCCAAGTTCGACTCCTGGAGCGAATATTTTGACCTGGACCGCTGGCTGCGGGCCTTTGAGGCCTGCGGTCTGGACCCGGCCTTCTATGCCAACCGGACCCGGAGCCGGGATGAGGTCCTGCCCTGGTGCCGGATCTCTACCGGCGTGACCACCGACTTCCTGTGGCGGGAGCGGGAGCGGGCCTATGAGGCGGTCATTACCCCCGATTGTCGGAAGCAGTGCACCGGCTGCGGGGCCAACCATCTGCTGGAGAAGGGGAGGGTGTGCGATGAGTGACCAGCGCATCCAGTTCATCAAAACGGGCCGGGCCCGGTATATCTCCCACCTGGATCTGATGCGGACCTTCCAGCGGGCCTTTCTGCGCTCCGGGCTCCACGTCAGGCACACGGAGGGCTTCAATCCCCATGCCTACGTGTCCATCGCCCTTCCCCTGTCGGTGGGCTTTTCCAGCCAGTGCGAGATCCTGGAGTTCGGCCTGCCCGAGGGGATGAATTTGAGCGAGGTACCGCGGCGCCTCACCCAGGCCCTGCCCGAGGGGGTCACCGTCACCCGCTGCTATGAGGGGGGACGCCCCGTCCGGGAGCTGTGCTGGGTGAACTATATCATCACCCTGGAGTATGATGCCGGCGCCCCGGTGGGCGCCGAGAACGCCATCCGGGCCCTGCTGAGCCGGGAGAGCCTGGTGGTGACCAAGAAGTCCAAGAAGGCCAAGAGCGGCCAGGTCCAGGTGGATCTCATCCCCCTCATCCACAAGGTGGATTACGAGGGGCGCCGGGACGCCATCGTCCTGGATGTGGTCCTCCGCGCCCAGAATCCTGGCCTCAATCCGGCATTGCTGGTGGAGACCATCCAGAATCAATGCCCCGAGGCTGCGCCCGACTATGTGAGCTACCACCGCAAGCAGGTCCTGGACAAGGATTTTCATCCCTTTCTGTAAGCATTTGCCCGCCCTGGGGAATGGCCCCGGGGCGGGCCTTTGTCTGTCCGCAAGGGATGGTCGGAGAAAAAACCGTTGACTTACACGGACCGACAGCGTATGCTATACTTGCTTTCGTTTCACCCAAGGGTGCGGAGCGAGAAGGAGGGTCATATCTTGGTGTTTTATCCCCTGCAGGCGCTGCTCAGACGGCTGCGGAGTATGCGTAACCTCAATCCCGCCCGGATCGTGGTGGTCTCCTTTGGGATCATCATCCTCACCGGGACCCTGCTGCTCATGCTGCCCTGGGCCAGCCGGGACGGGCAGTCCACGGATCTCATCACCTGCCTGTTCACGGCCACCTCGGCCTCCTGTGTCACCGGACTTATTCTGGTGGACACCTGGGCCCACTGGACCCTTTTTGGGCAGGTTGTGATCCTGGCTATGATCCAGCTGGGCGGACTGGGCTTTATGACAGTCATCACAACGGTGTCCTTCGCCCTCAGGCGGCGGATCGGCCTCTCGGAGCGGCTCATCATGGTCTCCACCCTGAACCTCAACGACATGGACGGCGTGGTCCGCATGGTGCGCCACACCCTTATGGGCACCCTCATCATGGAGGGAGCGGGTGCGATAATCCTGACATTGTGCTTCCTGCCGGAGTTTGGCCTGGCGGGCGGACTGTGGCGGGGCATCTTCCATGCCGTCTCGGCCTTCTGCAACGCCGGCTTCGACCTGCTGGGCAGCAAGGGAGAGTTCACCAGCCTCATCACCTATAATGGAAATCCAGTGGTTCTCCTTACCATATTGTGCCTCATTGTCATTGGAGGCCTGGGCTTTTTCGTCTGGGAGGATCTGATCCGAAACTGGCGGACCCCTCGGCGGCTCTCCTTTTACAGTAAGCTGGTCATCCTGATGACGGGAGCCCTCATCCTGGGCGGGGCAGTGTTTTTCCTGGGAGTGGAGTGGGATAACCCCAACACCCTGGGGGGTATGTCCTGGTGGAAGAAGATCCTCAACTCCTTCTTCCAGTCTGTGACCCTCCGCACCGCCGGCTTTGATTCCATCGGCCAGGGCGGGCTGCGGGACAGCTCTTTGGCCATGTCCTGTATCCTGATGCTCATCGGCGGCTCCAGTGGCTCCACCGCCGGCGGCCTGAAGACGGGTACGGTGGGTATTCTGCTGCTCACCATGCGCGCCGGACTGGCCGGCCGGGAGGAGGTCACCATCCGCAGGCGGACCATCTCCCAGCGCCGGGTCATGACCGCCCTCACCCTGACTCTGATTGTGGTGGTCCTCTTCCTGGGCATCGCCATGACCATCTCTTTGACCGATGAGGTCCACTTCCTCTCGGCGGCCTTTGAGGCGGCCTCCGCCCTGGCCACCGTGGGCGTTACCGTGGGCATCACCCCTACGCTGAGTCCCTTCAGTCATGTCATACTCATCATCGCCATGTTTCTGGGCCGGGTGGGCATCATGTCCTTCTCGGTGGCGTTCCTGGCCAGGGGCAGGAATGCGGCCAAGATCCGCTATCCCGTGGTAGACATCATGATCGGGTGAGTCCAGGACCGCCCCAAACAAAAAAAGGAGCTGTGAATCGTGAGGACATATGTAGTGATCGGTCTGGGCCGTTTCGGCACCGCCGTGGCCACCGAGCTGTGTCGGCTGGGCCATGAGGTGCTGGCCATCGACGACTCGGAGGACCGGGTCCAGAGTATCTCCAGTCAGGTGACCCACGCCGTGGCCGGCGACGCCCGGGACCCCGGTGTGCTCCGGGCTTTGGGTGTGCGCAATTACAACTGCGCCATCGTGGCGGTGGCCGACGATGTGGGCAACAGCGCCCTCATCACCATGAACCTGAAAGAGATCGGGGTCCGGCAGGTCATCGCAAAGGCCCAGAGTCATGTCCACCAGAAGGTGCTCCAGAAGATCGGTGCCGACCGGGTGGTCTTCCCCGAGCATGAGACGGGAGTCAAGCTGGCCCAGAACCTGTCGAGCTCCAACATTCTCAACTTCATCGAGCTCTCCGACGACTTCGGCATCGTGGAGCTGGCCACCCCCAAGCCCTGGGTGGGAAAATCCCTGCGTACCCTGGACGTGCGTGCCAAGTATCGGGTCAACATCATCGCTATCCGCCGTGGCGGCGATGAGCACGACCTGGAGGTGGCGCCCGGCGCCGACTATGTGCTGGCCGCCGGGGACGTGGTGGTCACGCTGGGCCGGAACGAGTATATCGACCGGCTCCACGATCTGTGATACCATAATATTAAGGTAGGGGGGAAGGTCCCGTGGAACAGATCACCAGCCGATCCAACCCGCTGGTGGGGCAGATCCGAAAGTTGAATAATGCACGGTCCGCCCGTCGGGACCAGGGGCTCTTCGTCTGTGACGGGCCAAAGCTGCTGGAGGAGGCCCTCAGGGCCGGGGCGGTCCTCACCACTGTGGTCCACGACGGCAGCCGCCCCTGTCCGGTGCCCGACGGCGTCCGGGAGGTGCAGGTGCCCGCCGACCTCTTGAAGAGCCTCTCCACCACCGAGACCCCTCAGGGAGTACTCTTCCTGTGCCGGCAGCCCGACCTCACCCTGCCGGAGGCTTTGCCCGGCGAGCGGTTCCTGGTGCTGGACGGAGTCCAGGACCCGGGAAACGTAGGCACCATCTGGCGCACCGCCGATGCCTTCGGCGCCGACGGCCTCATTCTGCTGCCCGGCTGCGCCGATCCCTTTTCCCCGAAAACCGTCCGGGCCACCATGGGGGCCTGTTTCCGGCTGCCGGTGTGGGAGACCGACCTGGCGGGACTGCCCCAGGTCCTGGAGGGGGCGGGTCTGCCCCTGTATGCCACCGCCCTGCGGGAGGACACTGACGACGTGCGCCGGGCCGGCCTGAGCCGCTGCGCCGTGGTCATCGGCAGTGAGGGCCGGGGGGTGTCCCAGGCTGTCTTGGACGCCTGCGCCGGTACCCTGAAGATTCCCATGCGGCAGCGTTGCGAGTCCCTTAATGCGGCGGTGGCCGCCTCAGTGGTGCTGTGGGAGATGGCCCGTCCTCTTCTGTGAGTTGAAACGGTAACGGGTGAAAGGAGGTCCGCGATGGCGACGCTGAAATATTGGCTGTGGCTGTCCACCAGAAAACGCATGCGCCCGGAGCAGGCGGGGAAGCTGCTGGAGCACTTCGGTGCGCCGGAGCGGGCCTACTATGCTGATCCGGAGGAGTATGACCTGGTGGAGGGCCTGACACCCGCTGTCCGGACCGCCCTGCTGGACAAGTCCCTGGAGCGGACCGACGCCATTTTGGGAGAATGTGACCGGCTGGGTGTGCGCATCCTGACTCTGGGGGACGCCGATTACCCTGACCGTCTCAAAAACATTTATGACCCGCCCGCCGTCCTTTATGTGAAAGGGCGGCTCCCCGCCTTTGATGAGGAGATCGCCGTGGCGGTGGTGGGCAGCCGGAAGCCCTCGGCCTACGGCCGATGGATGGCGGGCAAGCTGGGTCTGGAGCTGGCCGAGCACGGGGCTCTGGTGGTCTCCGGAATCGCCCAGGGTTTGGACATGGAGGCCCTGAAGGGTGCCCTCCGTGGCGGCGGCGCCGTGGTATCGGTGCTGGGCTGCGGGGTGGACGTGTGCTATCCCAGGGAGAACCGCTGGCTCTACGCCGATGTGGCCGCTTCCGGTGCCCTCATCAGCGAGTACCCGCCGGGGACAGAGGCCGAGGGCTGGCATTTTCCCATCCGCAACCGGATCATCAGCGGTCTGAGCCTGGGTGTGGTGGCGGTAGAGTGCGGCCTCAAGAGCGGCACCATGTCCACCGTAAAGCAGGCCCTGGACCAGGACCGGGATGTTTTCGCCGTGCCCGGCTGTGTGGGAGCGCTGCTCAGTGAGGGCCCCAACCGACTTATCCAACAGGGAGCCAAGCTGGTCACCGGCGGTCTGGATATCGTCCGGGAGTACGCCAGGCTCTACCCGGGGCGGGTCCGTTTTCCCAACACAGCCCAGGCTTTGGACGAGGCGCCCCAGGCGCCGCAAGGACCCTCTGACGGCCCTGTTCAGCCCCATCGGGAGGAGGCGCCGGGGGAAAAAGTCATTGACAAAGGACCGCAGCAGGCATATATTGACAGGAGCGGCCTGACTGACGACCAGATTGATCTGATCCTGGCTCTGGAGGATGGAAAGCGCACCGTGGAGGAGCTGGTGGATCTGACCCAGATCCCTGCCCGGCGGGTCCTTTCCGCCCTGACCATGCTCCAGATCCAGGGCCATGTGGCCGAGCACCCAGGCAGGCGCTTCGAGGCCGCCGTCCGGCTGCGGACGGATGAAGAGGCATGAGGCGCGGTCGCATGGCCGCGCCCTTTCAAAGGATAGAAACTCCATTGGAGGTATAATGTGGCAAAAACGAATTTAGTAATTGTAGAGTCTCCGGCCAAAGCCAAGACCATCGGGAAATACCTAGGTCCCGGTTATGAGGTCAAAGCGTCCATGGGCCATGTTCGGGACTTGCCCAAGAGCAAGCTGGGCGTGGACGTGGAACACGGCTTTGAGCCGGACTACCAGCCCATCAAGGGCAAGGAGGATGTCATCTCCGACCTGAAGAAGGCGGCCAAGGGCAGCGAGAAAGTGTTCCTGGCCACCGACCCCGACCGAGAGGGGGAGGCCATCTCCTGGCACCTGAAGGAGCTTTTGAACATCCCCGATGACAAGACCTACCGGGTGACTTTTAACGAGATCACCAAAAAGGTGGTCAACGAGTCCATCGCCGCCCCCCGGGCCATCGACCAGGACCTGGTGGATGCCCAGCAGGCCCGGCGTATTCTGGACCGTATCGTGGGCTATGAGCTCTCTCCACTGCTGTG
The DNA here is from genome assembly GCF_944387245.1 of uncultured Intestinimonas sp. Taxonomy (GTDB): domain Bacteria; phylum Bacillota; class Clostridia; order Oscillospirales; family Oscillospiraceae; genus Intestinimonas. The sequence continues at coordinate 4,073 of NZ_CALXEE010000031.1, read as the reverse complement.
GAAGAAGATTCGCCGGGGCCTGTCTGCCGGACGTGTCCAGTCGGTTGCCACCCGCCTGGTGTGCGAACGGGAGGAGGAGATCCGGGCCTTCCAGCCCCAGGAGTACTGGTCCCTGGACGTGGACCTCTCCCGCATTGCCCCCAACCGGGGCGCCTTCACCGCCGCCTTCTATGGCCGGGAGAAGAAGCAGGAGCTCCGTAGCGAGGCCGAGGTTCAGGCTGTGATGGACGCTATAAAGGCATCTGCCTTCACAGTTGCTGGCGTGAAGCGGCAGGACAAGACCCGCTCCCCGGCTCCCCCCTTCATCACCTCCACCCTCCAGCAGGAGGCCAGCCGGAAGCTGAACATGACCCCCCGCCGCACCATGGCGGTGGCCCAGCAGCTCTATGAGGGTGTGGATATCCAGGGCGAGGGCACCGTGGGTCTCATCACCTACATGCGTACCGACTCCCTGCGCCTCTCCGAGGAGGCCCTGGCGGCGGCCAAGGACATGATCGTCAGCCGCTATGGCAAGGAGTATTACCCCGAAAAGACCCGGCATTTCAAGGCCAAGTCCGGTGCCCAGGACGCCCACGAGGCCATCCGGCCCTCCGATGTGCGGCTTACCCCGGAGGACATCAAAAAGGACCTGACCAGCGAGCAGTACCGGCTCTACAAGCTGATCTGGAGCCGGTTTTTGGCCTGCCAGATGGCCAACGCCGTCTACGACAGTGTCTCCATTGAAGTGGAGTCGGCGGGCTACCGCTTCCGGGCCAACCACTCCTCCCTGAAATTTTCCGGCTTCACCGCCGTGTACGTGGAGGGGAAGGACGAGGAGGAAGAGGTAAAGCAGTCTCCCTTGCCTGACCTGAAGGCGGGGGAGGGCTTAAATCTCACCGGCACCAAGCCGGAGCAGCACTTCACCCAGCCCCCCAGCCGCTACACTGAGGCCACCCTTATCAAGGCGCTGGAGGAGAAGGGCATCGGCCGTCCCTCCACCTACGCCCCCACTATCTCCACCATCCTGGACCGGGAGTACGTGGTGAAGGAGGGCAAGTACCTGAGGACCACCCCCCTGGGCGAGGTGGTCACCGGGCTCATGAAGGACAAGTTCCCCGACATCGTGGATACCACCTTCACCGCCAAGATGGAGGAGCGGCTGGACCAGGTGGAAGAGGGGAAGGAGAACTGGAAGGACCTCCTGGGCAGCTTCTATGGCGGCTTTGAGGAGGAGCTCCACCAGGCCGAGCAGGACCTGGACGGGGAGCGCATCAAGATCCCCGACGAGGTCAGCGACGAGATCTGCCCGGTGTGCGGCCGGCAGCTGGTGGTGAAGTCGGGCCGGTTCGGCCGGTTTCTGGCCTGTCCGGGCTACCCGGAGTGCACCTTCACCCAGCCCATCGTGGTGGAGATGCCGGGCAAGTGCCCCAAGTGCGGCGGGCGTATCCTGAAAAAGACCTCCAAGCGGGGCTACACCTATTACGGCTGCGAGTTCAACGTGGTCAAGGAGGGCAGCAAGGCCAAGCAATGCGACTTCATGACCTGGGACGTGCCGGTGAAGGACAACTGTCCCGAGTGCGGCTGGACCATGTTCAAGAAGTCGGGACGGGGCTTCAAGAAGCCCTTCTGTATCAACCCCGACTGCGCCAACTTCACCCCCGAGGACAAGCGCGGCGGTTATAAGAAAAAGCCCGCCGCCGAGACCAAGGAGGGCGGAGAGGCCGCCGAAACCGCTGAGAAGGCGGAGAAGAAGACAGTCAAAAAGACGGCGGCCAAAAAGACCGCCGCGGAAAAAGCGCCCGCCGAGAAGAAAACGGTAAAAAAGCCCGCCGCCAAGAAGGCCGCGACGGTCAAGAAAACTGCGACGAAGAAGACTGCGACCAAGAAAGCCGCGGCCAAAAAGACGGAAGGGGAGGAGAAGGCATGAAGATCCTGATGCTGAACGGAAGTCCCCGGGCCAACGGCAACACCGCCCTGGCCCTGGGGGAGATGGAGAAGGTCTTTGCCGCCGAGGGGCTGGAGACCGAGCTCATCCACGTGGGGAACCGGGATATCCGCGGCTGTATCGCCTGCGGACGCTGCGAGGAGCTGGGCCGGTGTGTGTTTGACGACCTGGTCAACGAGATCGCCCCCAAGTTCGAGGCCTGTGACGGCCTGGTGGTGGGCAGCCCGGTGTACTACGCCTCGGCCAACGCCACCCTGGTGGCACTGCTCACCCGTCTCTTTTACAGCACGCCTTTTGACAAGACCATGAAGGTAGGGGCGTGCGTGGCGGCCGCCCGGCGTGGCGGCCTCACCGCCACCTTTGACGAGCTGAACAAATTCTTTACCATCAGCGGAATGCCGGTGGCCTCCAGCCAGTACTGGAACGGAGTCCACGGCGCTCTGCCCGGCGAGGCGGCCGGGGACGCCGAGGGGCTCCAGACCATGCGTACCCTGGCCCGGAATATGTCCTTCCTGGTGAAGAGCATCGCCCTGGGCCGGGAGAAGTACGGCCTGCCGGTCCGGGAGGAATTCCAGAGGACCAATTTCATCCGCTGACCGACCAGGAGGGACCCATGGAACCAGTAAAGATCATCGGCGCCGGGCTTGCGGGGAGCGAGGCCGCCTGGCAGCTGGCCCAACGGGGCATCCCCGTAGAGCTCCACGAGATGAAGCCCCAGAAAATGACCCCTGCCCACCACAGCCCGGAGTTCGGGGAGCTGGTGTGCTCCAACTCCTTGCGCTCCGACCAGCTGGAGAACGCTGTGGGGCTGCTGAAGGAGGAACTACGCCGCTGCGGCTCTCTCATCCTCTCCTGTGCCGACGAGCACCGGGTGGAGGCAGGCGGGGCCCTGGCGGTGGACCGCCACGGCTTCAGCCGGGCCATCACCGAGCGTGTGAAGGGCCATCCCCTTATCACCGTGGTAGAGGGGGAGGTCACGGTCATCCCCGAGGGAAACGTGATCCTGGCCTCCGGACCCCTCACCTCGGACGCCCTGGCGGCGGCCATCCAGGAGAAGGTCCACGCCGACTACCTGAGCTTTTATGACGCCGCCGCGCCGCTGGTGACCTTTGAGAGCCTGGATATGGACCACGCCTGGTTCGCCTCCCGGTACGACAAGGGCACGGCGGACTATGTGAACTGCGCCCTCAGGGAGGAGGAATATGCCGCCTTCTGGCAGGCTCTCACCACCGCCCAGGCGGCGGAGGTCCACGGTTTCGAGGACCAGAACGTCTTTGAGGGCTGCATGCCGGTGGAGGTCATGGCCCGGCGGGGGGTGGATACCCTCCGGTATGGTCCGCTGAAGCCCAAGGGGCTGAAAGACCCCAAGACGGGGAAGGAGCCCTACGCCGTGGTGCAGCTCCGGAAGGACAACGCCCAGGGCTCCATCTACAATCTGGTGGGCTTCCAGACCCACCTGAAGTGGCCGGAGCAGAAGCGGGTCTTTTCCATGATTCCGGCCCTGCGGGAGGCGGAGTTCGTCCGCTACGGGGTCATGCACCGGAACACCTATCTCAACTCCCCCAGGCTGCTGGACCGGTACTACCGGCTCAAGGCCGCCCCCCATATCTGCTTTGCCGGGCAGATCACCGGAGTGGAGGGCTATGTGGAGTCCACCGCCTCCGGCTTCGTGGCAGCGGTGGAGTTGGCCAACCGGCTCCAGGGCAAGCCCCCGGTGGACTTCCCTCAGGAGACGGCCCTGGGCGCCCTGGCTCTCTACGTCTCCAACGAGACGGTGGAGCAGTTCCAGCCCATGAACGTGAATTTCGGCATCATCCCACCCCTGGGCTATAAGGTCAAGGGCAAGCGGAATAAAAACGCTGAGCTCTCCCGCCGGGCGCTGGATATTCTGGCCGGGCTGGACATCTGAAGCAGGTTGGTCCGCTTGCCCTTGCGAGCGAAGGCGAGCCGCGCCATCAGGCGCGTGCAAGTGTTTTGCCCTGTGGGCAAGACCTTGCCGCAGGGGTGATTCACTCGCCCCGAGGAAGTGAAGAAGATAGGGGTCCCCACGAAATGACCATTTCGTGGGGAGACAAGCGGAATAAAAACGCTGAGCTCTCCCGCCGGGCGCTGGATATTCTGGCCGGGCTGGACATCTGAAGCAGGTTGG
>NZ_CALXEE010000030.1 GCF_944387245.1 uncultured Intestinimonas sp. | reverse complement strand
GGGCAGAAAAAAATGGCCGCGGACCGCGGCCATTTTTTCTGTATTCAACTCATTACGCCTGGGGTAGGGGGACAGTGCTGCCGCCGTGAGGCATGAGGGTGGTCTCCACCCCTGCCAGGCTGCCGCCGTTACACCGTGCGGCCAGTTCCAAGGCTTCGTCCAGGGTCCGGGCCACCTGGATTTTGGTGCGTCCGAAGCGCTCGGCGGGGAGATCGGTGACCAGGATCAGGTGGTAGTGCTCCGCCGTCTCGGCGAAGAGGAATCCAATGAAGCCGCCGATGGAGAAGTCGGCCCGGAGGGCCTTTTCCCGCTCCTCCATGGTATCATAGTTGCAGATCTGGGCCTCGCAGTCCGGGTCGCCGAAGCCCTCCCGGCACTGGGAGAGCAGGATCATGGTGCCGCCTGGGGCGGCGGCGGCCAGGGCGTTGGCCAGAGTTTTGGAGGTCTGATAGAGGTTGATGTCCTTGGGATAGCCTCCCGCGCTGGAGATGACCAGAGGAGTGCGGTGGGGGATGGACACACCGTCCAGCTGTTCCACCACCTTGGCCGCCGCCCTGTGGGCCTCCCGCCAGTCACCGGCGAAGGCGCCCACGATCTGGTAATCGTCATCCACGATGACGTTGAGCAGGTAAGCGGGCTTGGCAAAGGCGGCGCACTCCATGAGGTCGGTGTGGAAGGGGTTGTCCTCCCCCATGTTGCCGTTGCAGACCCGGGGGTTGGAGCCGCTGCCCAGGCCGGGATTCAGGGCGTTGTTGTGGTTGGTGTTGATGGTCTCCCGGCCGGCGATGCCGGGGACGATGGACTTCCGGCCGCCGCCGAAGCCGGCCAGGAAGTGATAGACCACGCCGCCGGTGAGGATGAGCTTGTCGCAGGCCATGGCATAGCTGTCCAGCCACACCGGCGTGCCCCGGCTGGTGGCGCCCATATAGGTGAGGTGCTCCTTGTCGTCGCACTGGTGGTCGATGAACCGGATGCGGCGGTAGAGGTCCTCCCCCACCAGGGAGATGTGCTCCTCCTCGGTCTGCCGCCGGTGGGTGCCGGTGGCGCAGAGGATGAGGATGTCCTCGTCGGGGATGCCCGCCCGGTTGAGCCGCTCCACCAGGATGGGCAGGTAGGTGCTGGGCTGCTGCCAGCGCCGGGTCACGTCTGAGATGATGATGCACACCTTGTCCCCGGCCTGCACAGCCTCCTCGATGGGGCCGGCGCCGATGGGGTGGTCCAGGGCGTACTCGATGTGCTCCCGCACCGTCCGCTTGGGGAGATCCACCGCGTTGGCATGGAGCTCCGCCACCACCTATGCACGGGGAACGCGGTATCGCTGTATTTCATGGTTTCCATATCTTTTTCGCCTTCTGTCTCTGGGAATCGCGTCAAAAGACGCCAGCATCGTTACGATGGTAGCACTTTACTCAGGGAAAGTCAAGTGGTACTACCTCTTCGGCGGAAGGCGAAAAAGCGCTGCCCGAAGTAATTGAAAACGGTATAGAGCCCCATGCCCACCAGCTTGGAGAGCCGCTCCCACCACACCTGCGGCAGAGGGCTGAAGGGGGCCAGGTCGTCCATGATGAGCCAGGCCAGGCCATAGCCCACCACATAGCACACCGCCACGTTGACGGCGAATTTCACCGCCGCTCGCCACAGCACCTCGTCACTGTGGAAGGTGAAGTGCTTGTTGAGGAAAAAGCTCATGACCGCCCCCGCCACATAGGCGATGGCGGTGGAGGGCCAGAAGCCCAGATCCTCCAGGGCAAACATGAGCACCGTGGAGAGGAGGGTGTTCCCCACCCCCACCAGGAGAAATTTGAGCATGCTCACATCAAAGAGCTTCTTCATCCCGCTCCTCCAATACCTCCCGGATCAGGAACCGGGGCCGGGCCTTGGTCTCCAGGTAGATTTTGCCGATATACTCGCCGATGACCCCCAAAGACAGCAGGATGAGCCCACCGATGGCCCACACCGAGCAGATGAGGCTGGCCCAGCCCAGAATGGTCTCCCCCATGGCCCAGCGGACGATGGAATAGATGAGCATAACGATACTCACCAGAAAGACCAAAAAGCCCAGCAGGGTGATGTACCGGATGGGCTTGGTGGAGAGGCTGGTGATGCCCTCCAGGGCAAAGGAGAGCATTTTTTTGAGGGGATACTTGCTCTCCCCGGCGAAGCGCTCCCCCCGCTCATAGGAGACATAGCCGGTGGTGTAGCCGATCATGGGCACGATGCCCCGCAGGAAGAGGTTGACCTCCTTGAACTGCGCCAGGCCCTCCAGGGCACGGCGGGACATGAGGCGGTAGTCGGCGTGGTTGAACACCGTCTCCGCCCCCAGAAAGCTCATAAAGCGGTAAAAGCCCTCAGCGGTAACGCGCTTGAAGAAGGTGTCCTTCTCCCGGGCGGAGCGCACGCCGTAGACGATGTCGCAGCCCTCGTAATACTTGTCCACCATGGCGTCCACGGCGTCGATGTCGTCCTGGAGGTCGGCGTCCATGGAGATGACCATGTCCGCCCGGTCCTTGGCCGTCATGAGTCCCGCCAGCAGGGCGTTCTGATGGCCCCGGTTCCGGCTCAGGTCCACCCCGGAGAACCGGCGGTCGCGCTGGTGCAGGTCGGTGATGATGGACCAGGTCCCGTCCTTGGAGCCGTCGTTCACAAAGAAGACCCGGCTCTCCGCCGAGACCTTCCCCGCCGCCGTCAGGCTGGTCAGCTTCTCCCCCAGCCGCTTGGCGGTCTCCGGCAGCACGGCCTCCTCGTTATAACAGGGGACGACAATATAGAGAGTATCACTCATGATAACTGCCCTCCCAGAAAATTTCCTGCAAATGGTGTCAGCAGTTAAATTATTATAGCGCAAGGCCAAATAAGTTACAATTGTGCAATTTGACATATTGCTAAAAGCTATCATTGACAAGTGGTATATTTTTTGTTTATTGTAGAAACAGAGGTGATGATAATGGACAATGCCCTGCGTTTTTTGGCCGATACCGCCCTGAGTCATATGCGGGAGGGGCTTTCCGCCGACCCAGACTACCGCCAGTGCCAGGCGGAGGGGGAGGTCCTGTGGGCGCAGCTCCGAGCTGGCCGCGGCGGACGCTGAAAATGCCCTGGCGGGCTTTGAGACGGATCGGGCCTTTCTCCTGGGCCTTCAGCTGGGCATCTCCATGGGCCGGCTGAACCTGCTGCCCGAGAAATGAAAAGCCTTCCCCCTGACAGGGGGAAGGTGGCATTTACGGAGCAAATGACGGGTGAGAGTGCATCAGTCAGATACATTTACGTTTTCCTCGATCCTTCGCCCCCTCATCCGCCCCAGTGTACCCACTGGGGCACCTTCCCCCCTGTGGGGGGAAGGTTTTACAGGCTGCGCTTTCTCAGACCTTCCCCCTTGCAGGGGGTCTGACTGTCTGGTGGACAGTCAGAAGAAATGACTTCTTCCTTAACCCGTGGTGGCGGCTCAGCCGCCGGATGAGGGTGGGTTACATAGGGGGGTAGTGCGTCTGGGAAGCCACGCTCCACAATAGAAGGAATACCAGTCAGCGGCGCCACGCCCCGCCACCCACCCACGCAGGCGGCGAAAAAATGTTGGATAGGACCACGGCCTTTCCCTGTTCCGCCGGCGGAGTCACCTGTGGACGGTGCTGGACCTCTATGGGGGCGTAAAGACGGGCCGCCGGATTCCTATTTGGAGCCACTCAACCCCCACGGGAGCCCCTTTTTCTTTGGATTCCAAAAACCATTCTTTTTCCAGCAGGGAAAAAGAAATGGGTTTTGAGCCGTCTCTCCCGTCCCTGACGCCCCCTACATCAAAGGTGCGCACTACTCCAGCTCCTTGCGCAGGTGCTCCATAGCCTTGCGCTCAATGCGGGAGATCTGGACCTGGCTCACCCCCAGGACCTTGGCGGTCTTGTCCTGAGTCAGGTTCTTGTAATACCGCAGGAAAATGACCTGCCGCTCCCGCTCGGGCAGGGCATCGATGGCCCCCCGGAGGGCCAGCCGCTCCACCACCCCCTCCTCCATGCCGTCGGTGCCCAGCATGCTCTCCAGGGTGAAGCCGTCCTCCCCCGCCTCCATCTGCAAGGAGGCCACCGGCAGGTTGGCCTCCTCGGCGGCGGCGATGTCCTCCGGCTCCAGTCCCGTCTCCGCAGACAGCTCCGACAGGGTGGGCTCCCGGCCCAGGGTATGGCTCAGCCGGTCCCGGGCCTGACGGATGGCGCCCGCCCGCTCCTTCACCCCCCGGCTCACCTTCACCGCCCCGTCGTCCCGGAGATACCGTCGGATCTCTCCGGCGATCTTGGGCACGGCGTAGGTGGAAAACTGACAGCCAAAGGCGGGGTCAAAGCCCCGGACCGCCTTCAGAAAGCCCAGACAGCCCAGCTGATAGAGGTCCTCCGGGTCGGTGCCCCGGCCGTAGTAACGCCGCACCACACTCCAGATAAGGCCCGCGTTTTCCTCCATCATCTGCTCACAGGCATCGTTGTCGCCCCCCCGGGCGGCCTCCAGCAGGGCGTCGGCCTCGGCCGCCTTCATCGGCTCCCCAGCCGCCGGGCCAGCCGCCGGCTCATGACCACGGTGGTCCCCTTCCCCGGCCTGGAGCGGACCTTCAGCGTATCCATAAAACTCTCCATAATCGTGAACCCCATGCCGGAGCGCTCCTCGTTTCCGGTGGTGAAGAGGGGCGTCCGGGCCTGCTCCACGTCGGCGATGCCCACCCCCCAGTCCTGGACGGTGATCTCCAGCCGCCCGTCCTCGAAGAGCTTCAGCCGCAGCCGCACCTTTCCCAGCTCCTCCGGGTAGGCGTGGACGATGGCATTGGTCACCGCCTCGCTGACGGCGGTCTTGATATCGTTGATCTCATCCAGAGTGGGGTCCAGTTGGGCCGCAAAGCAGGCCGCCACCGTCCGGGCAAAGCCCTCGTTGGACGAACGGCTCAAAAACTCGATGGTAGCGGTATTGACAGGTTTCATCCTATGTATCCCTCCCCGGCCGGGCGGCATCGCCCGGCCCTTCCTTTATTCAAAACGCAGGAGCCGCTCCAGACCAGCGGCCCGGAGCACCTTGACCGCCTGCTCCGGCACATTCCGCACCACCACTGTGCCTCCCAGCTCCGACGTCCGCTTGTAGGCCCGCAGCAGCACCGCGATGCCGGAGCTGTCCATGAAGGTCACGCCCCCCAGGTCCAGGACCAGATGCCTGGGCAGGCGAGTCCCCACCTCCCGGTCGATGCCCTCCATCAGCTCCCGGGCCCGGTGGTGATCCACCTCTCCTGCCAGGGAAATACACAGCTCCCGGTCCTCCCCCGTGCAGCTCAGTTCCACAGCTTGTCCCCCCTCCCGGCATAAAAAATCGCAGTATACCAAAATTTGGTATACTGCGATTATAACCCTGTTTCTGTGATGAACCCGTCGAAAATCAGGGGCTGGGACAAAGATCTCGTGCTTTTTGGTCAATCCACCCGTTCGATGGAGAATCCGTTCTTGTCATTCTCCTTCACCTGATAGAGCGCCTTGTCGGCACGGTGGAAGGCATCTCGTAAATCCTCAGCGTCATAGACACGGGCGATGCCGATGGATAGGCCCGGACATATGAAACCGAAATTCGTCTCCTTGGCCACCATGGTCAAAATTCTGCGGGCCACCGCGGCGATCTCATCTTCCCCTTTGGGTCCGGAGCACAGAATGGCAAACTCGTCGCCGCCTACGCGCCCCACCAGATCCTGACCACGGACACTGGAGCGCAGAACCGTGGCCACCCTTCTGAGCACCTCATCTCCCGCCAGGTGACCGTGGTTATCGTTCACCTGCTTGAAATCGTCCAGGTCCAGCACAAAGCACCAGAAGGTTCCTCCCTGCTTCACATATCGCGCTCCCTCTTCAAAGAAGGCCCGGTGGTTTAGCAGTCCGGTGAGAGAATCCTCCCGCGCCAGGCGGCGCATATGCTCCGCCAGATTCTGTGCCTCCCGGACCTGCTTGGTGAGCGTCTTGGGATAGTACTCCCCATCCTGCTGCTCCAGGTCAGGCATAGACTGGTGGAGGTGAACCACCCGCCAGTCCTCCCCAAATTTCTGATAGACCATGCTGAACCGGGTGTCCATATCAGCACAGGTTTCCCCGGTCTGGACAACCCTCAGGTGCAGCCCACCGTATACCAGGCAGACCTCAGGCCCCAGCTCCCGCTGCGCGTACCACTCGTCCACAATCTCCAGGTGGACCACCTTCCGCTCCATGATTTCTTTTCCCAGAGCCTCAATGAGCTGCTGGCGGGTGGTATAGTATTCATGCCGACCGGTGCCGATCACCACACAGTCTGGATCAATCCACTCCAGTACCTGGGATAGGGCTTCTGTCTCTTCCGCTATCAGATAGGCACGCCATAACTGCTGTGTGCGCTTGCATAGGTCCATCGTGTTTTCCTCCTGTGTGAAGGGGCCATTGTGCTGATTCACATGCCAGCCAGCTGCTCTTCCAGTTTCGCGATCACAGCTGCCAGCTTCTCCGCCCGCTCCCGCTCGGCTTCCACCACGTTGGCGGGGGCTTTGTTCACAAAGCCGGGGTTGTTCAGCTTGGTGTTGAGCTTGTCCAGCTCAGCCTTGTCCTTGCCCAGCTGCTTCTCCAGCCGTGCCTTCTCCTTTTCCATATCCACCAGCTCTGCCATGGGCATGGAGATGCGGGCGGCATGGGTGATGACGGTGACCATGCCCTTGCCGTTCTCCTCGCCGTCAGAACCCGCTCCGGACATGCCGGTGATGGTGACGTCGCTGGCATAAGCCAGGCGCTTGAGGAAGGGAATGCCTGCCTCAAAGATCTCCCGCTCCAGGGTCGCCACAGTGAGGTGTGCCTTCTTGCTGGGGGGCACGTTCATCTCGGAGCGGCGGGTGCGCACGGCGCCGATGGCGTCCATAATCAGCTCCATCGCCTTCTCCTCCTGGGGGAAGTCCAGCTCCACATGGTGCTCAGGCCACTTCTGGAGCATGAGGAAGTCGCCCTCGTGGGGCAGCGCCTGCCAGATCTCCTCGGTGAGGAAGGGCATAAAGGGGTGGAGGAGCTTGAGGATATCGGTGAGGACATAGCACAGCACCTTCTGGGCGTTCTCCTTGGCCTGCTGGTCCTCGCCCTGGAGCCGGGACTTGGTGAGCTCGATATACCAGTCGCAGTAATCGTCCCAGATGAAGTCGTACACCTTCTGGGCTGCCACGCCCAGCTCGTACTTGTCCATGTTCTCGGTGACCTCGGGGATGACCCGGTTGAGCTTGGAGAGAATCCACTTGTCCTCCATCTCAAGGTGCTCGGGCAGCTCACACTTCTCGATGGTCAGGTTCATCATCAGGAAGCGGCTGGCGTTCCAGATCTTGTTGGCAAAGTTGCGCATGGCCTCACACCGCTCGGTGTAGAAGCGCATGTCGTTTCCGGGGGAGTTGCCGGTGACCAGGTTGAAGCGCAGGGCGTCGGCGCCGTACTGGTTGGCGATCTCCAGGGGATCGATGCCGTTGCCCAGGCTCTTCGACATCTTCCGTCCCTTGTCATCCCGGACCAGGCCGTGAATGAACACGGTGTGGAAGGGGGGCTTTCCGGTGTGCTCACAGCCGGAGAAGATCATCCGGGCCACCCAGAAGAAAATGATGTCGTAGCCGGTGACCAGCACGTCGGTGGGATAAAAATACTTGAAGTCCTCGGTCTCCTCGGGCCAGCCCAGGGTGGAGAAGGGCCACAGAGCGGAGGAGAACCAGGTGTCCAGCACGTCCTCCTCCTGGACGATATTTTTGGAGTGGCAGTGCTCGCACTCGGTGGGGTCCTCCTCGGACACGGTGATATGGCCGCAGTCCTGGCAGGTCCAGGCGGGGATCTGATGGCCCCACCAGAGCTGACGGGAGATGCACCAGTCGTGGACGTTCTCCATCCAGTTGGTGTAGGTCTTGGAGAACCGGTCGGGGACAAACTTGACCTCGCCGTCGTTGACCACCCGCAGGGCCTCCTTGGCCAGAGGCTCCATCTTCACGAACCACTGGGCGGAGATGAGGGGCTCCACGTCGCTGTGGCACCGGTAGCAGGTACCCACGTTGTGCTGGTGGGGCTCCACCTTCACCAGATAGCCCTGCTCCTCCAGGTCGGCCACGATGGCCTTCCGGGCCTCATAGCGGTCCATGCCGGAGTACTTGCCATAGCCCTCCACAATTTTTCCGTTGTCGTCCAGCACCCGGATGGTCTCCAGGTTCTGGCGCAGGCCCACCTCGAAGTCGTTGGGGTCGTGGGCGGGAGTCATCTTCACACAGCCGGTGCCGAACTCCATATCCACGTACTCGTCGGCCACGATGGGCATCTCCCGGCCCACCAAGGGCAGGATGCACTTCTTGCCCACAATGTCCTTATACCGCTCATCGTCGGGGTGGACGGCCACGCCGGTATCACCCAGCATGGTCTCGGGCCGGGTGGTGGCCACGATGACATACCGGCCCTCCTCGCCCTGGATGGGGTAGCGGATGTGCCAGAAGAAGCCGGGCTTGTCCTGGTACTCCACCTCGGCGTCAGAGAGGGCGGTGACGCAGTGGGGGCACCAGTTGATGATGCGGCTTCCTTTATAAATGAGGCCCTTCTTGTAGAGGGAGACAAAGACGTGGCGCACGGCCTTGGAGAGTCCCTCGTCCATGGTGAACCGGGAGCGGTCCCAGTCGCAGGAGGCGCCCAGCTTCTTCTGCTGCTCCACGATGCGGTTGCCGTACTTGTTCTTCCAGTCCCACACCCGCTCCAGGAACTTCTCCCGGCCCAGGTCGTAGCGGGTGAGGCCCTCGTTCTTCCGGAGCTCCTCCTCCACCTTGATCTGGGTGGCGATACCGGCGTGGTCGGTGCCGGGCACCCACAGAGCGGCGTAGCCCTCCATCCGCTTGAAGCGGATGAGGATATCCTGAAGGGTGGAATCCATGGCATGGCCCATATGGAGCTGGCCCGTCACGTTCGGGGGCGGCATAACGATGGTGAAGGGCTTCTTATCGGGGTCCCGGTGACCGGCAAAGCAGCCGTTTTTCTCCCACATCTCATAGATACGCCCCTCCACCTCCTGGGGCTCATAGACCTTTGGCAATTCCTTGTTCATTGGTGTTTCACATCCTATATCTTATTCTTATTTCGATTTCAGCGTTGGACCAGCCACCCTGCATCACCGAAGGAGCGCCTGGAATTTTTCGGTCTCCAGTTCATAGCGCGCAGCCTTCCGGCCACACCGTTCCTCCAGAAATGCCGTCAGCTCTTCCGGCGTCCCTCCGGTCAGTCCGACCAGTGGAAAACAGATGCTGGCTGCCTTGTCACAAGCGACCAGGCAGTAAGACTCGGAGCGGTAAAGGCCGGTCACCTGATTGTAGGAAAACAGATTCCGTTCCTCCACATCCTGACCAGGCAGGGTGCTTCCTGGTGCCCGGAGGGTGCAGCCCTCCTCGTCGAAGGACACCACCAGCTCCTTTTCCGCCTCCTCCGGCGGCAAGGTCTGGGTCCTGGCCTTTTTGATATAATTGCGGGTGTCACTCCCTTGCACCTTGCTCACAGCTCTCCAGATCAGCAGCGCCGCCGCAAAGAGGAAGAAGATCCGCGTGCCCAGCCCGTTCTGCTGGGTCACCGCCAAGATCAGCGCCACCACAGCGACGACCAGCTCTGCCAGCACCACGATCTTGAAGCTGCCGCCGGCGATCTCCCGGGCGCGTCTGAACAGGATATACTGCTCGGTGCATGCGTTGAAGGTCTTCCCAGTCATCCTGACCTCAAACCGGACCATTCCCTTTCTACCGCCTTTCTGTCCCAGATACGAAAAACGCCCTGAAGCCTTTGGGCTTCAGGGCGGATCGCTCCGCGGTACCACCTGAATTCGGGCGCCTGGGCGTCCGCACTCTTTTATCCGTAACGTGGACGTACGCCGCGGCTTACCAGAATACCTGTGCATTCATTGGGCCGCAGAGCTCCGGGACCACCTTCCGTCCGCTCCGGAGAGCCTTGCACCGACCGGCCCCTCTCTGCATCCTGGAGACGAAACGTACTCTTTCCCCTCATCGCCTTTTGACCTGAGCGCAAAGCTGCCCTCGCCGCCGAAACCGGCCCAGATACAGCCTTGCTCGGTAGACAATATTATAGGCAGGCATAGGCAAAAAGTCAAGTCATCATGCTTAAAACGTGGAATTTTCCCCCTTTCCCGCATCCAAAACTCCGCAACACCGTGGGTTCGGTATAAAAAGGCCGGAGCGCATCGCTCTGCGACGCGCTCCGGCCTTGAGTCAGAGAGAGATAGAAGGGAAAATACTGTTATTTCGCTGCGGCCCGGGCAGCCACCTTGTCCTTGCCGATGGTGGCACGCAGGATCATCAGTACCGCGAACATGCTGGCAAACGCGAGAATGAGGTTGATGACCACGTTCTGAATCAGGCCAGCCAGAATGTAGTTCACGAAAGAGACAGCGGCCACAGTCAGCGCGTAGGGCAGCTGAGTCTTCACGTGGTTGAGGTGATAGCACTGAGCGCCGGTGGAGGCCAGGATGGTGGTATCGGAGATGGGGGAGCAGTGATCGCCGCACACGGCGCCGGCCAGGCAGGCGCCCAGGCCGATGGTGAGGATGGTGCCGGCGTCCACGCCGAAGGTGGCCACCACGATGGGGATCAGGATGCCGAAGGTGCCCCAGGAGGTGCCGGTGGCGAAGGCCAGGAACACGGACACCAGGAAGATGACGGCCGGCAGGAAGTTCGCCAGGGACTCAGCATAGGCCTGCATGAAGTGCTCGACGAAGAACTTGGCGCCCAGCAGGTCGTTGGTCACACCGCTGATGGTCCAGGCGAAGGTCAGGATCAGGATGGCGGGCACCATGACCTTAAAGCCCTCGGCGATACAGTCGGTGACCTGGGTGAAGCTCATGCTCCGGCGGAGCAGCAGGAAATAGATGAAGCAGAAAATGACCACGATGAAGGAGCCGTACATCAGGCCGTCAGCTGCGGAGCAGTTGGCGAAGGCGTCCAGCACATTCATGTAGGTACCGCTGTCGGGGGTGAAGAAGCCGCCGGTAAACAGCAGGCCGCTGACGCAGGAGACGATGAGCACGATGACGGGGATAATCAGATCGATGACCTTACCGTTGGTGGAGTTCTTGCTCTCATCATCGGCATCGGCATAGGGCCGCTCGGGGGTGGTGTAGATGTCGCCCCGCTTGGCGTTGTCCTCGTGGACCTTCATGGGACCAAAATCGATGTCAAAGACGGCCAGAATGATCAGGGTGAAGATGGTCAGGATGGCGTAGTAGTTCCAGGGGATGGCGCTGATGAACAGCTGCAGGCCGGAAACGCCCTCCATGGACTCAGCCACACCGGACACCGCCGCCGCCCAGGAAGAGATGGGCATCATGATACAAACGGGAGCCGCGGTGGAGTCGATCATGTAGGCCAGCTTGGCGCGGGAGATCTTGTGGCCGTCGGTCACCGGGCGCATCACGTTACCGGTGGTCAGGTTGTTGAAGTAGTCGTCAACGCCCAGCACCAGAGCCAGGATCATAGTGGCCAGCAGAGCCCCGCGGCGGGTCTTGATGACCTTCTTGGCCCAGTCGCCGTAGGCCTTGGAACCGCCGGAGCGGTTCATCAGCACCACGATGAAGCCCAGGGACACCAGGAATACCACGATGCCCATGTTGTCGCCCACTTTGGAGGCGATGGTGTCATACACACTGGTGACGGCCAACACAGGGTTGAAGTTGGCGTACAGGAAACCGCCCACCAGGCAGCCCAGGAACAGAGACGTATAAACTTCCTTGGTGATCAGGGCCAGCACAATGGCCAGCACAGGGGGCAGAAGCGACAGTGGCTGTGCGAAGAAATTGCTGACGTACTCGGTATCGCCTTCGGCGAAAGCGGTGGTCATCAGGAGCCCTGCCAGAGCTGCCACGACCAAAAGAAGGGGAATCAAATTCCTCTTGGTTCTACTCATGTTGTTCCTCCCTTTATCAACATATGCAGTTTTCAAGGTGTGGATTTCATATGCGTGAGTGTTGCTGTGCTGAGGTAACCAAACCAATTCCCATAGGTAGGATAACACAATTTTTTGCAAATGACAAGCAATTTTCATAAAAACTTCTTTTTATAACAGGTTCATTTTGTATTATGTGACTATATTTTCTTGTTTTATTGCAAGATTTTGCATTTCTTTTTCGGTTTAAATTGCGGAGTTCCCTTGTGCAAAACATAAAAAGAGAGACGGGTTTCTACCCGTCTCTCTTGTATACAAATGGAATAAGTTCTTACTTGCTCGCCACAGGAGCCGTATTCTTGGAAGTTACAGCGCGAATAATCATCAACACCGCGAACATGGAAACCAGCGCGATAATGAGGTTGATGACTACGTTCTGGATAAGACCGGCCAGGATGTGGTTGACAAAGGCAACAGCAGCCACGGTCAAAGCATAGGGGATTTGGGTCTTCACGTGGTTGAGGTGGTAGCACTGAGCGCCGGTGGAGGCCAGGATGGTGGTATCGGAGATGGGAGAGCAGTGGTCGCCCATAACCGCACCGCCCAGGCAGGCGCCCAGGCCAACGGTGAGGATGGTGCCGGCGTCCACGCCGAAGGTGGCCACCACGATGGGGATCAGGATGCCGAAGGTGCCCCAGGAGGTGCCGGTGGCGAAGGCCAGGAACACGGACACCAGGAAGATGACGGCCGGCAGGAAGTTCGCCAGGGACTCAGCATAGGCCTGCATGAAGTGCTCGACGAAGAACTTGGCGCCCAGCAGGTCGTTGGTCACACCGCTGATGGTCCAGGCGAAGGTCAGGATCAGGATGGCGGGCACCATGACCTTAAAGCCCTCGGCGATACAGTCGGTGACCTGGGTGAAGCTCATGCTCCGGCGGAGCAGCAGGAAATAGATGAAGCAGAAAATGACCACGATGAAGGAGCCGTACATCAGGCCGTCAGCTGCGGAGCAGTTGGCGAAGGCGTCCAGCACATTCATGTAGGTACCGCTGTCGGGGGTGAAGAAGCCGCCGGTAAACAGCAGGCCGCTGACGCAGGAGACGATGAGCACGATGACGGGGATAATCAGATCGATGACCTTACCGTTGGTGGAGTTCTTGCTCTCATCATCGGCATCGGCATAGGGCCGCTCGGGGGTGGTGTAGATGTCGCCCCGCTTGGCGTTGTCCTCGTGGACCTTCATGGGACCAAAATCGATGTCAAAGACGGCCAGAATGATCAGGGTGAAGATGGTCAGGATGGCGTAGTAGTTCCAGGGGATGGCGCTGATGAACAGCTGCAGGCCGGAAACGCCCTCCATGGACTCAGCCACACCGGACACCGCCGCCGCCCAGGAAGAGATGGGCATCATGATACAAACGGGAGCCGCGGTGGAGTCGATCATGTAGGCCAGCTTGGCGCGGGAGATCTTGTGGCCGTCGGTCACCGGGCGCATCACGTTACCGGTGGTCAGGTTGTTGAAGTAGTCGTCAACGCCCAGCACCAGAGCCAGGATCATAGTGGCCAGCAGAGCCCCGCGGCGGGTCTTGATGACCTTCTTGGCCCAGTCGCCGTAGGCCTTGGAACCGCCGGAGCGGTTCATCAGCACCACGATGAAGCCCAGGGACACCAGGAATACCACGATGCCCATGTTGTCGCCCACTTTGGAGGCGATCATGTCATACACGCTGGTGACAGCCAGCACGGGGTTAAAGTTGGCGTACAGAAAACCGCCCACCAGGCAGCCCAGGAACAGAGACGTATAAACTTCCTTGGTGATCAGGGCCAGCGCAATGGCCAGTACAGGGGGCAGGAGAGACAGGGGCTGCGCAAAGAAATTGCTGACGTATTCCGCTTCGCCTTCGGCGAAGGCCGTGGTCATCAAAAGTCCGGTGATTGCCGCTAAAACCAGAATAAAGGGGATGAGCCTCCTCTTTGTGCCTTGCATGGTGAACCTCCCTTTCAAATAATGCGGTGATTGGAGACATGCTGTGTCGTGGACAGGATTCACGCTGTTTCCCAAACCGATCGCGAGTACAGGTGCCATACGAAGGTATTTGTGCAAAACCAAACCAATTCCCGTCTCTAACCCTACCAGCTTTTGTGCGAAATTACAAGTGTTGCCGTGTCAAATTTGCGTATAGTTTTTGTAAATAACTTGTAAAATTTTTAAATTCATTCCAAAACCTCTATGTAGATATCTTCTTTTCCAACTTTATCAATGGAAAAGTCTTGTCCCTCTCCTCCGTGGTCTGGCAAGGGCAGCAGATTCCAGAGCAGTTCGCGCAGAGATTCCGGTGAGAAGCGTTCCCGCAGAGCCCCCATATCCAGATCCCGCTCCCGTTTGGACAGGCGCCGGCCGTCCGGAGCCATCAGGAGGGGCACGTGGGCATAGACCGGCGTATGGTATCCCAACTGCTCCATGAGCCAGATCTGCCGGGCGGCAGAGTCCAGCAGGTCCCGTCCCCGCACCACCCGGGTGACCCCCATGAGGGCGTCGTCCACCGTCACCGCCAGCTGGTAACCGTACACTCCGTCGGCCCGGCGGATCACGAAGTCGCCGCAGTCCCGGGCCAGGTCAAAGGCCTGTTCGCCCTGGATGAGGTCCCGAAACCGGACGGTCTCGTGGGGAAGGGCGACCTTCCAGGCCGGCGCCTTTACCATGGATTTTGCCTCCCGCTCCGCCCGGGAGAGGTCCCGGCAGGGACAGTGCCCTAGGTCCCTCTCCTCCCCGGGGTGGGGCGCCGAGGCGGCCAGCCGCTGGGCCCGGCTGCACCAACAGGGGTAGACCGCCTCTTTGGCGCGCAGGTTCTCAAAGGCGGCGTCATAGAGGGCGGTGCGCTCCCTCTGGCAGTAGGGCCCGTCGGGGCCTCCCACGCCGTAGCCCTCGTCCCAGCCCAAGCCCAGCCACCGCAGGTCCTCTACAATGTGACCAGTCCACCGTTCTCCCGTGCGGTCCGGGTCCAGGTCCTCCATCCGCAGGACCACCTTCCCCCCCACCGACCGGGCATCCAGCCAGGCCACATAGAAGGAAAACAGATTTCCCAGGTGCATCCGTCCGCTGGGACTGGGGGCAAACCGTCCCTTTTCCGCCATATGCTCCACACTCCTCTGCTTGTTCTCTCGATCCCATTGAGTGTACCACGGTACCGTCCATTTGCAAATAGTGTAAAATACTCTTGACACCTCCCCTGCCATCTGTTATGCTCGATATGTAAAAAGAATTTGACACTTCAGGTTTGACCACGAGAAAGGAGGTCCCATCCATGTTCACCCAATTTATCCCCTGGCTGCTCCTGCTCCTGCTGCTGGGACTCATTGTCCTGGACGCCGCCCTGGTGGTCTCCTTGGTCCGCCCTGGGGATGAGCGGCGGCAGCTCATCGTCTGGAAGGCCAGCGCCTCCACCCTGGGCGGCACAGCGGGCTATCTGTTCCTCCGGGTGGTGCTGAACTTCGTCCGGGGCTACGAGGCCCTTAACCCCTTCACCCTGCTCACCGTGATGGCCACCATGTACTTCGGCTTTCTCCTCTACCACCGGGCCCGGTATGGTGGTTGAGGATGGAAAACGAGATCAAGGCCCTGCGGGAGGCCCAGGGGCTCTCCCAGGGAGAGCTGGCCAAGGCCTGCGGGGTCTCCCGGCAGACCATCAACGCCATCGAGAACAATAAGTACGACCCCACCCTGGCCCTGGCCTTCCGTCTGGCCCGGACCCTGGGCACCACGGTGGATGGGCTCTTCACCCCCGACTGACAGCAAAAGGGCAGAAAAAGGACCGTTCGACGCACCGAACGGTCCTTTTTATCTTTCTTCTTACCGGTTGAGCTGGTGGATACTCAGGCCCAGTCCGGCCTCCGCCGCCTCGCCGACGGCCTCGGCAAAGGTGGGGTGGGCATGGATCACCCGAGCCATATCCTCCAGGGTCTCCCCTCTGGAGATGGCGGAGGCAAACTCCCCCACCAGGTCGGTGGCCCGCTCGCACAGAAGCTGGGCGCCCAGGACTGCGCCGGTCTCCCCGTCATAGAGCACCTTGATAAAACCCCGTCCCGCGTCGGTGATGACGCTGCGGCTGTTGCTGCCAGTCAGGTATTTGGCCGTTTTTACAGGGATACCCGCCTCCTTGCACTGGGCCTCGGTGCGGCCCACGGAGGCCATCTCCGGCCGGACGTAAACGCAGGAGGGCACCACGGAGAGGTCCATGGGCGGCTCCCGGCCCGCCAGCATGCTCACGGCGTTGACGCCCTGGGCGGCGGCGGCGTGGGCCAGTTGGATACTTCCCTTCACCGCGTCACCGATGGCGAAGATGCCGGGGACACAGGTCTGGAAGCGGCCGTCCACGGGGATGGCGCCCCGGTCCAGGCCCAGGTCCACCTCCGGGGCACACAGCCCATCGGTATTTGCCCGGCGGCCGGTGGCCACCAGCACGGCGTCGGCGGTGACCGACTCGGTCTTGTCCTTCACGGTGTAGGTGCAGACCAGGCCATCGGGCCCCTGCTCCACCTGCTCCACCCGGGCCCCGGCGCACAGCTTCACGCCCTTCTTTTTCATGAGCATGCTCAGGCTCTGGGAGAGCTCCCGGTCCAGGGTGGGGAGCACCCGCTCCATGGCCTCCAGAACGGTGACCTCCGCCCCCAGGGCCTGGTAGAGCCCGGCAAACTCCATGCCGATGACGCCGCCGCCGATGATGGCCAGGCGTGGATAGAACCGATCCCCGGTGAGCAGGTCGTCGCTGGTGAGGACACCGGGCAGGTCCAGCCCGGGCACCGGGGGCAGGGCGGGCCGGGAGCCGGTGGCGATGAGGATATTGGTCCCCTCCAGCACCTCCTCCCCCACCTGGACCCGACCAGGTCCCAGGATGCGGGCGGTGCCGGTGATGCGGTCCACCTGGTTGCCCTTCAGCAGCCGCTCCACGCCGTCCCGGAGCTGGCCCACCACCTGGTCCCGGCGGGCACACATGGCGGGGTAGTCGAAGGCGACCCCCTCCGCCCGCAGGCCGAAGGTGGCGCACTCCTTCATCTCCTCATACCGCTCGGCGGCGTGGATGAGGGTTTTCGTCGGGATGCACCCACGGTTAAGACAGGTGCCGCCCACGGCGTCCCGCTCCACCAGGGCGGTGTGCAGCCCCAGCTGGGCGGCCCGGATGGCGGCAGTGTAGCCGCCGGGGCCACCTCCGATGACGATGAGGTCCCAGCTCATGCCTTGCCCTCCGGCGGCGTGTACCGCAGCACCGGGTGGCGGGCAGCCTTGACCTCGTCGGGCCGTCCGATGGGCGTGGTGTGGGGGGCGGTGTGGAGGGACTCAGGATCGGCGTCGGCCTGGGCCCGGATATCCCTGAGCACCGCCGCCGCCTCATCCAGGGTCTCCCGGGACTCGGTCTCGGTGGGCTCGAACATGAGGGCCTCCTCCACGATGAGGGGGAAGTACATGGTGGGCGGGTGGATGCCGTGGTCGATGAGGGCCTTGGCCACGTCCATGGCGGAGACGCCGGTCTGTTTCTTCAGGTCGTGGAGAGTGAGCACGAACTCGTGCATGCAGGGGCCGTCGCCGTAGGCGATGTCGTAGGTCCCCCGCAGCTGCTCCCGCAGGTAGTTGGCGTTGAGCACCGCACCCTTGGCGGCCTCGGGAATCCCCTGGGCACCCAGGGTGAGGATATAGGCCAGGGCCTTCACCACCACAGTGAAGTTGCCGTAAAAGACCTTGACGCTGCCGATGCTCTTGGCCGGGTCCTTGAACTCCAGGCCGTCGCCCCCCTCCTCCACGTGGAACACCGGCAAGAAGTCCTGAAGGAATTTCTTGCAGCCCACGGGGCCGGAGCCCGGCCCGCCGCCGCCGTGGGGAGTGGAGAAGGTCTTGTGGAGGTTCAGATGAACCAGGTCAAAGCCCATGTCGCCAGGGCGGACCACGCCCATGACGGCGTTGAGGTTGGCGCCGTCGTAGTAGCACAGGCCGCCGGCGTCGTGGACGATCTGTGTGATCTCCAGGATGTTGGGGTCAAAGAGGCCCAGGGTGTTGGGGTTGGTGAGCATAAGGGCGGCGGTATCGGGGCCCGCGGCGGCCTTCAGGGCCTCCAGGTCCACGCCTCCGTCCGGGTTGGAGGGCACGTTGACCACGGTAAAGCCGCACATGGCGGCGGAGGCCGGGTTGGTGCCATGGGCGGAGTCGGGGACCAGGATCTTGGTCCGGGCGGTATCCCCCCTGTCCAGATGGTACTTCTTCACCATCAGCAATGCGGTAAATTCCCCGTGGGCGCCGGCGGCGGGCTGGAAGGTCATGGCGTCCATGCCGGTGATCTCGCATAAGAGCTCCTCAGCCAGATAGAGGACCTCCAGGCAGCCCTGGGCGGTGTCGGCGCTCTGGGTGGGGTGGACACCGGTGAAGCCGGGCAGGGCGGAGAGCTCTTCATTGATGCGTGGATTGTACTTCATGGTGCAGGAACCCAGGGGGTAGAAGCCGTTGTTCACCCCGTGGGCCCGGCGCTCCAGGGCGGAGTAGTGCCGGGTCAGGTCCACCTCGGAGAGCTCCGGCAGGTCCAGGGGCGTCTCCCGCTCCATGCCCGCCATCAGATGGGCGGGGGGCACGTCCAGGGGCGGCAGCAGGTCGCAGCGGCGGCCCTTCCGGCTCTTTTCAAACAGCAGTTCCACTCATACCACCTCCCGAATGGCCTGTTCCAGGGCGTCGATCTCGTCCCTGGTATTCATCTCCGTGGCGCACCACAGCAGGTTGCCGTCCTCCAGGGGGAGGGGACCCAGGATGCCCCGTTTGGCCAGACCGGTCAGCAGCTTCTCCGGCTTGCAGGGGCAGGTGGTGACGAACTCGTGGAAGTAGGGACCGGGATAGACCATGTCGAACCCGGGCACGTCGCACACCTTCTGTGCGGCGTACCGGGCATGGGCCATGCAGCGCTCGGCCACCTGCCGCAGGCCGTCGGGCCCCACGGCGGCCAGGTAGACGGCGGCGGTCATGGCGCACAAAGCCTGGTTGGAGCACACGTTGGAGGAGGCCTTCTCCCGGCGGATGTGCTGCTCCCGGGCCTGGAGGGTGAGGACGTAGGCCCGGCGGCCGTCGTGGTCGGTGGTCTCACCCACGATGCGGCCAGGCAGCTTCCGGGTGAGGGCAGAGGTGGCCGCCATGAAGCCCAGATAGGGGCCGCCGAAGCTCAGGGGCATACCCAGGGGCTGCCCCTCCCCCACGGCGATGTCGGCGCCGCACTCCCCCGGGGTTTTCAGCACCGCCATGGCGATGGGGTTGACCCCCATGATGAATTTGGCTCCGGCAGCGTGGGCAGCCTCCCCCAGCTCCTTGGCCGCCTCAATGCGGCCAAAGTAGTTGGGCTGCTGGAGGTAGAAGCAGGCCACCGTATCATCCAGCAGGTCCGTGAGAGCCTGGGTGTCGGTGAAGCCATTCTTTACCGGTACGGTCTTTACCTCCATACCGTTTCCGAAGCAGTAGGTCTCCACCGTCCGGCGGACCATAGGGTGGGCGGCGGCGGAGATGAGGACGGTGCTCCGCTTACGATCCCGGCACATGGCCACCGCCTCGGCGGCGGCGGAGGCGCCGTCGTAGATAGAGGCGTTGGAGGCGTCCATGCCGGTGAGGGCGCAGATCATGGTCTGGTACTCGAAGATGGACTGGAGCACCCCCTGGGAGAGCTCGGCCTGATAGGGGGTGTAGGCGGTGACGAAGGTCTCCTTGCTGGTGACGCTCTTGACGATGGCGGGGATATAGTGCTTATAGGCCCCCGCCCCCCGGAACACCGAGGGGAAGACCGTGTTCTTGGCGGCAATACCCTCCAGGATGCGCCGGACCTCCAGCTCGCTCTTGCCGTCGGGCAGGTCCAGGTGGTCCAGACGCATCTGCGGCGGCACCTGGGCGTAGAGGTCGTCCATGCTCTGGCAGCCGATGGCCTCCAGCATGGCCTGGCGCTCTTCCTGGGTGGATGGCTGATAGCTTCCCATGTCCTTGGATCAGCTCCTTTCCGTTTTTCCTTCTGTGGGTCAGTCCTCCTGGGCGCAGTGGTCCTGGTAGGCGGCGGCGTCCAGCAGCTCCTCCTGGTCAGTGATGTTCTCCACCTCCACCAGCCAGGCGCCATAGGGGTCGGAATTGATGGCCTCTGGGGTGTCCAGCAGGTCCTCATTGACCGCCTTTACGGTGCCGGTGACGGGACTGTACACGTCGGAGACGGCCTTCACCGACTCCACGTCGCCCAGGGCCTCGCCGCAGGTCAGGGCGTCCCCCACCTGGGGCAGGTTCACAAAGACCAGGTCTCCCAGGGCATCCTGGGCGTGGTCGGTGAGGCCCACCTTGGCGGTGCCGTCGTCGGCGAAGAGGATCCACTCGTGGGACTTGGTATAGCGGAGATGATCGGGGGTATTCATGGTAAATTCCTCCTTAAATTACATGATATTTATGTGTTCGGTTCAGCGCTTATAGAAGGGCAGGGGCACCACCTTGCAGGGCACCCGGCGGCCCCGGACGTCCACCTCCACCTGGGTGCCCACGGCGGCGTCCGCCGGGGACAGGTAGGCCATGGCGATGGCCTTGCCCAGGAAGGGGGCATGGGTACCGGAAGTAGTCTGCCCCGCCAGCTGGTCCCCGATATAGACGTCCTGGTGCTCCCGAACGATGCCCCGACCGGTGACCTCCAGGCCCACCCGGGTCCTGGTGAGGGGCAGTCGGCCCTCCAGGCCGGCCTTGCCGATGAAGTCGTCCTTGTTCAGCTTGATGGCAAAGTCCAGGCCCGCCTCCAGAGGGCCGACGTCGTCGGTGAGTTCGTGGCCGTAGAGGGGCATGGCGGCCTCCAGCCGCAGGGTGTCCCGGGCGCCCAGGCCGCAGGGGATGAGCCCCAGGTCCTTCCCCGTCTCCAGCAGCAGGTCCCACAGGGCGGGCCCCTCCCCGGCGGCGCAGTAGAGCTCGTAGCCGGACTCCCCGGTGTAGCCGGTGCGGGAGATGAGGCACTGGATGCCGCCCACTGTGATCTGGGGGATAAAGCTGTAATACTTCTTGGGCAGATCCTCCTCTCCCACCAGTTTCAGAAGGATTTCCTTGGAGCTGGGCCCCTGGAGGGCTACTTGGGCTACAGTATCCGAGATATCCTCCATTTTGCAGTCCCCAAAGAGGTGTTCCGCCATCCAGGCGGCATCCTTATCCTTGTTGGCGGCGTTGACCACCACCAGATAGGCCCCCTCCCGGACCTTGTAGACGATGAGATCGTCCACGCAGCCGCCGGCGTCGTTGCACATGGGGGAGTAGCGGACCTGGCCGTCGGTCATGTTGGTGAAGTCATTGGTGAGCATGTGGTTGAGGTTTTTGAGGGCGTCCGGGCCGGTAAAGACCAGCTCCCCCATGTGGGAGACGTCAAAGAGCCCGGCAGCGGTGCGGACGGCCATGTGCTCAGCGATGACACCGGTGGGGTACTGGACCGGCAGCAGGTAGCCCGCAAAGGGGACGATCTTGCCGCCCAGATCCACATGGCGGTCATACAGCGGCGTCTTCTTTATTGGCGATCCCTTCTTTCTCAAAATTGGTAGGACAAAAAATGCAAAACGGAGGCGCGCCAAGCAAAGGCACGCCTCCGTCTTCTCACCTGAAAGATTCTTTGCCCCCGGCAGAGCAAATTGCTTCTTCGGTCCGCCGGGGCACGCGCCCCTTTGGTCTTCGGAGTTTCGTCCGGCACCGGTACTTTTGCCTGAGAGTTTTTCTGCCAATCCCCTTCGGCGCCGCCTGGGCGGTCTCTCCCGATGCCATCATTCGAACTTATTCTTTTCCCTTTCAGTATACCGGATGACTTCGCCCTTTGCAAGTAGGAATTGGACACAGATTGCCCGCTGTTATGATACCCAATCCCTCTATCATACAGGCACGAACGATCCCAACGCCTTGGGGAGGCGTCGCTTTGACTGCATGATCCCGGCATATAAATCTGCCTTTTCGGGCCGCGAAACAGCCGCTATGTCTCCCCTTCCCCGAGCATCTGCTTTCTGACCGCAACAAATAGCGCCTATGCCGACGGCGGGCTACATGTTTCATTTTCTAATTGGTGGTGCCAATTTTATGTTTTTTCTCTTATTTGTTCTATACATCAGAACACATCTATATTATATTATTTACAATTATTTTCCTCTATTTTATTTAATTTTTTATGTAATAAGCATCTGTATAAAATATTTTTTTATTTCTATTCATTTTCAAAATTTTATCTATTGACTTAATTGTGCAAAATGATATACTTCCACTTGGGAACATCACTCAGAAGACCAACCCGTTTGCTTGGTCATTTCTGTCGAGAAAGGAGTATCACCATGGAACGGATCACGCAGGAGAATTATGGACTTTACATCAACGGCAAGTGGGTCCCCGCCGGCGACGGCGCCACCTTTGAGACCCGCTGCCCCGCCAACGGTGAACATCTGGCTACCTGTGCCCAGGCCACCAAGGAGGATGTGGATACCGCCGTCACCGCAGCCTGGGAGGCCTTCAAGACCTGGAAGAACATCACCACCAATGAGCGAGCCGCCATTCTGAACAAGGTGGCTGACATCATCGAGCAGAACGCCGAGCATCTGGCCATGGTGGAGTCTCTGGATAACGGCAAGCCCATCCGTGAGACCATGGCCATCGACATCCCCTATTCCGTCCGTCACTTCCGCTACTTCGCCGGCTGTATCATGGCCGAGGAGGGCTCCGCCAACATTCTGGAGGGGAGCACCCTCTCCCTGATCCTCCGGGAGCCCATCGGTGTGGTGGGGCAGATCGTGCCCTGGAACTTCCCCTTCCTGATGGCCGCCTGGAAACTGGCCCCTGTGTTGGCCGCCGGCTGCTGCACCGTCTTTAAGCCCTCCAGCGACACCCCCCTGAGCGTGCTGGAGCTGGCCCGTCTGACCCAGGACGTGATCCCCGCCGGCGTCTTCAACGTCATTACCGGCTCCGGCTCCAAGGCCGGACAGTACATTCTGGACCACCCCGGCTTCCGGAAGCTGGCCTTCACCGGCTCCACCGAGGTGGGCCGCAACGTGGCCCGGGCCGCCGCCGAGCGGCTCATCCCCTCCACCCTGGAGCTGGGCGGCAAGAGCGCCAACATCTACTTCGACGACTGCAAGTGGGACATGGCCATGGACGGCGTGCAGCTGGGTATTCTCTTCAACCAGGGGCAGGTCTGCTGCGCCGGTTCCCGTGTCTTTGTCCAGGACACCATCTATGACAAGTTCGTGGAGGAGGCCGCCCGCCGCTTCAACCAGGTCAAGGTTGGCATGCCCTGGGAAAAGGACACCCAGATGGGCGCCCAGATCAACGAGAACCAGGTCAAGAAGATCCTGAGCTACATCGAGATCGGCAAGCAGGAGGGCGCCAAGGTGGCCTGCGGCGGTGAACGCGCCACCGAGGGCGATCTGGCCAAGGGCTGCTTCATGAAGCCCACCCTGCTGGTGGACGTGGACAACAAGATGCGGGTGGCCCAGGAGGAGATCTTTGGGCCGGTGGCCTGTGTCATCAAGTTCCACGACGAGGACGAGGTCATCGCCATGGCCAATGACAGCAGCTACGGCCTGGGCGGCGCCGTCTGGACCCGGGACATCAACCGGGCCATCCGGGTCTCCCGCGGCATCGAGACCGGCCGTATGTGGGTCAACACCTACAACGCCATCCCCGAGGGCGCCCCCTTTGGCGGCTACAAGGCTTCCGGCATCGGACGCGAGACCCACAAGGTCATCCTGGAGCACTACACCCAGATGAAGAACATCATGATCAACCTCTCCGAAGCCCCCTCTGGCTTCTATCCC
>NZ_CALXEE010000029.1 GCF_944387245.1 uncultured Intestinimonas sp. | reverse complement strand
AGGGGGACCGCCTTCGGGCGGTCCCCCTCTCCACTTTTTTGTGATCGCTCAGAGCACGATGGCATTGACCGCCTCGATGAGGTCCACCACAGAGGACCGGGGCACCAGAGAGACCGGCTCCCCGTCCACCACGGCCAGGCACTGCTCACCGTCGTAGCGGTAGAGCTGGATCCGAATCTCCTGCACGTTCTCGTTGTCCAGGGTGACGGTAAGGCTGATCTCCTCCTTCTGGTCGGGGGATTCCTCTGTGAAGCTGGCGGCGGCGAGGCTCTCCAGAGCGCTCTGCAAATCGCCGATCTCCAGCTCCTCCTCCCCGTAGGAGAAGGTCTTGTCGTCCCCTGTCCCCTCCGAGGTGATCTGGTAGGTGCTCCCCTCCAGGGTGATCTCCAGGCCAGTGACGTCGGCAAAGTCGGCGGTGAACACCTCCCGGTGGCGCAGGTCGTCGTAGGTGGCGGCCATCAGCTTCTCATAGCTGGTGCCGGCGATCTGGTAGATGATCTTGGAGTCACCGATGCGGACATAGGCGGTGATATCCTCTTCTGTCGTCTCCGAATCGGTTTCTTCCGTCTCTGCCGCCGCGGCCTCCCGCTCCGCCGGGTCCCGGCTGACGCTGATGGTGAAGGTCTCCGCGGTCTGGTTCCCCTCCTCGTCCTCGGCGGTATACTGCACGGTGACCGTCAACTCGGGGTCATCCAGGCCGAAGGCGTCCAGATCCTCCTCCCCGGCGCTGTAGGTCACATAGTCGTCGGGGTCCAGGCTGCTGATGGTGTTCAGATAGCTCTCCACCCGGCTGGTATCCAAAGGCAGCCAGGCATCGCCCTCCTGGACGAAATAGTGGTCGTCGGCACAGGCGGTGTAGGTGTTCTCCTCCTGCCAGACCGCCTCATAGCTGTCCGCGCCGGAGAACCGGATGGAGGACACCTGGTCAAAGTCCGGGGTCTCGTCGTTTTGGATCAGATCCTGAATTGTTACCTCAAAGGAGTCCATAGGGTCGTTCTGGACCAGGTAGACGTTCCCGTCTCCGATGGAGACATAGCGCTGGGCATCCATGGTGCTGAAATCGCCCAGCTGGATCTCATAGCTGGTGTCGGCGGTGGCGATGTCGATGGTGCACACCGGGTTGTCCAGGCCGTACTGGCCGAAGTCGGTGACGTCCTCGATGATGAAGGTGGCGCCGAAGGACTGAAACTGCTCCAGCAGGGCGTTGATCTTCTCCTCATCCACGGAGAAGGCCTCGTCCTCGTCGTAGATCCAGTGCTCGTCCTTGTGGAAGGCCAGGGACTGGTCGTCGTAGCTCCAGGAGAGGGACTCCACGGCGTCGGGGTCCACCTCCAGGATGACCTCGTCAGTGTTGGCGATGCGCTCCTGCTCCTCCTGGTAGTGGACCACGGTGAAGGCCGCCACGCAGACCACCGCCAGCACCCCCAGCAGGACATAGATCCGTTTAGCCCGTTTCATTCTGCTTCCTCCTTCTCTTCAGGATGACACCGATGCCGATGCCCAGGTAGCCCAGGGGGAAGACGCCGATCATGAGCACCTTCAGCAGGGAGGCGGTGGAATCACTGATGCTCAGGTAATTATAGTTCAGGGACTTGCTGCGGATGGCCATGGCCTCCCGCTCGCCGATGAGGGAGGAGAGGGCGTTCATGGCCAGGTCGGAGTTGGAACCAGAGGACCAGGCGTTGTACATGTCCTCCAGGAAGGTGGAGGAGGAGAACCAGACGATCTGACCGTCGTTGTCACAGGCGATGGAGACCGCCACGGCGAAGGGCCCGTCGATGTCGCCCTCCTCCTTCTCATAGGTGTCCAGGTCGTAGCCGGCGATCTTGCTGAAGGCGGACTCCGAGGTGGTCATCAGCTCGGTGACGGCGTCGGTGGCGTTGTCCAGGATGAGGCCCTGGGAGATGGGCATGTTGACGTAGTAGTTCTCCTCGATGAGGGGATCGGTGATGGCGTTGCTCACCAGGTAGGGCAGGAGGATGTAAGGCTGGAAGGTGTAGTGCTCCCGGTCGGCCTCCACCACGATGCCGTCGCAGGTCTCCACGCCGTAGTCGGCAAGCAGGCTGTACAGGTTCTCCAGGGTGCCGTTCTCCTCGGTGGGACCGGCCACCACCATCAGCTTGCCGCCATTTTTGGTGTACTCGGAGAGCATCTCCACCTCCTCCTGGGAGAGGTCGGAGGTGGGGGCGTAGATCAGGATGCAGTCAGCGTCCTCCGGGATCTCATCCACCGTCAGCAGGGAGAGAGACTGGGTCTCAATGTTCTCCTTCTCGATCTGCTCACTGAAGGTGGCGGGGAGCTCCCCCTCACCGTGGCCCTCCAGCAGGTAGAGCTGGGGCAGGTCCTCGGTGACCACGTAGTCGATGGCCGAGGTGATGGCTCCCTCACCGTCAAAGGAGGTATTGTAGGAGTAGGAGTACATATCAGCTTCCTGGATATAGATATCGTCGTAGCCGATGTAGCGGCTGCGGTCCCCGCACTCCACCACCAGGCTGTTGTTCTGCACCGTCTCGTCGGTGTACTGCTCGGCAAAGGTGGGGTACACGTCGGGGTTCTTCTTCACCACCTGGATGTGGTCGGAGAGGCTCTCGTACTTGCCCAGCAGGTTTTCAATGACGCTGTCCTCCTGGCCAGACTGGACGATCCAGTAGATGGTAACGTCCTCCTCCAGGGCATTGACCACCACCTTGGTGTTGCTGGTGATGGAGTAGAGCTTGGAGGCGCTGATGTCGTATTTGGTGAGGGTGGTGGGCAGGGCGGAGACCAGCACGTTCACTGCGATGAGGATGGCCAGCACCACCGCGGTGATGACCAGGGAGTAGGAGCCGCCCTGGAAAGCGATGCGGTTCCGGGCCGCCCGCTCCCGGTCGGGCAGAAATTTCCGGTTCTTCATCAGTTGTACCTCCGTTTCTCAAGGGACTGCACCGAAAGGAAGAGGAAAAAGGCGGCCACCGAGAGGTAATAGACGATGGCGGTCATGTCGAACACGCCGCTGACGAAGGCGCTGAACCGCTCGAAGAGGGACAGGGTCTTCATGATCCTGGGCAGCAGGCCCTCAAATTTGGAGGAGTCCGTCCAGCCCACCACGCAGACCACGGCGGCCAGGACGAAGCAGACCCCATAGGCCAGGACTTCATTTTTGGTGAGGTACCGGATGACGAAGTACAAAATCAGGATGAGGACGATGATGGCCACCATGGAGCCGAAGGCGGTGGAGGAGACGTACTCGGAGAGGCTGACGCTGTAATAGTTGAAGAGGATCACGGCGATGCCCACGCCGGCGGCCAGTCCCTGGTTGTCGGTGAGGCTGGAGATGAAGACCCTCAGGGCGATGAGGGCGGCCCCCATGAGGAAGATGGCAAAGAGGGAGCCGTAGGAGGTGGGCAGGTACACGTCGCCGAACTGGGCAAAGATGGCCGGGTAGACGGAGATGACGGCCAGGGGGATGAGGTAGACCACCAGCAGGGCGGCAAACTTGCCCAGAATCACCTGGGTGGTGGTGATGGGCAGGGAGTAGAGGAGCTGGTCGGTCTTCTGCCGGCGCTCCTCGGCGATGACCCGCATGGTCAGGATGGGCACGATGACCACAAAGACGATGCTGCCGAAGCTGAGCACGTATTCAAAGTTGCTCACCGCCGCCTGGAGGTTGTAGAGCATGGAGCCCACCCCCACGATGGCCAGCAGGAAGGCGCCGAACACATAGGCGGTGAAGGAGTGGAAATAGCTCCGGAGTTCATGCTTGAGTACCGCGATCATACCGCTTCATCCTCCCTTTCTTCCGGGGTCGTCCCGTCCCCGGCCTGGTCCTCGCCGCCGCTCTCGGTGAGCTCGATGAAGATGTCCTCCAGGCTGGCCTTCTTCAGGTTCAGCTCCAGCAGGGGTTGGTCCTCCTCGGCAAAGGCAAAGAAGAGCTGCCGGGAGACGGCGTAGATGTCCTTGCTGTCGGTCTTGAGCCGGGCCGACAACAGCCCGTCCTCCCGCTCCTCCAGCTCCGTGTCGGTGAGGTGGTCCACCTTGGCCAGCAGAGCGCGTACAACGTTGGCCTTGGCGTCGGTGGTGAAGGTGATCTCGTTGGCGGACAGGAGGCTGCGCTCCAGCTTATCCGGGGTGTCGAAGGCCACCAGCTTTCCGTGGGCGATGATGAGGATCTTTTCACAGATGGCCTGGACCTCGGAGAGGATGTGGGAGCTGAGGATGACAGTGTGCTCCCGCTCCAGCTCCTTGATGAGGTCCCGGATCTCGATGATCTGGATGGGGTCCAGACCCACCGTGGGCTCGTCCAGGATGATGACCTTGGGGTTGCCCAGCAGGGCCTGGGCGATGCCCACCCGCTGCTTGTAGCCCTTGGAGAGGGCGGAGATGCGGCGGTCCCGGACGGCCTCGATGCGCACCTGCCCGATGACCTTGTCGATCTGCGCCCGGAGCTCGTCGCCCCTGAGGCCCTTAGCCTCCCCCACGAAGCGCAGGTATTCCGCCGGCGTCTCGTTCATGTAGAGGGGCGGCTGCTCCGGCAGGTAGCCGATGAGCTTTTTCGCCTGCTCCGCCTCCTCGAAGATGTCATGGCCTCCCACCTCCACGCGGCCCGAGGTGGCCGAGAGACAGTCGGTCATGATGTTCATGGTGGTGGTCTTACCCGCTCCGTTGGGACCTAAAAAGCCATAGACATGGCCTTCCTCGATCTCAAAGGAGAGGTCGCTGACCGCCAGAAAATCGCCGTAGTATTTGGTCAGATGTTCCACTTTTATCATAGCGGGACCTCCTTGTCGGTTGGTCTTGGTTCAGGCGTGCACTCCGCCATACGGTGCCGTATTATACCCCATCCCCCTAAAGCGGCCCTAAAGACAGTGGAAGCGAAAAAGGGGCCGGAGCGCGCTGCGCTCCGGCCCCTTTGGTCCCCTGTTCCCTTTTATCTCAGCTCCGCCTTGAAGCCGATGGAGTCCCCCTTCTGATAGGCGTGGATGCTGCCGTGGTGGCTGTGCACGATGGACCGGGCAATGGACAACCCCACGCCGAAGCTGCCGGAAAAGGTGCGAGCCTTGTCCGCCCGATAGAAGCGGTCAAAGAGCCGGTCCAGCTCCAGACTGCCCACCCCGGCATAGGTGTTCTCCACGGTGAGTACTGGGTGACGCCGCTGGCAGACCTCCACCCGGATCTCGCCGCCCTGGTCGCAGTATTTCACCGCGTTGTCCATCAGGATGGACACCAGACGGCGGATCAGGCCCTCGTCCCCCTCATAGCGGATGCCCGGCTCGATGGAGGTTTGGAGCTTCTTTCCCCGCTCGGCGGCCAGGGGCTGGAACTCCGACACCGTGTCCTCCACGGCGGCGCTCAGGTCAAAGGCGGAGCGCACGATGTGGTCCTGGCTCTCATCCATCCGGGAGAGGGCCACCAGCTGGTTGATCATCAATCCCATCCGCTCCCCTTCGCTGCGGATGTCGTCCAGCCACTCGTTCTGCCCCAGCTCGGCCTCCACGATGTCCAGATTGGAGAGGATGAGGGTGAGGGGGGTCTTGAGCTCGTGGTTGGCGTCAGTGATGAACTGCTTCTGCTTCTCATAGCTCTCCGCCACCGGCCGCACCACCCGCTTGGAGAGGAGGACGGTGAGGAGCAGGATGAGCACCGCGCTCCCCAGCAGCACCAGGAAGGCGGTCACCAGCAGCCGGGTGGTCACGGCCCAGTTCATGCTGCCGTTGACGAACACCACGGTGGCCCCCTGCCCCGTCTCCAGAATGCGGTAGCGGTAGTCTGAGACCCACCCCCGCTCCCGGCCCTCCTTCAGCGCCTTCTGGACATATTCCTTTACATCATCCCGGGAGATGGAGGAGATGGCATCCATGTTGATCCGTAAAATCTGCCTCTCGCCGTCCAGCCAGACGGTGAAAAACCGGGTGCTGAACTGGGTCTCCTCCGTGATGATCTCCCCATAGGGCAGGCGCTGGGCGGGACCCCGGCGGTCGTCAGGGTCAAAGTCGGGAAAAACACCGTCGTTGGAGACGATGGCGTCGGTGAGGGTGTCCATGGTCTTTTCCATCTGGTCCCAGCTGAAGAGGACCAGCAGCAGAAAGATGACGGAGAAGACCGCCAGCGTGGACACTGCGCTGATGAGGATGAACTTCTTCTGCAAACCGGCGATCATGGCCTGACCTCCAGCGTATACCCCGCGTTGCGGATGAACCGGATGTCCAGGGGCGCGCCCAGGGCGTTGATCTTCTTGCGCAGGTTGGAGACGTGGACCCACACCACGCTGGTGTCCACCGTGGTGTCCCAGCCCCAGAGGTGGGTGATGAACCGCTCCGTGGCGATGATGCTGCCCGGCGCCTGCATCAGCATCTCCAAAATCTGGAACTCCCTGCCGCTGAGGGCCTGAACCTGGTCCCGGAAGATCAGCTGGTAGGTGGACCGGTTCAATGTCACCTTCCCCAGAGTCAACAGGTCGGGGAGGAAGGTGTCCTTCCGGCGCAGCATGGCCCGCACCCGGGCCAACAGCTCCGCCGTGGCGAAGGGCTTTGGCAGATAGTCGTCCGCCCCGGCGTCCAGGCCCTCCACCCGCTGGGACACCTCCGTCCGGGCTGTCAGGAAGAGGGCCGGGGTGGTGATCCCGTTCTGCCGCAGGGTGTGGAGCACCTGGAGCCCGTCCAGCCCCGGCATCATGATATCCAGCACCAGGCCGTCGTACTCCATGGACTGGGCGTAGGTCAGGGCGTCCCCACCGTTGGACACGCCGTCCACACTGAATTTGTTGTGCTCGAAAATATGGATCAGGGTCTTGAGCAGCTTGGGGTCGTCCTCCGCCACCAGCAGTCTCATGTGCCTCACCTCCGGGTTCGGGTCCACCATACCACATACTCCTAAAGACAGGCTAAAGTGTGTCAGCCTGCCCGCTTTTCTCCCTTTATATATAACACGTCCCGCCCTCTCCTTGCAAACCCTCTTTCCAGCTCCGCCCTCCCTTTAGGGATACTTTAGCCTCCCCTGCTATTCTGGTCACAGCGGCGACACATCCCGTGCCCAATCAGCAGCCAAAATATCTCAAAATTCGTCAGGATATGGATTGACAACCGGCACCGCAGGTCCAATAATGTATCCAGCGTTCCGTCCGCCCCGCGGACCGGCCGCCCCTTAAGGAGGAACAACCATTTGAACGAGCTTTGGTGGGAAATCCTGATCTGTTTTCTGGCCGGCGCCGGCGCCGGTCTGGGCACCGGCTTTGCCGGCATGAGCGCCGCCACCGTCATCAGCCCCATGCTGGTCACCTTTCTGAACCTGCCCGCCTATGACGCCATCGGCATCGCCCTGGCCAGCGACGTGCTGGCCAGCGCCGCCAGCGCCCGGACCTATGCTAAGAGCGGCGCCATCGACATCAGAAACGGCATCGTCATGATGTGCGGCGTGCTGAGTATGACCATGGTGGGCAGCTGGCTGTCCACCTTCGTCCCCAACAGCACCCTGGGCGCCTTCTCCGTGGTCATGACCCTGGTGCTGGGCCTGCGGTTCCTCTTTCTGCCCATCACCTCCCCCAGGCACGGAATGCAGGAGTGCAGCCGCACTGTACAGTTCCTCAAAGGCGCCGTGGGCGGGGCCTGCATCGGCCTCATCTGCGGCTTCTTCGGTGCCGGCGGCGGCATGATGATGCTCATGGTGCTCACCCTGTTTCTGGGCTACGAGCTCAAGACCGCCGTGGGCACCAGCGTGTTCGTCATGACCTTTTCCGCCCTCACCGGCGCGGTGAGCCACTTCGCCCTGGGCTCTCCACCCCGTCCCGACCTGTTGGTCCTGTGTGTGGTCTTCACCCTTATCTGGGCACAGATCGCCGCCAAAATCGCCACACGGTCCACACCCCTGCTCCTCAATCGCCTGACCGGCGTGATCCTCACCGTCCTCGGCATCATCCTGATCGTCATTTCTCTCCACTAGACTGACTTTAATGGAGAAAGGGAGACGCCCACATGACTACCAAACGCCTGAAGAAAATCGGCCTGATCCTCATCCTCATCGCGGTGGTCCTCATCATCACCGTGCCCCTGATCGTCATGGAGCTTTCCAAGGCTTTCACCGCCCAGGAACACGTGGTGCGCACCGACTGGTCCTTTGAGACAGGAGATATCATCGCCGAGAGCGCCGAGTGGCAGGTGGACTTCACCGAGGCCCAGCTGGGAGATGGATTCCGGGCTGTCCAGCTGGTCCCCCAGGACATTGGCGAGGAGGACTTCACCTTCTATGACCCTTCGGTTCAGGATCGGCTGGACGGCGCCCTTCAGAGCCTGAAGACCATGACCGGCAGTCCCTGGACGGCCAGCATGCCCCTGGCCGTGCTCAACCCTTTTGGTACCGGCAGCAACGGGCTCTACCTCTACTTCGAGACGGAGCAGGCCACCCAGGTTTCCTACACCATACATGTAGACGCTGAGGACATTCCCGACTTCACCGCCACCGCTGCCGACAGCTCCGGCGAGGCGTATACAAAGGTCCATGAGTTCCAGCTCATCGGGCTGGTCCCCGGCGAGACCAATTACGTGACCATGACCATCACCGGCAAGTGGGGCAACACCCGGCAGCTGGTGCGCTTCAAGGTTGACATGCCGGACACCAGCTCCGGCTACGACACCCGGCTGGAGGTGACCGAGGGGACCTCCGATCAGGCCCAGGCCGAGGGACTCTTTGCCATGATGCGGGTCAACGGCTACCTGGGCTACGGCTTCTTCTACGACGATGCCGGCGTTCTCCGCTATGAGATGGTGCTGGAGGGCTTCGGCCTGGACCGAATTCTCTTCGACGGGGACGAGATCATCACCTGTGTCTCCTCCTCCAAGCTGGCCCGGATCGACGGGCTGGGCCGGGTCACCCAGGTCTATGACCTCTCAGGCTACGACCTCCACCACGATATCGGCTTCGGCGCCGATGGCGAGGTACTGGCTCTGGCCGAGGAAACCGGGGCCCAGCGGGTGGAGGACCGCCTTCTTTCCATCGACCTGGACACCGGGACCGTCACCGAGCTGGCAGACTTCAGCGTCCTCATGGAGCCCTATTTTGAGATGACCCAGCCGGTGGAGCCCACGGACGACTTCTTCTGGCAGGCGGGCGAGTGGGACTGGATCCATCTCAACAGTCTCCAGTACATGGACGATGACAGTCTCATTCTCTCCTCCCGGGAGACCTCTACCATCATCAAGGTGGCAGACCTCCACGGCGATCCCACCGTGGATTGGCTGGCCGGAGACGCCCGCTTCTGGGCCGATACACCATACGCTGAGCTCTGCCTCACCCAGGAGGGGGACTTCGTACCTCAGTACGGGCAGCACTGCGTGGAATACCTGTCCGACGGCGATGCCGACGGCGTCTACTATCTAGCCCTCTACAACAACAACTACTGGTCCCTGAACACCCGGGACTTCACCCTGGAGGTGGCCGGCAACGTGGGCACCGACCTCTACGGCACCGGGGACGAGACCAGCCAGTGCTACGTCTACCGCATCGACGAAAACGCCCGCACCTTCTCTCTGGCGGACAGTTTTGACGTGCCCTATTCCAGCATCGTCTCCAACGCCTCCCAATGTGGGGAGAGCGGCAACTGGGTGGTCAACAGCGGCATCTCCATGGTCTTCGGCGAGTATGATGCCGACGGTGTCCTCATCCGGGAATACCGATACGAGTGCACCATGCAGAACTACCGTACCTTCAAGTATGATATGACCATCTGGTTCCAGTGACCGTGAACAACCTCTTTTCCTGCGGAGCGGGCATCTTTGCCCGCTCCGTTTTTGTCTCCATATGTGGTTTCTCCGGCGAAAATAGCCCCGATTAAATTGACTTTTTGACACAGATACCATATACTAATGTCTTACTAAAACCCCGTGTCTGCGGACAGTACCGCACCTTTCGGGAAAGGAGGACAAGCTGTGCGCATCGCCATCGTGGAAGACGAGGCCGAACAGCGGGAGCAGCTGCGCTCCTATATCCAACAGTACGCTGGGGAGATTGATCAGACCTTTGAGGTCATCACCTTCTCCAACGGCGTGGACCTTCTGAAGGACTACACACCTCAGTATGACATCATCCTGCTGGACATCGAAATGCCCGGTCTCAACGGCATGGAGGCCGCCGAGTGTCTGCGGAGCATGGACAGCGATGTGGTACTCATGTTCGTGACCAACATGGC
The DNA here is from genome assembly GCF_944387245.1 of uncultured Intestinimonas sp. Lineage (GTDB taxonomy): Bacteria > Bacillota > Clostridia > Oscillospirales > Oscillospiraceae > Intestinimonas. The sequence goes on along the minus strand of NZ_CALXEE010000029.1, from coordinate 13,848 downwards.
CCAGTACGCCATCAACGGCTACGCCGTAGGCGCTCTGGACTTCGTCCTCAAGCCGGTGAACTACTACACCTTTACCGTCCGGTTTGCCCGGGCCATCCAGCGGGCCAGGCAGAGGAAAAACGGGCAGATCCTCCTCACCCTGCCCGACTGCGTCCGGCGGCTGGACACCCAGCAGATCTACTATGTGGAGGTCCAAAACCGGATGCTCCACTACCACACGGAGCTGGGTGAATTCGTCCTCCGTGGCACCATGCAGAGCGCCGAGAAGGAGCTCTCCCGCTACCACTTCGTCCGCTGCAACCACTGGTATCTGGTCAACCTGAGCCATGTGGCCGAGGTGCGGCGGGATATGGTGGTAGTGGCCGGAACCGAGCTGGAGATCAGCCGGCGCAACCGCACCGCCTTCCTCACCGCCCTGACGGAATATGTGGGAGGAAACGGCTGATGGACGAGCGCTTTCCTGTTTTGTTTCTTCTGACTCTGGCAAGTCTATGGGTGTCCGCCCTTCTCTTTCTCCTGCCTCTGCGGAAAAAGGAGCCCTTCCGTCTCCGCCTGTTCCTCTGCCTGTGCATAGAAAGTCTGGCCTATCTGGTCTTGTACCTGGTGTTCGCCCATCTGGACCTGATCATATGGGCGGGGCCTCTCCTGCGCTTCGCCGCCGTCACCCTGCTTTTCTGGCAGTGCAGCGATCTCACCGCGAAGGCCGTACTTTACTGCGCCGTCTGGACGGTCATGATCCATGATCTGTCCATCGAGCTCAGCGCCGCCCTCTACCAGCTCCTGCCCCAAAACATGCCCGTGAGCTGGCTGCCCCCCGTGCTCCTCTGGGCCGCCATTCTGGCCACCGTCGGTCTCACCATCGCCCGCTGGATGCCCGACAACAAGAGCTACCACACCGGCCCCCGTCAGCTCACCAGCGCCTTTCTGCTTCTGCTCCTCTTTCTGGGTATGGGCTGGCTCTACGCCGGTTCCGGTCTGAGCCGGGACCCCCGGGTGGGCCTGGTGGTCATGCTCCTCATCAAATGCCACTGCGTCACCATCCTCTACCTTCAGCATTCCCTCTTCCAGAAGAGCGCCATCCGCCAGGAGCTATCCATGCTCAATCACCTGTGGGTCCAGCAGAAGGACCAGTATGCCCTGTCCAAGGAGAACATCTCCCTCATCAATCAGAAGTGCCACGACCTCAAGCACCAGATCCAGGCCATGCGCGTCATGTTCTCCGACGAAAAGCGGGAGGACTATTTTCATGAGGTGGAGCAGTCGGTGCGCATCTACGAGGTGCTGGCCAAGACCGGCAACGAGGTTCTGGACACGGTGCTCACCGAAAAGAGCCTCTACTGCGAGGCCAACGGCATCCAGGCCAACTGTGTGGCCGACGGGAGCCTGCTCTCCTTCATGGACCCGGTGGACCTCTACACCATCTTCGGCAACGCCCTGGACAACGCCATCGAGAGCGTCAAGGACAACGCCGACCGGGAAAAGCGGATCATCGACGTGCTGGTGTACGCCGAAAAGCAGATGCTGGTCATCCAGATCATCAATCCCGTGGCCCGTCCCCTCCAGTTTGACGAAGAAGGCCTCCCCATGAGCACCAAGGTCAACGACGGATACCACGGCTTCGGCCTGAAGAGCATCCGGCACACCGTCAAGCGCTACGGCGGTTTCCTCACCGTCAAGGTGGAAAACGGTTGCTTTTACCTCCAGATCCTGCTGCCCATACAGCGTTGACACCACATTTCGGCGGGTGCGCTTCGGCGCACCCGCTTCATCCTGTTGAAAAAGCCATAAGTGGCTTTTTCAACAGGATGCCGACTTTTCCGATCCCATCGGAAAAGTTCTTGACTGCACGCGAAAGTGGGGGCTCACCGCCCCCTTTCACACTTTCCCCCCGTGGCTTATTTTGCGTGGAACCACTTTTTGAAAGGCTCCAGCGGGTGCGCTTCGGCGCACCCGCTTTTTCTATCTCATGCTCGCCCTCCTTCATTTTTGTGAAAAGTCCACAAAAACAGAGGGGGTATTTCTGGATGCCACGAGACCACTTACGACGCCTTTTGCGCCACTTATGAAAAGCATATTGAGATTCCGGAAAAGACTTTGTAAAATTCGTAGGCAATGAAAAATCAATCCCGTCCCCCCTTTTCCCAACGGGGACAAGAAAGAGGAGCGTGTCAATGCGAGAGAGCATCTGCTTGAATCGGGAATGGTCTTTTCTCGGCCCCACCGGCGCTGTGGAGACGGTAGACGTGCCTCACACCTGGAACAACGTGGACGGTCAGGACGGCGGCAACGATTACTGGCGCGGGACCTGTACCTACCAAAAGCGCTTTCCCCTGCCCCCCTTTGACCCCAACACACAGGCGGTCTATCTGGAGTTTCAGGGTGTCAACGCCACCGCCGATGTGAAGCTCAACGGCCAGAGTGTCATCCATCACGACGGCGGTTACTCCACCTTCCGGGCGGAGGTCACTTCCCTGCTCCGGGAGGAGAACCATCTGGAGGTGAAGGTGGACAACAGCGTCAACGACCGTGTCTATCCCCAGAAGGCCGACTTCACCTTCTACGGCGGCATCTACCGGGACGTAAAGCTGCTCATTGTCCATAAGACCCACTTCGATCTGGATCACTTCGGCGGTCCCGGCCTCCGGATCACCCCCAAGGTGGACGGCACCGGCGCCAAGGTCCGGGTAGAGAGCTGGACCAACACGGAAAAGCCTCAGGTGGCCGTCACTCTTACCGACGCCCAGGGCAATGTAGTGGCCGAGGGCGAGGGCACCGATGTGACCCTGATGATCCGCGACGTCCACCTGTGGGACGGTCTGGACGACCCCTACCTCTATACCGCCACCCTCCGGCTCCTGGAGGACGGCAAGGTGGTGGATGAGATTTCCAGCCCCTTCGGCGTGCGGACCTTCCGCATGGACCCCAAGGAGGGCTTCTTCCTCAACGGCCGGCGCTATCCCCTCCACGGCGTGTCCCGCCACCAGGACCGGAAGGGCCTGGGCAACGCTCTCACCCGGGAGCACCACGACGAGGATATGGCTCTCATCCGTGAGATCGGCGCCAACACCATTCGGCTGGCCCACTACCAGCACGATCAGTACTTCTATGACCTCTGCGACAAGTACGGCATGATCGTCTGGGCCGAGATCCCCTACATCTCCGAGCACCTGCCCAACGGCCGGGAAAACACCATCAGCCAGATGAAGGAACTCATCACCCAGAACTACAACCACCCCTCCATCGTCACCTGGGGCCTGTCCAACGAGATCACCATCTCCACCAGGAAGAAGGCCGACATGCTGGACAACCACCGCGTCCTCAACGACCTGTGCCACCAGATGGACGACACCCGGCCCACCACTCTGGCCTGCTACGCCGTGTGCGGCCCCTTCAACCGCTCCGCCCACATCTCCGACCTGGTTAGCTGGAACCTGTACCTGGGCTGGTACATTCCCGGCCTCTTCCTCAACGACCTGTGGATCTCCTTCTTCCACCTGGTCTTCCCCAAGCGGTGCCTGGGCTACTCTGAGTACGGCGCCGAGGGCATGCCCAACCTCCACTCCTCCAAGCCCCGGCGGGAGGACCACACCGAGGAATATCAGGCCCACTACCACGAGTACATGCTCAAATGCTTCCAGCGCCACCCCTATCTGTGGGCCACCCACGTCTGGAACATGTTCGACTTCGCTGCCGACGCCCGCGACCAGGGCGGCGAGCCCGGTATGAACCACAAGGGGCTGGTGACCTTTGACCGCAAGATCAAGAAGGACAGCTTCTACCTCTATAAGGCCCACTGGAGCAAAGAGCCTTTTGTCCACATCTGCTCCCGCCGCTATGTGGACCGTCCCGAATCGTCCACCACCGTAAAGATCTACTCCAACCAGCCCAAGGTGGCCCTCTATGCCAACGGGGCCCTGGTGGGAGAGTCCGGCGGAAAGGACCACATCTTTACCTTCCAGCTTCCGCTCAGCGGCGAGGTCAGACTGGAAGCCGTGGCCGGCGACTGCCGGGACAGCTGTTCCATCCGCAGGGTGACTACGCCCAACCCCGCCTACCAGCTGCGCAAAGGAATGAACAAGAGTCAAAACTGGGTATAAGTCCGATGGACCTTCTTCACCGGCATCGAGAGGAGCTGATGCCCACCGCCCCAGCGCGAACGACCAAAAGCTCGTAGAAATGAGGAGGATTTCACGTCATGCATAAGAACACAAGAAAAGGGCTATGGCGCGGCGTTGCCAGCCTGACCTGCTTCACCCTGTCCCTCTCCCTGATCCTGGGCAATGTCCTGGAGGCCAACGCCGGCACCATCGACACCTATCTGGGCACTGCCAGTGAGGTGTTTGTCTCCGACAACACCGAGGAAAATCCCCTGTACAACAAATTCACCCCTCCCGCCGAGGTCCTCAACGCCGACGGCTCCGGCAACTCCAACGCCCTCATTGAGGCGGCCATCGACCTGGGCCGCCGCGAGGTGGCCGAGGGCAGCGTCCTGCTGAAGAACGAAAATAACGCTCTGCCCCTCTCCAGCGGCTCCAACGTGACCCTGCTGGGCATCCGCTCCCACTCCAACCTGCTGGGCTCCAGCTTCGGCGTGAAGGCCCAGGGCGCCTACATCAGCCTGGAGCAGGCCCTGAGCCAGAACAAGACCGACTTTGCCAACACCATTGCCTGGTCTGTGGGCTCCCGGGGCGCCGCTCCCTCCGCCACTATCTCCTCCTGGACCGGTGACGAGTTTGACTTTGAGGGTGCCGGCTTCAACCTCAACCCCACCATGATCGATATCTATGAGAAGCTGGGCGACACTTACATCCACTACGAGAACGAGCCCGCCGCCGAGGTGTATGATCCCGGTGAGCCCTCCGTGGACGAGATCGCCGCTGTGGACCCCGCCTACAAGGACAGCTTCGTTCAGTACGGGGATGCCGCCATCGTGGTCATCACCCGTCCCAGCTGCGAGCAGGTGGACTACCTGCCCGGCGGCGTGGCCGAGGGCCTGGGCTTCGAGCACGGTGAGCCCCTCTCCCTGACCCAGAATGAGCTGGACGCCATCGAGCTGGCCAAGGAGTGCTCCGACAAGGTCATCGTCCTTCTCCAGAGCTCCTCCTCCGTGGAGATCGGCACTCTGAAGGACGATCCCGACGTGGACGCCATCCTGTGGATCGGCGCTCCCGGCTGCTACGGTATGCTGGGCGTGGCCGACATTCTCTGCGGCCGTACCAGCCCCTCCGGCGGCCTCTTCGACATCTTCACCACCTACAACATGTCCGCCCCCGCCATGCAGAACATGGGTAAGATGTACTACACCAACACCGACGAGGAGATCACCCGTACCGGCGGCGTGCTGGGCTTCACCCCCGGCGCCTACACCATCGAGGCCGAGGGCATCTACGTGGGCTACCGCTACTACGAGACCCGCTACTATGACGCCGTGGCCGGCAACGGCAACGCCAGCGACCCCACCGGCGCCTACGGCTCCACCACTGAGTGGAACTACGACAACGAGGTCACCTACGGCTTCGGCTATGGCCTGAGCTACACCGACTTTACCTTCGAGTTCGAGGGCGAGCCCACCTTTGACATCTCTGTGGACGCCGAGACCGGCGCTCCCAGCGCCTTCGCCACCTTCAACGTGAAGGTCACCAACGTGGGCGATGTGGCCGGCAAGACCCCTGTCCAGATCTACGGCCAGGCCCCCTACACCCCCGGCGGCGTGGAGAAGTCCGCCATCCAGCTGCTGAACTTTGAGAAGACCGACCTGCTGCAGCCCGGCGACTCCGAGACCGTGTCCGTGAAGGTGGACCTCCAGTACATCGCCAGCTATGACGAGACCTACGACAACGGCGACGGCACCACCGGCACCTACATCATGGATCCCGGCGACTACTACTTCTCCGTGGGCAACGGCGCCCATGACGCCCTGAACCACATCATGGCTGCCCAGGGCATGGACGCCACCAAGATGTCCGGCACCGGCAACGCCAACCAGGCCTACAAGAAGACCATCACCGAGGACTTCATCTCCAAGACCCTGTTCTCCGTCTCCAAGACCGGCTACCAGATCTCCAACCAGCTGCCCTACGCCGACTGGAACTACTATCAGCCCGGCGAGGTCACCTACCTCACCCGCACCGACTGGGCCGGCACCTTCCCCCAGACCTATGACGCCATGACCCTCACCAACGAGGAGCTCATCAACAACCTCAACGGCCACACCTACGCGCTCCAGACCGGCGACGACACCTCCGACATCGTCTGGGGCGAGGACAACGGCATCCAGTTCTACGAGATGTACGGCGTGGACTACGACGATCCCAAGTGGGACGATCTTCTGGATCAGCTGACCCTGGAGGAGGCCATGTACATCTTTACCTTCGGCGGTCCCTCCATCCCCGGCGCCGACTCCATCGGCACTGTGGAGACCTACATGACCGAGAACGCCGGCAACGGCATCGCCGTGAACCTGAACGCCTCCAAGGACCCCAACGCCCCCTGGGCCATCTCCTCCAGCGATCCCAACGGCAACTGGCACCCCGAGGTCTTTGCCAACGCCCCCATCTGCGCCTCCACCTTCAACCCCGAGCTCATGTATGAGCTGGGCCAGTTCACCGGCGTGGAGTCCCTCTTCACCGGCATCAACATTCTGTGGGGCCCCGGCCTGAACACCCACCGTCACGCCTACAACGGCCGTAACGGCGAGTACTACTCCGAGGACCCCGTCCTCTCCGGCGTGGCCGCCATGGAGTTCGCCATCGGCGCCCTGGATTACGGCCTGGTGGCCGCTCCCAAGCACTTCGCCTTCAACGACCAGGAGTCTGAGCGCGGCGGCGTGTCCCCCTATATGACCGAGCAGCGCGCCCGTGAGGTGGAGCTGCGCGCCTACCAGATCGCCTTCGAGGCCACCAAGTACGACACCGCCGACTATGACGCCGGCATGCGCGGCCTCATGACCTCCTTCTCCAAGATCGGCTCCATCGAGTGCACCGCCAGTGAGGGCCTCATGACCGAGATCCTGGCCAACGAGTGGGGCTTCATCGGCTACGCCGTCACCGACATCTACGACGACGTGGACCTGTGGACCGCCGTCCTCAACTCCGGCACCACCTGCTTCGACACCCGCGGCCAGTCCGGCTTCTACGGCACCACCACCCTGGAGAGCTCCTACCTCTTCCAGAACCTCATCGAGGGTGTGGGCCTGAGCAAGAACCTCATCGACGGCGACGCCAACCTCCAGCTCAAGCTCAAGGACGCCGTCCACAAGAACATCTACGCCTGGAGCGTCAGCAACCTGATGAACCGCTACAACGCCACCACCCGTGTGGAGAGCCAGATGACCTGGTGGCGTGCCGCCTACTACGCCGCCGCCGGCGTCTCCGCCGTGGTGATGGTGGGCAGTGCCGCCATGTACGTCCTGTCCTTCAAGGATAAGAAGAAGGAGGAGATCTGATCATGAAAAAGCAAGGCATCGCCTGTTACCTCAACATCCTGGCCGCCATTCTCGGCATCGCCGGACTCATCCTCACCGTCCGCAGCAGCACCATGAGCACCGATAATGCCCTCACCAATCTCTCTACTCTGATCCTGGCCGGCGTGGTGGGCATCGTCCTGGTCTGCGTGGCCATCATCGTCCCCAACCGTCTGGGCAACTATGATCCCATCTCCGCCATCTCTGTCCTGGCTGCCATTGCCCTGTACGCCTACCTCTTCGGCTCCTGTGTGAGCCAGCGCGTCATGCTCATCGCCGGCCTCTTCTCCTTCAACGCCGGCAACACCGTGGGCTGGAGCATCTTCTACACCTGCATCGGCGCATGGGTGTGCCTGCTGGTGGGCATCCTGTTCCTGGTGGTTGGCAGCTTCCTCAAGTCTGTAAAGGAGCCCATGGCCGCCTAACAAGGTCACCTTCTTTGCGGTGTCCCACGTACCCCTGAGTCCCGGCTCCCGTCCCGCCAGAGGGCGGGAGCCGGACTTTTTGCAGAAAGGAGCCATCCCATGAAACAAGAATCAGGGAAGGGCCGTTCCCTCAACCGGGCCAAGCTCTATCAGCTCGTCCTCTTCCCCTTCAACAACGGCGCCACCAACGTCTACTATATCCTCACCATGAACTACATCATGTACCATGCTGAGGGTGTTCTGGGCCTGGCCATCGCCTTTGCCACCTCCATGGTCACCGTGATGCGGGTGTTCGATGCCTTTACCGACCCCATCATCGGCGCCCTCATCGACCGCACCAGCGGCCGGTTCGGCAAATTCCGCCCCTACATGATCCTGGGCAACGCCATCATGATCGTCAGCGCTCTGCTTATGTACTTCGGTACCCGGCTCATCCCCGACACCATGATGTCCGCCCGGTATATCGCCTATGTGGTGATCTACGCCTTCTACGTCATCGGCTATACCTTCCAGACCGCCTGCACCCGCTCGGGCCAGACCTGCGTCACCAACGACCCCAAACAGCGGCCCACCTTCAACCTCTTCAACACCATTGCCTCCCTGGTGGGCATGGGTCTCACCCAGGTGGTGGCCTCGGTGCTGGGCGGTATCTACGGCTACGGCAGCATGGAGTTCTTCAACATCCTCATCCCCATGGCCATCATCCTCTCCGCCGCCCTCACCGTACTGGCCATCATCGGCATCTGGGAAAAAGACCGGCCTGAGTTCTACGGCCTGGGCGGCGAGAAGCAGCCCAAGGTCAAGATCCGTGACTACGCCGAGATCCTGGCCCACAACCACGAGCTCCAGCGCCTGGTGGTGGCCGGTGCCGGCACCAAGTTCGCCTTCTCCATCGCCACCAATACCGCCGTGGGCTGCCTGCTCTACGCCTGTATGATGGGCAACTACAACGGACTCTTCCTCCCCATGTATGTGGTGGGCTACATCTGCTCCGCCCCCTTCTTCATCGGCGGCGTGGTGGTTTCCCAGCGCCATGGCCAGAAAAAGACCCTGGTCTCCTTCACCACCCTCGCCCTCATCATGTACGTGGGCGTCACAGTGCTGCTCTCCCTGTGGCAGCCCGGCAGCGAGACCTTTACCCTGAAATTCTTCCTCCTGCCGGAGGGCGGCATCTCCCTGAGCTATATCAACCTCTACACCATTCTCTTCCTCATCTGCTACGGCATCGGCTACGGCGCCTACTACTCCACCGCCGACATGTCCATCCCCATGGTGGCCGACTGCTCCGACTATGAGACCTATCGCACCGGCAACTATGTCCCCGGCATCATCGGCACCCTCTTCTCCCTGGTGGACAAGCTGGTCTCCTCCCTGAGCACCACCATCGTGGGCCTGGCCGTCTTTGCCGTGGGCCTCACCAAGCTCCCCGACACCCACACCCCCTACGTGGAGGGTATGAAGGGCCTCACCATCATCCTCTTCTGCGTCATCCCCATGGTGGCCTGGGTGTTCACCCTCATCGCCATGAAGGGTTACAAACTCACCGGCAAGCGCATGAAGGAAATCCAGGCCGTCAACGCCGTACGCAAGGACGCCATCTCCAAGGGCATGAGCGTGGAAGAGGCCATGGCCACCTGGGTCACCATCGACCAGGTCCCCCAGGAATTCCGCGATTAAGCCCCGTTATATCATTGAACCGAATACAGGAGGCATTATGAAACTTTCTTTCCGCTGGTATGGAGAGAGCGATCCCATCTCTCTGGAATATATCCGTCAGATCCCCGGCATGCGCTCCATCGTCACCGCCGTCTACGACGTCAAGCCCGGCCAGGTGTGGCCGGAGGAGTCCCTGGCCAAGCTGAAGCAGGACTGCGACGACAACGGTCTCATCTTCGACGTGGTGGAGTCCATCCCCGTCCACGAGGACATCAAGCTGGGCCGCGGCAACGTGGACGAGCTGCTGGAGGTCTACTGCGAGAACATCCGCCGCTGCGCCAAGTACGGCGTCAAGTGCGTCACCTACAACTTCATGCCCGTCTTTGACTGGACCCGGACCCAGCTGGACAAGAAGGCCCCCGACGGCTCCACCAGCCTGGTCATGTACTGGGAGCAGATGAAGGGCCTGGACCCCCTGAAGGACGACATCCACCTGCCCGGCTGGGACTCCAGCTACACCCAGGAGGAGGTCCGGGAGCTGATCTCCGCCTACGGCCAGATCGGCGAGGAGGGCCTGTGGGCCAACCTGGAGCGTTTCCTCCAGAAGGTCATCCCCGTGGCCGAGGAGTGCGGCGTCAAAATGGCCATCCACCCCGACGATCCCCCGTACCCCATCTTCGGCCTGCCCCGCATCATCACCTGCGAAGCCAACCTGGACCGCTTCCTGAAGCTCTATGACAGCCCCGCCAACTGCCTGTGCCTGTGCACTGGCTCCCTGGGCTGTGCCAAGAGCAACGACGTGGCCGCCATGGTACGCAAGTACTCTGCCATGGGCCGCATCGCCTTCATGCACATCCGCAACGTCAAGATCATGGAGGACGGCTCCTTTGAGGAGCGGGCCCACCTCTCCTCCTGCGGCAGCCTGGACATCTATGAGATCGTCAAGGCCCTGGTTGAGACCGGCTTTGACGGCTACGTCCGGCCCGACCACGGCCGCATGATCTGGGGCGAGACCGGCAAGCCCGGCTACGGCCTCTTCGACCGCGCTCTGGGCGCCACCTATATCAACGGGCTCTTTGAGGCCTGCGAGAAAGACCGCCGGGCCTGAATCACAGCCCGGCCCAATTGAGAAAGGAATCTACGATATGGAAAAGAATGTGCTCAATACCGACCTCACCGGCAAAGTGGCCGTTGTCACTGGCGCCGGCGGCGTGCTCTGCTCCACCTTTGCCAAGGACCTTGCCCGGGCCGGCGCCAAGGTGGCCCTGCTGGACCTGAACCAGGAGGCCGCCCAGAAGTTCGCCGACGAGATCACCGCTGAGGGCGGCGTGGCCAAGGCCTACGCCTGCAATGTGCTGGACAAGGATGTCTGCTACGCCGTGGCCGACCAGGTGGAGGCCGATCTGGGCAAGTGCGACATCCTCATCAACGGCGCCGGCGGCAACAACCCCCGTGCCACCACCGACAAGGAGTACTTTGAAAACGGCGACATGGACGCCGACACCAAGAGCTTCTTCGACCTGGACAAGAGCGGCGTGGAGTTCGTGTTCAACCTGAACTTCATCGGCACCCTGCTGCCCACCCAGGCCTTCGCCCGCCAGATGGTGGGCCGTGAGGGCTGCAACATCCTGAACATCTCCTCCATGAACGCCTACACCCCCCTCACCAAGATCCCCGCCTACTCCGGCGCCAAGGCCGCTGTCTCCAACTTCACCCAGTGGCTGGCCGTCCACTTCTCCAAGGTGGGCATCCGGGTCAACGCCATTGCCCCCGGCTTCTTCTCCACCCAGCAGAACCAGAAGCTCCTCTTCAATGAGGACGGCACCCCCACCGCCCGTACCGGCAAGATCCTGGCCGCAACCCCCATGGGCCGCTTCGGCGACACCGAGAAGGAGCTCTCCGGCGCCGTGCTCTTCCTCCTCAACAACGAGGCCGCCAGCTTTATCACCGGCGTGTGCATCCCCATCGACGGCGGCTTCTCCGCCTACTCCGGCGTGTAATGTCCAACCCCCGTCCGGGCCGCCGGCCCGGACGGCCGTTGGTGCCGCCCGCCTGAAGCTCTTCCCGAACAGGCTTTTTCCACTCCTTCCGCTGTTGGCCCGGACCAACAAGCTATCCTCTCCCTGACCGGGAAAGCCCCGCGGCGCGGCATCGCCCGGGCGTCCACCTTCATCCACGGGTGGACGCCCGGGCTTTTTTATCCTTTTCCTCCCTCTGTTGGGGATTCTTTTTACTCTGTTTAGAAATTGTTTTGATTTTCTTGCGCCAGTGTTGAGGTTCCTCCCGTACAATAGTGGTCATCGAAAATAACTTCCTCATCACCACTCGGAAAGGACGGCTGGAAGCATGCTGAATCTGAAGAACCCCTCCGCCCCCGCCCAAAGTGGCCCCGGCGGGATCGCGTTGAAGAAAAAGGGACGCCGGAAGGGCTGGGTCAAGAAGCTGGTGGCTGTGGTGCTGGTGTGCGCCATCGCCGGCGGCGGGGCCTGGTACTTCCTGGGCGGCGACCAGAACACCGCCGCCGCGGCCGACAATACCTACACCACCGCCGAGGTGACCCGACAGACCATCACCTCCACCATCACCGGCAGCGGCACCCTGGAGGCAGCGGACTCCTACTCCGTCACCACTCTGCTGGAGGGTACCATTCTCACCGCCGACTTCGAGGAGGGCGACCAGGTGGAGGAGGGCACCGTCCTCTACACCATCGACTCCTCTGACGCCTCCAGCTCCCTGGAGCAGTCCCAGATCTCGGTGAACCAGGCCCAGCGCAACTACAACAACGCCGTGGAGAACCTGGACGATCTCACCGTCACCGCTCCCGTCTCCGGCCGCATCCTCTCGCTGGACGTGGAGGTGGGGGACGACGTCGCCGCCGGGCAGACGGTGGCCACCATACGCAACTCCGACGTGATGGAGCTCACCGTCCCCTTCCCTGCCGACGACGCCCAGGGCTTCTACGTGGGCCAGGCCGCCTCGGTCACCCTGGACTCCACCTTCGAGATCCTCACAGGCACCGTCAGTGAAATCGCCGCCAACACCGAGGTCCTCACCGGCAATATGATCGTCCGGCAGATCACCATTCAGGTAGATAACCCCGGCGGCATCACCACCACCCAGAGCGCCTCCGCCGAGATAAACGGCGTGGGCAGCAGCTCCGGCGGCACATTTACCTATGCCGACGAGTCCACCGTGGTGGCTGACGTTGCCGGCACCGTGGCCGCCATTTCCATATCCGAGGGGGATTGGGTGGACAAGAACCAGACTCTCCTCACCCTCACCAGCGAGACCCTCAGCGACCAGGTACAGAGCGCCTCCGAGAGCCTGCGCAATGCCGAAATCTCCTATGATAAGCAGACCGAACAGCTGGACGACTACACCATCACTGCCCCCATCACCGGCACCATCGTGGACAAATACTACAATGCCGGTGAGATCAGCGAGGCCAACCAGGTCATGTGCACCATCTACGACCTGTCCTACCTCACCATGACCCTCAGCGTGGATGAGCTGGATATCTCCGACATCGCCGTGGGCCAGACCGTCTCGGTCACCGCAGATGCCGTAGAGGGCCAGACCTACACCGGCGTGGTCACCAAGGTCAGCGTGGCCGGCACCTCCACCGGCAGCGCCACCACTTACCCGGTTACCATCCGTATCGACGAGACCGACGGTCTCCTCCCCGGCATGAGCGTGGACGCCACCATCGAGTTGGAAAGCGCCGAAAACGTGCTGGCCATCCCCACCGCCGCCCTCAACCGGGGCAACACCGTCCTCGTCACTGCCGACTCCCCCAGCGCCGTCAACGCGGTGACCCAGACCCCCGAGGACACAGAGGGCATCGAAGCGCCGGAGGGCACCGGTGAATTGCCCGCAGACCTGCCCTCCAACAGCGGTACCGATGAGCAGTACGTCTCTATCCCTGTCACCGTGGGCATCAGCGATGACAACTACATCGAGATCACCTCCGGCCTCCAGGAGGGGGACGTGGTGGCCTACATCCCCACCACCTCCTCCAACAGCGGCATGGCCATGATGATGGGCGGCATGCCCGGTGGTATGAGCGGCGCCATGGGTGGCGGGGGCGGCATGCCCAGCGGCGGCAGACCTGGCGGCATGTAAGGAGGTTCCCATGAGAGCACTCATCGAATTTCAGCAGGTTTGCAAGTATTACTACATGGGCGACACCACGGTAGTGGCCGCCGACCACATCTCCTTCCAGGTCTACAAGGGGGAGTTCGTGGCCATCGTGGGCCAGTCCGGCTCCGGCAAGTCCACCTGCATGAACATCATCGGCTGTCTGGA
>NZ_CALXEE010000028.1 GCF_944387245.1 uncultured Intestinimonas sp. | reverse complement strand
GGCGCACACATCCATGCTGGTCCAGTCCGCAGGCTTATCGATTACCAGGATTCCGTTAGGCATGGTACCGCCCTCCTTCCTCACGGCGCAGCCCAGCCTCGCGGGTGCGCCGTGAAAAGGAGGAGCCGCCCGCCAGGATAAGCGCCTTCGCCTCCGCGGAGGCGCGTTCCAAAAGGGCGTGCTCCGACGCGGTCCAGTCCGCGGGCTTGTCGATAACCAGAGTACCGTTAGCCATCGGCCTGCACCTTTCGGATGGCGTCCATAATGGCCGCCTTGGCCTCCTCCACCGTCCCCGGCACCGTGCAGCCGGCGGCAGCGGCGTGGCCGCCGCCCCCCAGCAGAGCACAGACCTTGGTGGCGTTGAGTGTCTCGTCGGTGCGGACGGAAAGCTTGCAGGACCCACCCTTCAGTTCCCGGATGGTCACCGAGGTGTGGACCCCCTCCAGCTGACCCACAAAGGCGGCAATATCCTCGGCGTCCCGCTCATCGGCCTCCAGCCGGGCCATATCGGCCAGGCTGATGGCGGCGATGGCAATGGTACCGTCATCGTGGAGGTCCATAGTGTCCACGATGAGGGACTCCAGCTTCAGCCGTTTCAGGCTCTTGGTGCGGAAGTGGCGCTTGTTGGCCTTCTGAGCGTCAATGCCTGTTTCCATCAGGTCGGCGGCCACCCGGTGGGTGGCCGGCGTGGTGTTGCTGTACTGGAAACAGCCGGTGTCGGTGGCCACCGCCACATAGAGGGGCAGGGCGGCCGCCGGGGACACCGGTCCCCACTGGCGGATGACGTCGTAGATGAGCTCGCCGCAGGCCGCCCGCCCGGCATCCAGACAGGTCTCCTTGGCGAAATACTCCTGGGAGGGGTGGTGGTCAAAGGCCAGGTCGATGCCCTTTTGGAGCCATACCTCACCGGCGGGGGTGAAAAGGCCCTTGCCGGCGATGTCCACCGACACCACATAGGCGGGCCGGAACTCCTCCGGAGCCAGATACCCCTCCAGATAGGGGGTGAAGAGGGTGGTGGCGTCCTCGTTGGGGAGGACCCAGGCCGTCTTGCCCTGCTCCCGCAGGGCCTGGCACAGACCCACCGCACAGCCGATGGTATCCCCGTCGGGCCGCTTATGGGTCAGGATGAGAATGTCATTTTGCCGCAGCAGCAGTTCTGCCGCTTCTCTGTATTCCATGTTTCGGGCACCTCACTTGTCCAGCTTTTCGATGAGCTCCAGGATGTGGGCGCCCTCGGCGATGGAATCGTCAGCCACAAAGGTGAGCTCGGGGGTATACCGGAGCTGGAGGGCCTGGCCCAGCTCCCGGCGCAGATAGCCGCTGGCCGACTTGAGGCCCTTGACCACCTCTTTGACGTCGCTCTTGTCCAACATGCTCACATAGACCTTGGCGTACCGCAGGTCGGGGGCGGTGTCCACCGCCGTGATGGAGACCAGCCCGTGGACACGGGGGTCCTTGACGGTCCGGATCAGGGCCGAGAGCTCCCGCTGGATCTCCTCGTTGATGCGTCCGATACGATTGCTTGCCATATTTTTCTCCTATCAAGCGTACAGACCCGTCCCCTCCTCAAATGACTTGGGGATGGAACGGGTCTGTTTGGTTGTGTTTCTTTTCCGGCGAGATCAGACCTCGATCTGCTCCATCAGGTAGGCCTCGATGATGTCGCCCTCCTTGATGTCCTGGAACTTCTCGAAGGTGATACCGCACGCCCCACGGGATGTTCCATCCCGCGGGGGACCCCAGCTATTTCACATGCTCGGGCGGAGTGAATCCGCCCTGCGCCAAGGTTTTGCCTCCGGCAAAACGCTTGTGCGGCGCAAATACGCCGACCCGCTGCGCGGGCACTCCTGCGGCATCAGACCTCGATCTGCTCCATCAGGTAGGCTTCGATGATGTCGCCCTCCTTGATGTCCTGGAACTTCTCGAAGGTAATGCCGCACTCGTAGCCCTGGGCGACCTCCTTCACGCTGTCCTTAAAGCGCTGGAGGGAGGCGATGGCTCCATCGTAAATGACGATGTTGTCCCGCAGCAGCCGCATCTGAGCGCCGCGCTGCATCTTGCCCTCGGTGACGTAGCAGCCGGCCACCATACCCACACCGGTGATGCGGAAGACGTTGCGGACCTCGGCCCGGCCCAGGTCCACTTCCTTGAACTTGGGGGCCAGCATGCCCTTCATAGCGGCTTCGATCTCGTTGATGGCGTCATAGATGACCCGGTACATCCGCATATCCACGTTCATGCGGGCGGCCGAATCCCGGGCGTTGTTGTCGGGCCGGACGTTGAAGCCCACGATGATGGCGCCGGAGGTGGCGGCCAGCATGACGTCGCTCTCACTGATGGCACCCACGGCGCAGTGGATGACCCGGACCCGGACCTCTTCGTTGGTGAGCTTCTCCAGGCTGGACTTCACGGCCTCGGCGGAGCCCTGGACGTCGGCCTTGACGATAATGTTCAGGTTCTTCATCTCGCCGGCCTGGATCTGGCTGAACAGGTCCTCCAGGGAGACCTTCTGACCCACAGGGCCGTTCATCCGATCCTTCTGCTCCTGCTTGCGCTGCTCCACCAGCTCGCGGGCCATGCGCTCGTCGTCCACAGCGTGGAAGTCGTCGCCGGCGCCGGGTACCTCACCCATACCGATGATCTCCACAGGCACGGAGGGGCCGGCCTCGGTGACCTTCTCGCCCCGGGCGTTGGTCATGGCGCGGACACGGCCCACGGCAGTGCCGGCAATGATGATGTCACCCTGGTGCAGGGTGCCGTTCTGGACCAGCAGGGTGGCCACGGGGCCGCGGCCCTTGTCCAGCCGGGCCTCGATGACGGCACCGTGGGCGGAGCGGTTGGGGTTGGCCTTGAGCTCCTGCATCTCGGCGGTGAGGACCACCATGTCCAGCAGGTTGTCGATGCCCTCGCCGGTCTTGGCGGAGATGGGACAGATGATGGTCTCGCCGCCCCACTCCTCAGGCACCAGCTCATACTCGGTGAGCTGCTGCTTGATGCGGTCAGGATTGGCCTCGGGCTTATCCATCTTGTTGATGGCCACGATGATGGGAATATTGGCGGCCTTGGCGTGGTTGATGGACTCCACGGTCTGGGGCATGATGCCGTCGTCGGCGGCCACCACCAGAATGGCGATGTCGGTGATCATGGCGCCGCGGGCACGCATGGCGGTGAAGGCCTCATGGCCGGGGGTGTCCAGGAAGGTGACGGGCTTGCCACCCACGTCCACCTGGTAGGCGCCGATGTGCTGGGTGATGCCGCCGGCCTCGCCGGAGGCCACGTGGGCGGAACGGATATAGTCGAGCAGGGAGGTCTTGCCGTGGTCGACGTGGCCCATGACCACCACCACGGGGGCGCGGGGCACCAGATCCTCCTCTTTATCCTCGCTGACGTCGATGAGCTTCTCCTCGATGGTGACGATGACCTCGTGCTCCACCTTGCAGCCCATTTCCTCGGCAATAATGGCCGCGGTCTCGTAGTCGATGACGTCGGAGAGAGAGGCCATGACGCCGTTCTTGATGAGGCACTTGACCACCTCGGCGCCGGTCTTCTTCATGCGGGAGGCCAGCTCGCCCACGGCGATCTCGTCGGGGATCTTGACCACCAGGGGATGCTTTTTGGCGATCTCGGCCTGGAGGCGGCGCATCTTCTCCTGCTCCTCCGCCCGGCGCTTGCTGCCCTGGAAGCCGCCGCCCCGGCGCTGCTGGTTCCGGCCCTGGAACTTCTGCTTGCCGGCCTGCATCTGCTTGGTCTTGCCGGCGGCCAGGTCCTCCAGCCGCTGGTCGTATTTCTCCAGGTTCACATTGCCGCTCTTCCGGGTGTCCACGATCTTCTTCTCGGGGACCTTCCGGCTGACGGTGTTCTGCTGGGGCGCGCTCTGAGCGGGCTTCTGAGCCGGCTGCTGCTGGGGCTGCTGGCCCTTGCCGCCGTTGTTCTGCCCTGCGGCGGGCTTGCTGCCGCTCTGGGGGCCGGCGGCGGGCTTCTCCGCCCCTTTCTGGGGCGCGGGCGCCGCCTTGGGCTCAGCGGCGGGCTTGGGCTCGTGATAGGTGTCGGCAAAGATGCTCTCGATGCTGGCCACCTGGTTGTTCTGGGTCAGGTAGTCGAAGAGGATGGACAGCTCGCCGTCCTCCAGCACCTGCATGTTGTTCTTGGGGGCCTCCCCGTACTTGCCCAGAATGTTGATGATCTCCTTGGGCGTGCGGTCAAAGTCCTTGGCCACATCCCGAACTCTGTACTTGATCAGACTACTCAAATAAATTCCCTCCGTTGATCGTTGGGATCACTCCAATACGAAAACCCGGAGCTGAGATCCGGGCTTGCGTATTGAAGCGATCCGCAGGCCGTTACTTCCTTCCTGCCGCATCCGCGGCCTCATCTGTACCCCTTCACGTCACGTGACGCCCTCCTCCGCGCTTTGCACCCTTCCCGGGACCTTTCCGCTCCTGCTTCTTCCGGCCGGACGCCTTGCCGGGCGACGCCGGTCTGGCGGGGGCGGCCCAGGGCTTGGCCGCCGCCCGCTCCAGCTTCTTCTCATGCCGCCGCTGTTCCTTCTGCCGCTGGAGGGCCCGCTGGGCCTTTTCCTCCAGGTCGGCGGCCGTCTCGCCGTACTGCGCCCCGTCCGTCTCCGCCAGCTTTTGGGCAAAGGCGGCCGCCAGGCCGTAGTCGGTGAGGGCCAGCATGGCGCAGGAGGAGCGGCCCACAGCGAGGCCCATCTCCCCCTTGGTATAGGGGCTCTGGAGAACGGGCACCCCGGCGGACAGGGCAAAGTGGGACGCCCGGCGCAGGGTGTTGTCGGCGGCGTCGGAAGCCAGCACCACCAGCCGGGCCTTGTGTGCCCGGGTGGCGGCTGCCACAGGCTCCTCGCCCACCTCCACGCGGCCGCCCTTCCGGGCCAGGCCGATGAGCCGCAGCGCGTTATCCATTCTGCTCCTCCCCCGTCTTCATCTGGCCCTCCAGGGCCTCGTAGACCTCCGGCGGCAGGGCCGCCGAAAAGGCCCGCTCCAGGGCCTTGGACTTCCGGGCCTTTTTCAGGCACTCCGGGTCAGGGCACACGTAGGCCCCCCGCCCCGGCTTCTTGCCCTTGAAATCCAGGGAGACCTCTCCCTCAGGGGAGCGCACCACCCGGATGAGCTGACGCTTTTCCTTCATCTCCCGGCAGCCCACACACTGCCGCATGGGGATCTTCTTCGGCATGTCTCACGCCCCCCTTTACCAAATATCGTCTCCTCCGCCGCCATCCAAATCCAAGGGGTCCTCCCCCCAGACGGCAAAAGGTTCTGTCTCTTCCTGAACGTCTTCCGCCAGAGCATCCTCCGGCAATCTGTTCTTCTCACCGGCGGGCCGGCGGTCACCGTCTGGGCCGAAAAACCAGTCCCATTTCTTCCAGTCCACGCCCATCGCCTCCAGCGGATCTGTGCCAGAGTTTTACTCCTCGATGTCCACGCTCTCCTCGGGCTCCTCCTCGATCTCAACCTCGGCATCCTCCACCGTGGGCAGCTCGCCCGGGTCGGACTCCGGCTTGATGTCGATCTTATAGCCCGTCAGCTTGGCCGCCAATCTTGCGTTCTGGCCCGCCCCACAAAAGGCGGAGCCTTTTGTGGGGGCCCCGGTCTCCACTTGATTTGGGCGGAGTGAATCCGCCCAAACCCAAGCTTTGCCCAAGGGCAAAGGCTTGACGCGGCAGACGCCGCGGACAGGAGGGCCTTACTCTTCGATGTCCACGCTCTCCTCGGGCTCCTCTTCGATCTCCACCTCGGCATCCTCCGCCGTGGGCAGCTCACCCGGGTCGGACTCCGGCTTAATGTCGATCTTGTAGCCCGTCAGCTTCGCCGCCAATCTTGCGTTCTGGCCCTCCTTGCCAATGGCCAGGGAGAGCTGGTCATCGGGCACCAACACCCGGCAGCTCTTGCCGTCGGGCAGCAGGTCCACGCTGACCACGTCGGCGGGCGAGAGGGCCGCCGCCACATAGGCGGTGGGGTCCTCGCTGTACTTGATGATATCCACCTTTTCGCCGTGGAGCTCCTCCACGATGTTGTTGACCCGCTGGCCGCCGGGGCCCACGCAGGCGCCGATAGGGTCCACGTTCTCGTCGGCGGACCAGACGGCGATCTTGGTACGGCTGCCCGCCTCACGGGCGATGGACTTGACCTCCACCGTGCCGTCGTAGATCTCGGGGATCTCCAGCTCAAAGAGGCGCTTGACCAGGCCGGGGTGGGTGCGGGAGATGAGGACCTGGGGCCCTCTGGTGGAGCGGCGGACCTCCACTACGTAGACCTTCAGCCGGTCGCCCTCGTGGATCTCCTCCCCGCGGACCTGCTCGCCAGGGGCCAGGAAGGCCTCGGTGTACTCGCTGCTGGAGCTGATACGCAGGTTGGCAGCGCCGCTGCGGGGATCGATGCGGGTGACGATGCCGGTGAGGATCTCATGCTCCTTGGAGCTGAACTCGTCATAGATCATGCCCCGCTCGGCCTCCCGGATGCCCTGGATGATGACCTGACGGGCGGTCTGGGCGGCGATGCGGCCGAAGTTCTTGGGCTTGACCTCGATACGGACCACGTCCCCCAGCTCGGCGTGGGGAATGGCCCGGCGGGCCTCCGCCAGGGACATCTCGGTGGCCGGGTTGTCCACGGTCTCCACAATGTCCTTGAGGATGAACATACGCACCTCGCCGGTGGCGGGGTTGGCCTTGACCTCAATATTGTCCCCGGCGCCCTCGTGGTCCCGCTTGTAGGCGGAGGCCAGGGCCTGGGTGATCTTCTCCATCATATAGCCGGCGGGAATGCCCTTCTCCTTCTCGATCTGGGCAATGGCGGCGAAAAACTCCTGGCCGTCGTTCTCGCTGCTGTTGGTCTTTTTCGCGTTCTTTCTCGGCATTTCGTTACTCTCCCTTAAAAGCTCACGTGCAGCCGCACCTGAGCAACGTCTTTCTTCTCCAAAGTGGCGTCTCCGCCGGGGAGCTCCACGGTCACATCCCCGTTGTCATAGCCCTTGAGCACACCGGTGAGCTCCTTGCGCCCCTCCCGGGCCCGATAGAGCTTCACGTCCACCTCGCTGCCCTGGAAAGCAGCGAAGTGCTCCGGCTTCTTGAGCACCCGGTCGGCACCGGCGGAGGACACCTCCAGGGTATAACTCCCCTCGATGGGGTCGGCCTCGTCCAGGGCGTCGCTGAGGGGACGGCTCACCGCCTCACAGTCGTTGATGGACACCCCGCCCACCTTGTCGATGTAGACCCGGAGGAACCACTCCCCCGCTTCCTTTACGTACTCCACATCCCAGAGCGAGCATCCGGCAGCCTCCACGATGGGCGCCGCCAGCCCCGCCGTGAGTTCGGTCACTTTCGCCATATTTCGTCCCCCCTGACGTGCTTTTCCAGATACTTACAGATCCGTTTTTTTCAATAAGAAAGAGCGGGGCGGACCCCACTCTTGACGGATACGTACACTGCTAGTATAGGCAGTATACCATATGGATAGCCTGATTGCAAGATTTTTACCGGGAAATCTCGAAAATACAGGGGCTTTTCCCCTTGAAAAGGAGGGCCCCGGGCGGTCAGGCCCGGGGCTCCGCTATGACGCGCAAAGGGGGGCCGTCCAGGTCCACCCGACGGGTGGCCAGGGCCACGGTGTGGGCTTCATGGGCGCACAGCAGCACGGGGAGCCCCAGGCCGTACACCGCCTCCATGAGGGACTCCGTCCGGGCCGGGTCCACCCCGGCAAAGGGCTCGTCCAGCAGCACCCACCCCCGGCGGACCTCCGCCAGGACCAGGGCCCGGACCAGGGCCAGCCGTCGGGCCATGCCGCCGGAGAGGGCGGCGGGATAGGTCCCCTCCTCGCCCTCCAGCCCCGCCGCCGCCAGCCACCGCCGTGCGGTTTCCCGGTCCGGCCGGGGCAGCACGTCGGTGATGTGCTGCTCCGCCGTCCTCCAGGGGAAGAGGCGGTTTTCCTGGAAGAGGAGGACGGCCTCGGACGGCTCCAGGCCGGTGAAGGCCCCGGAGGAGGGGCGCTCCAGCCCCGTCAGGGTCCGCAGCAGAGTGGTCTTGCCGCAGCCGGAGGGTCCGGCCAGGGCGGTGACCCCCTCCGCCGGCACGGTCAGGGAAAACCGGTCCAAGACCAGCTTCTCTCCGTAGGACACCGTCAGTTCACGGATCTCCAGCATGGTCCTTCCCTCCCTTCCCCCGCTCCAGCCGGCCCAGCAGCCGCCCCAGGACCCCCTCCAGCGCAAAGCTTAGAAAAAGCACGGTCAAGGTCCAGGCGAAGAGGGCTGGGGTCTCCAGATAGGTCTTGGCGTTGCTCACCTGGGTGCCGATGGCCAGTTTGGGCAGGCACAGTACCTCGGCGGCCACCCCCGCCTTCCAGGCCAGGCCCAGGCTGGTGCGGCAGGCGGCAGCGAAGTAGGGCAGCACCGAGGGCACATACACCAGGGTCAGGGTGCGCCGGCGGGGAAAGCCGTAGGCCCGGGAGAGCTCCAGCAGCTGGGCGTCGGTGCTGTCCACCCCCTGGACCACGTTGCCCCACACCACGGGGAGGACCATGAGGGCTGCAATGATGGCAGGCACCCAGTTCCGGTCGGCCCACAGCAACACCAATATAATAAAGGAGGCCACCGGGGCGGCCCGGACCACCTTCACCGCCGGCGCGAAGAGGAGACGGGCCCACCGGGAAACAGCAGTGAGGGCGGCCAGGACGGTACCCAGTCCCACCCCCGCGGCGGCGCCGGCAAAGACCCGGCACAGGGAGGTCGCCGCCGTCCGCCAGAAGTCCGCCGTCCCCACCAGCTCCAGCAGCTCCTGGGCCACCCTGGGGGGCGCCGGCAGGATGAAGGCCTGGCCCTCCCACAGGCAGGTGAGGAGGCCCGAAGGGTCTCCGGTCTGCCGCCAGGCCGTCCAGGCTGTACTCAGGCTACGGTGCCCGGCGCACAGGGCGGCGCACTCCCACACCAGCAGCCAGAACAGGATGGGCAAAAGCCGCTCCCGCCAGCCTTTGGCAGGAGCGGCAGTCAGCCTCTCGTTCACCCCTCGTAGTAGAAGGCGTCGTCAGGGATGCCCCCGCCGATGGAGTCGGGATTGGCCTGATAGAGGACCTCATAGTAGCCCTGGATGGCGCTGCGCATGTCAGAGGCGCCGGTAATGCACACCAGAGCACACTTGGGGATGGCGGCCTCGGCGATCTGGGCGTTGGCGGTGATGCCATAGCTGGCCACCAGCTGGGCCGGGTTCTCGTCGCTGGAGAGGGTCAGATTGTCCGGGTCATTCATGAACTCCACCGAGGCGGCATAATCGTTCAGGAAGTTCTCCACAGCCTGGGGATTCTCCTGAATGAAGTCGGTCCGGGCCACGATGGTGGTCATGGTGAGACGGCTGCCGTTCTGGAGATTGTCCCACTGGGCGGACAGGTCCAGGGCCTCCCGGACGTCGGCGTTCTTGAGCTGCACGGCGGTGGCAGCAGGGACGGGCAGCATGCACAGATCGGCCTCACCGCTGACCATCAGGGTGGTGATCTCGTCGCCGGTCTTCCACTGGATGTCCACATCGGCGGGGTCCACCCCGTTTTCGGTGAGGAGGTAGTTGAGGACGTACTCCGGGTTGGCGCCCTGGCCGGTGGCGTAGAGGGTACGGCCGGCCAGATCGGCCATGGAGTGGACGGTGTCGCCGTTCTCCAGGATGTAGAGGACGCCCAGGCCGCTGACGGCCAGCATCTGGATGCCGCCATCGGTCTTGTTGTAAAGGCTGGCGGCCACGTTGGAGGCCACGGCGGCGATATCGATCTCACCGTTGGTGAGGCCGGCGGCCACCTGGTCGTTGGCGGTGAATACCTCCACATTATAGCTGTTGGCGGTGGTGCCGGCGTCGCTGTCCGCCATGAGCTTGGCGGCGCCCACGCCGGTGGGACCGTTGAGGACGGCGAAGCGGACGGTATCGCCCGTCTCCTGGGTGGGCTGGGCGGTGGTCTCCACCGGGGCGCTGGTCTCAGGGGCGGCGGTCTCCGGCGCAGGGCTGGTCTCGGCGCTCTTCTGGCCGCAGCCGGCCAGGACGCCGCCCAGCATCAGCAGGGCCATGGTGAGGGCGAGCAGTTTTCTTTTCATGCTAAGTTCCTCCATTCTGTATCTCCAGGACCCTCCGGTCCAGGATGACGATGGTCTTTCCCGCCCGGCGGATGGCCCCCGCCCCCTCCAGCTCCTCAAAGGCGCGGTAGAGGGAGGCGCGGCTCACGTCCAGACGGCGGGAGAGCTCGGTGGCAGGGCAGGAGACCTCCTCCCGCTCCGATTCCAGCAGCCAGCGGGCGAGTTTTCCCGTGACCTTGGGGGCGGTGAGGCCCTCCACCTTCCGGCTCAGGAAGTGGATGCGCTCGGAGAGGTAGGCGATGTAGCTCCGGCGGAAAGCCGGACAGTCGTCCAACAGTGCGGCCACCAGCTCCTCCGGGAAGAAGGCCACGGTGCAGGGGGTGAGAGCGGTGATGGTGGTCTCGTAGCGGTCCCGTCGGTGGAAGAGGGCCGCCGCACCGAAGAAGGCCCCACGCTCCAGGGTGCTCATGACCAGAGCCCCTTTGGTGACCCTGGCCCTGCCGGAGAGAAAGACCCCCAGGCACCGGCGGAACCGGCTGGGGCTGTAAATGACCGTCCCTTTGGGAAATCGCTCCCGCAGGCAGTCCGGGTCCTCCGCCGCCCGGCGGAGCCGCTCCTCCGGCACCTCCCGAAAGAGCTCTGTCCGGGCCAGGGCGGCCAGTTGCTCTCCACTCCAGTCCTCTGCCATTCCCTCGCCCCACTTTCTGTCTCATTTCAGACACTTTCAGATTTTACCCCCTGCATGGACCAAAGTCAATCCCGAACATAAGATGAGGAGGAAAGGAGGGATCTCCAGGATGGGATATCACAACCACTGTCCCCACTGTCAGGCGCGGCAGCGGCAGGCGGCGGAGTTGGCCTGTGTGCAGGCCGCCGCAGCCCGTCGGGCAGCTCTGGCCGACACCCCTACCCGGGTCTGCCACCCTGGCCAGCACGCCGGGACCTGCCCCACCTGCCGGGAGGTGGTCTCCCTCCTCCGGCGCCAGAACAGGCTGCTGGAAGAGCTGCTGGAGGCCATGGGTGTTCGCCCCTGACCATTCTGTCGGTGCCGCCCTCCTGGGGCGGCACCGCATTTTTAGGGCAATTGCTTTTTTCCGCCGGTTCCGCTACAATATGGTCTGCTCAAACCAGGACCGGCATCCGCCGGCCGCACTCAGATGTTCACAAAAAGGAGACTGCCATGACACAAGCGCGCAGTGAGATCTGCTTTATCGCCCCCACGGACATGCTGGCCCGACGTGCCGCCGCTATCATCCAGAAGCGCGACCTGTCCATTCCCGTCCACACGGCGGTGCTGGAAGATGCCGCGGAATGGGCCCGAAAAATGATGGAGCAGGGCACCTGGATCTTCATCAGCCGGGGCGTCACCCGGGAACTCATACAACGTACCCTGCACACCCCGGTGGTCAACATCCCGGTGGTGGCCTCCGACTACATTCCGGCCATCCAGCAGGTGCAGAACGTTCGCGGCCCCATCGCCTTTTTCGCCTACGAGCCACCCAGCGATGAGCTGAAAACCATCTGCTACCTTATGAATATTCAGATGCGCCACTATCAGTTTTCTGACACCGCCTCCTGCCGGGCCTGTGTCCAGCAGGCCGCGGCCGACGGCGCGGTGTGGGGCATTGGCGGCATCGTCTCCGCCGGCTACGCCAAAGAGGCCGGTCTCCCCTATGTGCTCATGGAGAGCTCGGACATCGCCGTCTCCCAGGCCATCGAGAACGCCTGTCAGCTCTGCGAGCTCCAGCGGGAGAACGCCCGGAAGCAGGAGGCCCTCCAGATCCAGCTGGAGCGCTATCAGAACATCCTCAACTATACCCATGACGCCATCATCGCCGTGGACGCCCAGGGCCGGGTGGAGGTCACCAACCAGGTGGCCGAGCGGCTGCTCGGCCCGTCCCAGGCCCCTTTCATCGGCAAGCCCATCGGGCAGGTACTGCCCAATACCCACATGACGGCAGTCCTCCGCAGCGGCACCATGGAGACCGACCAGCTCATGACCATCGGCGGCACCCTGGTCTCCACCAACCGGGTCCCCATCATCGTCAACGACAAGATCCAGGGGGTGGTGGCCACCTTCCAGGACATCAAATCCATCCAGAGCACCGAGCGCAACGTGCGTATCAAGCTCCATGAAAAGGGACTGCTGGCCAAGTACCGGCTCTCCGACATCGTGGGCACCTCCCCCGCCCTGCTGGCCGCCAAGGAGATGGCCCAGCGCTTTGCCGACGCCCCCTTCACCGTCATGCTCTACGGGGAGACGGGCACCGGCAAAGAGATGTTCGCCCAGAGCATTCACAACGCCAGCCCCCGGCGGGACGGGCCCTTCGTGGCCGTCAACTGTACCGCCCTCTCCAAAAGCCTGCTGGAGTCCGAACTCTTCGGCTATGCAGACAGCTCCTTCACCGGCGCCAAGCGGGGCGGCAAGCCCGGTCTCTTCGAAATGGCCCACGGCGGTACCATCTTCCTGGATGAGATCGGCGAGCTCCCTCTGGAATTCCAGGCCCAGTTTCTCCGGGTCCTCCAGGAGAAGGAGGTGCGCCGGGTGGGCGGCGACACGGTGATCCCGGTGGACATCCGGGTCATCGGCGCTACCAACCGGGACCTCATGCGCGGGGTGGAGGAGGGCTCTTTCCGCCGGGACCTCTATTACCGCCTCAACGTACTGACAGTGAACATCCCGCCCCTGCGGGACCGGGAGGACGACTTTCTCCAGATCGCCGACTCCATCTACGACCGCATCGTCCCCGACCGGACGCAGGAGGAGCGCCAGGTCTTCCGCCGCATTCTGGAGCACTACCGCGGCTACGCCTGGCCCGGCAATGTACGGGAGCTCACCAACCTGGTGGAGCGGATCTACCTTCTGCAAAAGCAGTCCCTTCCCGAGGAGAAGATACTGGACCTGCTTTCTCGGATGACGCCCCGGGACCAGCGTCCCGTCACAACCGGCGAGGCCCCCGCCGGGGGCGAGGAGCTGGCCGATGTGGAGCGAGCCTACATCCAGAGCGCACTGACCCGCAACGGTGGGAACATCTCCCGCACCGCCCAGGAGCTTCATATCAGCCGGGCGACCCTCTACCGTAAATTGAAAAAGGGGTAGCCCAGCTATTGTCTCAAAATAAAACAGTGTATCGCATCGTAATGATACATTCGGTGCGATACACTGTTTTTTCTTTACCTTCTCTGTGTTACTGGTAACAAAAAATACACAGAATGTGCAAACAATCTCTAAAAAACAGCTGCAAAATAAAGCCCGAGAAAGTTGGCATCCTTCTTGCTCTTATATCCGGGCAGAATGGATCCAGACCCAATGGCCGACGCAAGTCCGGCCCACGGGCGGCAGCGAAAGGCCACCGCTGCCGCGCATACCATCAAGGAGGAAAACCATATGGATTTGGCATTGATTTCCTTGCTCGTTCTGATCGCGGTGATCCTGATCGGATTTTTCCGCAAGATCAACGTCGGTCTGCTGGCCGTTCTGGCCGTGACCATCTTCGGTTCCCTGATCGGAGAGAGCGATACCACCATCATCAGCGGCTTCAGCTCCAGCACCTTCGTCATGCTGCTGGGCGTGTCCTTCCTTTGCGCGGTGGGCATCACCAACGGCTCCCTGGAGCTTCTCTCCAAGAAGTTCCTCCGCCTGTCCGGCGGACATGCCATCGTGGCGCCCATCCTCATCTATATCATCGGCTACGGCATCGCCGCCATCGGCCCGGGCTGCGTCCCCGCCCTGGGCATTGTCTCCGCCCTCTCCCTGCCCCTGGGCAAGTCCACCGGATATGACTCCGTCATGCTGGCGGTCATCGGTGAGATCGGCTCCTTCGCCGGCCGCTTCTCTCCCATCACCCCCGAGTCGGTCCTCATCCGCTCCCTGGCCGAACCCCAGGGCATCACCGGCTACCAGGGCGCCGTCCTCATCTACGCCACCGTCACCACCCTGGTACTGGCCGTGGTCGCCTTTTTCTTCTTCAAGGGCTACAAGGTCCACGGCAAGGCCGACGGCATGCAGGAGCAGCTGCCGCCCTTCAGCCGGGATCAGATCTGCACCCTGCTGGCCTTCCTGGTGGTCATCATCGCTTGTGCCTTCTTCCAGCGCAACGTGGGCCTTATCTCCTTCGCCGCCGGCATCGTCCTCATCGCCATCCGGGCCGCCGATGAGAAGAAGGTCTTCAGCGCCATCTCCTGGTCCACCCTGCTCATGGTCACCGGCGTCGGTATGCTCATGCAGGTCGTGATCTCCGTGGGCGGCGTGGATCTCATGTCCACCGGTCTGGCCTCCATCATGACCCCCCGTACCGCTGTGGCCATCCAGGGCCTCAGCGCCGGCATCATGTCCTGGTTCAGCTCCGCCATCGGCGTGGTGTGGCCCACTCTGGTGCCCACTGTGGGCGACATCGCCGCCACCGTCGGCGTCTCCCCCAACGGCCTCATCAGCATCATGTGCCTGACCGCAGCCTTCGCCGGTCTGAGCCCCGCCTCCACCGGCGGCGGACTGATCCTGGCAGCCAACGCCACCGACCCAGAGTTCACCAAGGAGAAGGAAAACAAACTCTTTATCCGCCTGTTCATCGTCTCCGCCCTGATGCTGGCCATCATCGTGGTGGCCGCCCTGCTGGGCCTTTACAGCATCCTGTAAATTCACTGCCCCTGTTTTCGCAGCTTTCTTTCTGATACGCAGCATTTTGAAATGAGGTGTCTTTTTATGGATAACAAGAACGGACTTCTGGAGGGTGTCGTGGTCCTGGACCTGACCCGGGTGCTGGCCGGCCCCTATTGCGGCGCGCTGATGGCCGACATGGGCGCCACCGTCATCAAGGTGGAGAACCCCAAGGGCGGCGACGACAGCCGCAGCATGGGCCCCTTCATCAACGACAACAGCGTTTATTATGCCAACTTCAACCGCAGCAAGCTGGGCTGCACCCTCAATCTGAAGGAGCCCGAGGCCAAGGATATTTTTAAAGAGATGGTCAAAAAGGCCGACGTGGTTCTGGAGAACTACCGTCCCGGCACCATGGAGAAGCTGGGCCTGGGCTATGACGTGCTCAAAGAGGTCAACCCCGCCATCATCTACGGCGCTGTCTCCGGCTTCGGCCACACCGGCCCCCTCAGCAAGCGGGCGGGCTACGACATCGTGGGTCAGGCCATGGGCGGCCTGATGAGCACCACCGGCTGGCCCGGCGGCCAGCCCACCCGCGTGGGCACCCCCATGGGCGACGTGCTGGGTGGCCTGAACCTGACCATCGGCGTGCTGGCCGCACTCATCAACCGGCAGAAAACCGGCCTTGGTGAGAAGATCGACGTGGCCCTGGTGGACTCCGTGGCCTCCGCCATGGAGAACATCACCATGATTTACCAGGCCACCGGCCGTGTGCCCCAGCGCATCGGCAACCGCTACGAGTCCACCTATCCCTACGACTCCTTCCCCGCCAAGGACGGCAACGTCATCATTGCCGCCGGCAACAACAAGCTCTACGGCATCCTCTGCGACGTCATGGGCCAGCCCGAGCTCAAGACCGATCCCCGTTTTCTGGAGGTCAGGGACCGGGTGGCCAACCACGAGGCCATGCGCGAGATCGTCTCGGCCTGGACCCAGCAGCACACCATTGACGAGGTGGACAGCCTCCTCAACGGCGCCGGCTGCCCCGCCTGCCCGGTGAATACCATCGACCGCATGGTGGTGGACCCCCAGATCGCCGGCGCCCGGGAGATGTTCCCCGAGATCGACCAGCCCGGCATCGGCAAGCTCCACATCACCGCCATGGCCCAGAAGCTCACCCGTACCAAGTCCTACCCCCGCAAGGCCGCGCCTCTGCTGGGCGAGGACAACGTGGAGATCTTTGGTCAGTTCCTGGGCGCCGACCAGGCCCAGCTGGACGCCTGGAAGGCCAAGGGCGTCATCTGATCCACTACATTACCTTTTCCCAGCCCCCGGCGGATACCGCCGCCGGGGGCCGTTTCAAACATAAGGAGCATATACATGAAGAAAAAAATTGAGATCATTGAAGTGGGCCCCCGCGACGGGTTCCAGAGCGTCAAATCCGACTGCTGCCTCATTTCCACAGAAGAGAAGATGACCGTCATCGACGCCCTCATCGACGCCGGTGTGCGTCACATGGAGTTTACCTCCTTTGTCAGCCCCAAGGCCATCCCCCAGCTGGCCGACTCCGCCGAGGTCACCCGCGCCGCCCTGGCCAAGCACCCCGACGCCGACCTCTTCGCCCTGGTCCCCAACCTCCGGGGCGCCCAGAACGCCTACGCCCTGGACCTGCGGAAGGTGTGCTATGTGGTCTCCCTGAGCAAGAGCCACAACAAGGCCAACATCAACCGCACCCATGAGCAGTCTCTGGAGGCCTATCAGGAGATCCGCCGGGAGCTCCCCGACCTGGACATCATCGTGGACCTGGCCACCGCCTTCGGCTGCCCCTTTGAGGGCAAGTACGAGGAGCCGGAGCGGGCGGTGGAGTTCTTGAAGGACTATGTGGACGCCGGCATGAAGACCTGCTGCCTGTGCGACACCATCGGCATCGCCGACCCCGCCCAGGTCCGCCGCCTCATCACTGCCATCCAGGCGGCCTATCCCCACCTGGAGCTTATGGTCCACTTCCACGACACCCGGGGCCTGGGCATGGTCAATACCCTGACCGCCATCGACCTGGGCCTCACCAAGGTCCAGTCCGCCCTGGGTGGTCTGGGCGGCTGCCCCTTCGCCCCCGGCGCCTCCGGCAACCTCTCCACCGAGGACCTGGTGTGGATGCTCAACGAGATGGGCTATGACACCGGCATCTCCTTCTCCAAGCTTCTGGCCGCAGCCAAGCAGCAGTCCGCCGCCGTCCCCGGTCAGTATAGCGGCCACCACATCTGCATCCAGCAGGAGACCCCCTGCAAGGCCTGATTCTATCTTCGGCTTACGGAACGTTCCCCCTCTCTGCGTTCCTGCCCAAGTCATTTTCCCACAAGAACGCCCCGTGAGCATGCTCACGGGGCGTTTGTTTACGGATTCCAGGTCCGGCGGTAGGTGTCGTAGCGAAAGGCGAGGCCCTGGTGGTCATAGGGCCCTTCGGTCTCGGCCAGGCGCCAGTCCGGATGGTTGTCCAGGTCGGGGAAACGGGTGTCGGCGGGGAAGGTCCGCCCCAGGCGGGTGACGTAAACCGTGTCGCACCAGGGGAGAAGCTGCTCATAGACGGTGCCGCCGCCGATGACGAAGGCGTCCTCCGGCGCGGCGGCCCGGAGGGCCTCCACATCCCGGAAAACCTCCGCCCCTTCCGGGGCAAAGTCCGGGTCCCGGGAGAGGATCAGGTTCCGCCGTCCCGGCAGGGGGCGTCCACCGGGGAAGGTGGCCAGTGTTTTCCGGCCCAGAATGACGGCGTGGCCGGTGGTGAGGGCCTTGAAGCGCTTCAGGTCGGCCGGGATATAGCAGGGCTGGTTGCCGTCTTTGCCGATTCCCCATGCTTGGTCGGCGGCCACGATGGCTTTCCAGTGTCCGCCCCGGAGGAAGCCTTCCAGGGCCATTCCCTCCTCCTCGGTAAAGACAGCCACTCCAGAGGCTTTTAGGGCGGCGGCGGCCACCCCGTCCCCGGGCACCCGGGTACCGGTGAAGGTGCCGTCATAGATGGTGCCGCTGCCGCAAGAGGGGCTGCGGGCCTTGAGCACAGCGCAGGAACAGTCCAGCAGGCGGGCCAGGGCCACGGCCCCCTCCGCCCCCAGGCGGTAAGGCTCCGTCACATCCGCCCCGTTCTTGGTACGGACCTTTTCCTCCACCCGCTCGGCGGGAGGGCGCGGGGTGGGGAGGCCTCCAAGCTGTTCTGGACAGACGGGGACCAGATGGTGCCCGGCGGCCTTCAGGGCGGCCGCTCCCTCCCACTGCTTGCCGGTGCCGTCGTACCGACAGGGCAGGCCCAGCAGGCAAGCCGAGATCAGGATGTTCACGGCGCTCCCTCCTCAGACTGCCACCGGGATCTTTGCCGCCAGGGGCCAGGCCTCATAGCCCTCCAGGCGGAAGCTTTCGGTGGTAAAGTCGTAAAAGTCGGTGACCGACGGGTCCATCCACAGCTTGGGGGCATCGTAGGGCTTGCGGGCGATGATCTCCTCCACCATGGGCACATGACGGTCATAGATGTGGGCGTCGGCGATGACGTGGACCAGCTCCCCCGCCTCCAGGCCCGACACCCGGGCCAGCATGTGAACCAGGGCGGCGTACTGCATCACGTTCCAGCCGTTGGCGGTGAGCATATCCTGGCTGCGCTGGTTCAGGATGGCGTTGAGGGTACGCCCCGTGACGTTGAAGGTCATGGAATAGGCGCAGGGGTAGAGGGCCATCTCGTGGAGGTCGTGGTGATTGTAGAGGTTGGTGAGGATGCGCCGGGAGGCGGGGTCGTGCTTCAGGTCGTAGAGCACCCGGTCCACCTGGTCGAACCACCCCTCCTTATACTGGTGCTTCACACCCAGCTGGTAGCCGTAGGCCTTGCCGATCGAGCCGCTCTCGTCGGCCCAGGCGTCCCAGATATGGCTTTTGAGGTCGTGGATGTTGTTGGACTTCTTCTGCCAGATCCAGAGAAGCTCGTCCAATGCGCTCTTGAAGGCCATCTTTCGAATGGTCTGTACAGGAAACTCCGCCCGCAGATCATAGCGGTTGACGATCCCAAAACACTTGATGGTATGGGCCGGGGTGCCGTCCTCCCAGCGGGGACGCACCGGCAGGTCCGTATCCCACGTCCCATGGGCCAGAATGTCCTTGCAGTTATCGATAAAAATCTGATCGGCGTAGCTCACCGGATTTCCTCCTAAATATTTCAATATGGCCTGGATTTTTTCATACAGTATGGTATAATGTCGACACAAAAATACTTTTGGGGGCGAACCCTCATGGATGGGCATCCACACCCACACTTCCCCGGCATCGGTCTTCGGAACCTGAAGTCAGCCTTCTCCGCGGCTCTGTGCGCAGCCATCTACTACCTCATTGACCGCAACCCCACCTTTGCCTGCATCGGCGCGGTGTACGGCATGGGCAACGACATGGGCCACTCCTGGCAGCAGGGGGGCAACCGCCTCATCGGCACCATCATCGGCGGATTTCTGGGGATGGGCCTTTTCTGGCTCTACCTGCTCATGGACCCGCCCGGGGATCAGAGAGTCCTCCTCATCCCCCTCACCTTCGTGGGCGTGGTGGTCCTCATCTGTCTGGCCCAGATGTTCCGCTGGCCCACAGCGGTACAGCCTGGAAGCGTGGTACTATGTATCATCCTCTTCAACACCCCGGTGGAGACCTACGTGAGCTACGCCCTCAACCGCATGGTGGATACCGGCGTGGGCGTGGTGGTCTCCATGATCATCAACTATCTCCTTCCCCGTGAGCGGCTGGAGCGCTGGAAGAGCCTCCTTCTGTCCCGGCAGGGCTGAGGGGTTCAGAGTTCTCCCTTGAGGCCGCCTTCCTCCCGGCGAAGTATCTTCACCGGCCGCTCCACATTGTGCAGGTTCTCTCCCCGCACAAACACCTCCACATAGTTGGGGGCGTGTCCCCGCCAGAGTCCCTCCTTCTCCTCCTCAAAGAGGACGGGCAGGGTCTCCCCCACCCAGCTGTCCAGGTAGGTCTCCTCCAGCCGCCGGGCCAGGGCACCGGCCCGGTGGGCCCGGTCCTCCTTCACGGCGTTGGGAATCTGGTCCGGCATCCTGGCCGCCGGAGTACCGGTGCGCCGGGAGTAGGGGAAGATGTGCATGGCCGAGAAGGCGCACTTCTCCACAAAGGCCAGGGTGGCCTGGAACTCCTCCTCGGTCTCCCCGGGAAAGCCCACGATGAGATCAGTGGTGATTCCAGGCCGGTCAAAGTATTCTCTCAGTAATTTAATGCTCTCATAATACCGACCGGTATCATATTTTCGGTTCATCCGCTGCAAAACACTGTCACAGCCCGACTGCATGGACAGGTGGAAGTGGGGACACAGGTTCGTCAGGGCCGCCGCCCGGCGACAGAAGTCGGCCGTGATGGTCCGGGGCTCCAGGGAGCCAAGCCGCACCCGAGTCCCCGCAGGCAGGGCGTGGCACACCGCCTCGACGAGGTCGATGAGCCCCGTCCCGTCCCGGCGCTCGGCCCCCCAGGAGGAGATCTCGATGCCGGTGAGGACCACCTCCCGATAGCCCTCCTGCCCCAGCCGCCGGCACTGTTCCTCCGCCTCGGGGATGGAGAGGGAGCGGATGGGACCTCTGGCATAGGGGATGATGCAGTAGGAACAGAAGTTGACGCAGCCGTCCTCCACCTT
This sequence comes from uncultured Intestinimonas sp., assembly GCF_944387245.1. GTDB lineage: Bacteria > Bacillota > Clostridia > Oscillospirales > Oscillospiraceae > Intestinimonas. Next base: position 3,961 of record NZ_CALXEE010000028.1, on the reverse strand, counting down.
CAGCATGGCCCGGGTGCGGCCCTCCAGGCCGCCGGCGGGCAGCACCTCGAAGGTCCTCCGGCGCAGGGCGTCGTCCACCGTCATCCGGGGACCCTCCCCGGCCAGATGGGCGGCCCGGCAGTCCTCCAGGGCGGCCTCCAGATCGTCCAGGAAGGCCATCCGCCCGGCGGTCCCCGAGATGAGGTCCACCTCCAGCTCCTTCACCGCTTCCGGTGCCGTCTGTGCGTAGCAGCCGCACACCCCGATGACGGCGTCGGGATTCTCTTTTCTGGCCCTGCGAATGACCTGCCGGGATTTTTTGTCGCTGACCGCCGTGACGGTGCAGGTGTTGATGATGTAGGCATCCGCCCGGGTCTCAAAGGGGACCAGCTCATACCCCCGGGTAAGCAGTTCGGCCTCCATGGCCTGGGTCTCATATTGGTTGACTTTGCAGCCCAGGGTGTAAATGGCGATCTTCATAGTAATACCTCAACAAAAGGGGCGGATTCCGCCCCGATTTCTGGTTGAAATGGCCAAAAATATAGAGGTTCACGGGTTCTTCATTGTTTTTTCCCGCCTACCTCATTATAATGAGCCTATAATCATCATAACACACATGGGGAGGAACCACAATGACCAGCTTTCCTATCCAGCTCACTTCCGTCAGTGACATCAAGGCTTTTGTGGACGCCGCCAGCCGACTGGACTGCGACGTGGACGTGATCTGCGGCCGCTATCTGGTGGACGGCAAGTCCATCATGGGACTTTTCTCCATCGATCTCTCCGAACCCATCCAGGTCCAGGTCCAGGGCTCCCAGGCCCAGGCCGACATTTTCAAGGGCGCTATCCAGAAATTCCTGGTCAAGTGACCATGTCCCACAACTTTTTCGCCCTCATCTCCCGGATGCGCTACATCGGCCGCTGGGGCCTCATGCGCAACACCTTCCAGGAAAACATCCAGGAGCACTCCCACATGGTGGCCGTCCTGGCCCACGCCCTGGCGGTCATCCGCCGGGACCTCTTCGGCGGGGATCTGGACCCGGAGCACGCCGCCGTGCTGGCCCTCTACCACGACGCCCCCGAGATCCTCACCGGAGACCTGCCCACACCGGTCAAGTACTATAACCCGGAGATCCGGGAAGCCTACCGGGAGGTGGAGGAGGTCTCCGCCCGTCGGCTGCTGTCCATGCTGCCGGAGGCCCTTCGTCCCTCCTATGAGCCCCTCCTTTTGGAGGACCCGGAGAGCGAGTACCACGCCCTGGTCAAGGCCGCCGACAAGCTCTCCGCCTACATCAAGTGCGTGGAGGAGGTCAAAGCCGGCAACACCGAGTTCCGCCAGGCGGCGGAACAGACCTATCACGTTCTGGAAGATTCCTCCCGCCCAGAGGTGGCCTACTTCCTCGAGCACTTCCTCCCCGGCTTCAGCCTGACGCTGGATGAGCTCCAGTGAGGGCCACCCTTTATTTCTTGAAAGGAACTGATCGTTCATGAAAGCCATCGTCACCGTTCTGGGCAAGGACCAGGTGGGCATCATCGCCGCCGTATGCACCCTGCTGGCCGACAACAACGTCAACGTGCTGGATATCAGCCAGACCATCCTGCGGGAGTTCTTCACCATGACCATGCTGGTGGACGTCTCCGCCTGCAAGCTGCCCTTCACCGTGCTGTCCACTCTGCTGGAGAATGAGGGCTCCAAGCGGGGTCTGTCCATCAAGGTCCAGCGCGAGGATATTTTTGACGCCATGCACAAGATTTAAGGAGGTGTCCCGGCCATGCTCAACAGCAAAGAGATCCTGGATACCATCAGCATGATCGACCAGCAGCACCTGGACATCCGCACCATCACCATGGGCATCTCCCTGCTGGACTGCGCCGATCCCGACGCCGAGACCGCCTGCCGCAAGATCTACGACAAGATCTGCCGCCGGGCGGAAAAGCTGGTCTTTACCGGCGAGTCTATCGAGCGGGAGTTCGGTATCCCGATCGTCAACAAGCGCATCTCCGTCACCCCCATCGCCCTGGTGGCGGGGGCCTCCGTGACCAATGACTACGTCCCCTTTGCCGTAGCCCTGGACAAGGCGGCCAAGAACACCGGCGTCAACTTCATCGGCGGCTTCTCCGCCCTGGTACAGAAGGGCCTCACCGCCGGTGACCGCAAGCTCATCGAGGCCATCCCCGAGGCCCTGGCCACCACCGACCTGGTGTGCTCCTCGGTAAACGTGGGCTCCACCAAGGCCGGCATCAACATGGACGCTGTGGCTCTCATGGGCCGCACCATCAAGGCGGCTGCGGAGCGCACCGCCGAACGGGGCGGCTTTGGCTGTGCCAAGCTGGTGGTCTTCTGCAACGCCGTGGAGGACAACCCCTTCATGGCCGGCGCCTTCCACGGCGTGGGTGAGGGCGACTGCGTCATCAACGTGGGCGTCTCCGGCCCCGGCGTGGTCTGTCACGCCCTGGAGAAGGTCAAGGGCCAGCCCTTCGACGTAGTGGCCGAGACCATCAAAAAGACCGCCTTCCGCATTACCCGCATGGGCCAGCTGGTGGCCCAGGAGGCCTCCCGCCGTCTGGACGTGCCCTTCGGTATCGTGGATCTCTCCCTGGCGCCAACCCCTGCCATCGGTGACTCGGTGGCCCGCATCCTGGAGGAGATGGGCCTGGAGGTCTGCGGCACCCACGGCACCACCGCGGCTCTGGCCCTCCTCAACGACGCCGTCAAGAAGGGCGGCGTCATGGCCTCCTCCCACGTGGGCGGCCTGTCCGGCGCCTTCATCCCCGTCTCCGAGGACGAGGGCATGATCGCGGCCGCCGCCTCCGGCGCCCTCCACCTGGACAAGCTGGAAGCCATGACCTGCGTCTGCTCCGTGGGCCTGGACATGATCGCCGTCCCCGGCGGCACCACCGCCGAGACCATTTCCGCCATCATTGCCGACGAGGCCGCCATCGGCATGGTCAACTCCAAGACCACCGCCGTGCGCATCATCCCCGCCCCCGGCAAGGTGGTGGGGGACACGGTGGAGTTCGGCGGTCTGCTGGGCTCCGCCCCCGTCATGCCCGTCCACCCCTTTGGCAGCGCCGATTTCATCCAGCGGGGCGGCCGCATTCCCGCCCCCATGCAGAGTCTGAAGAACTGATTCCGGGCGGCCGGCCCGGGTCCCCATCCCCAGATGGGGCGCGCCGTCAGGCGCGTACAAGCGTCTTGCGGAGCAAGACCTTGGCGCAGGCGGAATTCACTTCCGCCGAGCATGTGAGTCACCTTTGGGTCCCCACGGGGACCTGTCTCCGTGGGCCGGCCGCATCCCCGCCCCCATGCAGAGTCTGAAGAACTGACCTTATCTTTTTTGATTTTGGCCCCATCAGGATCGCGCTGATGGGGCCTTTTAAAAAGCGGGAGGTACATCATGGACGCTATTTTCAATCGCCGCAGTATCCGCAAATTTACCAGCGAGCCCCTCACCGACGCCCAGATTGAACGGCTGCTCCGGGCCGGCATGGCTGCAGCCTGTGCCAAAAACAGCCAGAACCGCCTCTTTTTCGTCTCCAAGGGCCAGGGCAGCCTGCCCACCCTCCTCCAGGTCCACCCCAATGCCTTTGCCCTGAAAACCGCCGCCGTCGCCATCACCGTGTGCGCCGACCTGCGCCAGGCCGCTCAGGTCGACCCCCTCAATCCCTGGTGGGTCCAGGACTGTGCCGCCTCCATGGAAAATATCCTGGTAGAGGCTGCTGACATGGGGCTGGGCGGACTATGGATCGGCGTCCACCCCGACCCCAAACGTATCGTGGCTGTCCAGACAGATCTGGCCGCTCCCAGCCACATTCTGCCCTTGGGTGTGGCCGCTCTGGGCCACCCGGACAAGATAAAGGAGCCCATCGATCGCTTTGAAACAGACAAGGTCTTTTGGGGAACCTATCCTGTGGACGCCTAAGATGTTTTTTTGCGTATGCTTTTATTTAATACGGCCCAACAGATATTTCTGTTGGGCCG